>MNVA01000078.1 GCA_001871325.1 Ignavibacteria bacterium CG1_02_37_35
AGGCGGAAATGTAGCGCTGCAAATTATGATTGACCATGCGAAGCACGAATGCCCGGTTGCCATTACTCCCGATGGACCGCTCGGACCAAATTTCAAAATGAAAGCGGGAGCGGTTATCACGGCAAAGAAAAGCGAAGTTCCGTTAGTGCTTGTCGGCGTTGGTTGTAAATCGAAAAGAAAATTACACAGCTGGGATAATTTTGAAGTTCCGTTCCCATTTTCAAAAGTGCAATTGGTTTATTCTGAGCCAATACTGATTGATAAGAATTTAAGTTACGATGAAACGTCAAAAATGATTTTACAGTGCGAAGAAAAATTAAACGAATTGCAAAAGAAAGCTCAAGAATTTTCAGATTAAGTAAATGAAGGTAGACAAACGAAAAATAGTAGATGGTTTGCGATTAGCTGCTTTGCCGCTGGTTCCGATCTATGCGCTGATCACAGCAATCAGAAATTTTTTGTTTGACGCGAAAATATTCCCTTCAACTAAAGTTGACGCAACCGTTATCAGCGTTGGTAATTTAACCGTCGGCGGCAGCGGGAAAACTCCGTTAGTGGTTTATCTGACGAATTTAATGAAGCAAAGCGATAAAAAAGTTGCAGTCTTAAGCCGTGGCTATGGAAGAAAATCAACCGGATTTCTCTTTGTCTCCGACGGCAACCAACTGATAACCACTGTTGAAGAATGCGGTGACGAAATCTATCAAACCGTGCTTGAATGTTCTGTTCCCGCCGCTGTGTGTGAAAGCCGTGTTGAAGGCGCTAAACAATTGCTTGCCAAGGCGGGAGTCGACACCATCATTTTGGATGACGCTTTCCAGCATAGATGGTTATTTCGAGATTTAGACATCCTGATTTTTGAACAGCGGTTTTTACTGGAAGCGAGTTCGTTGCGGCGTACATTTTTACCGACCGGAATGCTACGCGAAGATTTTTCTTCAATTAGACGCGCAGACATTATTGTGTTGAACAGAAAATTTTCCGGGCGGAAAGAGATTCCCGGACGTCTTCAAAAATATTTTGAGACGAAAAAAGTTTTCACCGCGCACTATTCGGCAAAAGGATTTTTCGACATCAAAAAGAAAACGTTTTATGAATCGAAAGAATTTGAAGGTCAAAACAGTTTAGTAATAAGCGGAATTGCAAATCCGCATTCGTTCTTTAATGCGCTTGAACAATTACATGTTGATTCCGGCAACCGAATGGTTTTTCGTGACCACAAATTTTATACCCGGGAAGATATTCAGATAATCCGGAAACAATTTTATGCCACAAACGTTCATTCTGTAATTACCACGCAGAAAGACGCGGTAAAGTTGATGCAATTCACTAAAGAACTTGATGACATTGATATCTATTATCTAAAAATAGAATTACAATTTGATAACGAAAAAGATTTTATAAAAGAAATATTCAAAAAACTTAGTGAACCCAAAACGAAATAATCAATGGATACTTCCAGGTTCAAGGTATCTAAAAAAAAACAAATAAACTTAAGGAGATTACTCACTTATGGCTAAATCAAAAAAAAACCAGTATGTCTATTTTTTCGGCGGGAAAAAAGCCGACGGAAAAGCTGACATGAAAGCGCTGCTTGGCGGGAAAGGCGCAAACCTTGCCGAAATGGTAAACATCGGATTGCCGGTTCCCGCAGGCTTTACCATCACTACTGAAGTCTGCACTCAATATTTTGAGAATAAAAATTCTTATCCAAAACAATTGAGCGAGCAAGTAAAAAAAGCTCTTGCTAAAGTTGAACAAGAGATGAAAGCAAAATTTGGCTCTTCAACAAACCCGCTGCTTGTTTCCGTTCGTTCCGGCGCGCGTGCTTCTATGCCGGGAATGATGGATACTATTCTCAACCTTGGCTTAAACGATATTACCGTTGAAGCCGTAATTAAGAAAACGAACAATCCCCGCTTCGCTTATGATTCTTACAGAAGATTCGTGCAAATGTACGGCGATGTTGTCCTTGGATTAAAACCTATTGACAAACACGAACACGATCCGTTTGAAGTGCTGCTTGATGCAAAGAAAGAAAAGCGCGGCGTTAAGCTTGATACAGAATTAACTGCCGATGATTTAAAAGAATTGGTATCTGAATTTAAAGCTGAAATCAAAAAGAAAACCGGACACACGTTTCCGGAAAATCCCGAAGAACAACTTTGGGGCGCAGTTGGCGCGGTCTTCAGCTCATGGATGAACGAAAGAGCAATTGTTTATAGAAAATTAAACGATATCCCCGAATCATGGGGAACGGCGGTAAACGTTCAATCAATGGTGTTTGGAAATATGGGCGAAGATTCCGGCACAGGCGTTGCATTTACCCGTGACCCTGCCGCCGGCACAAATCTTTTCTACGGTGAATATCTTTTCAACGCACAAGGCGAAGATGTTGTTGCCGGAATCAGAACCCCGCTTCCGATTGCAGAACTGAAAAAAGATAACGCAAAAATTTACCGCGAACTTGACGACATTAGATTGAAACTTGAAAAACATTATAAAGATATGATGGATATTGAATTCACCATTCAGCAAGGTACATTGTGGATGCTTCAGTGCCGTGTTGGAAAAAGAACAGGCTTTGCAGCTATCAAAATGGCGGTTGATATGGTGAAAGAAAAATTAATTGACAAAGAAGAGGCTATTCTCCGTATCGAACCAAATCAATTAAACCAATTGCTCAGACCAATTTTCGATTTAAGCGAAAAGAAAAAAGCAATTGACGCCGGAAGACTTTTAGCAAAAGGCTTGAATGCCGGTCCCGGCGCCGCTTCAGGTAAAGTTGCGTTAAGCGCGCAGGACGCTGAAGAAATGGCTGCGAAAGGAGATAAAGTAATTCTCGTTCGCATCGAAACTTCGCCCGAGGACATTAAAGGAATGAACGCTGCCGAAGGTATTTTAACTGCCCGCGGTGGAATGACTTCACACGCAGCGCTCGTTGCGCGTCAAATGGGAAAAGTCTGCGTTGCAGGCTGCGGCACTTTAAAAATTGATTACAAAGAAAGAACTATCCGTGTAGAAAATAAAGACATCGTTGTTAAAGAAGGAGAATATCTTTCCATTGACGGCTCAACCGGAGAAGTTATTGAAGGTAAACTTGAAACAAAACCTTCGGAAGTTATCCAGGTTCTTCTTACCAAAACGCTTACCGCTAAAGAATCTCCAACATTCCAAACGTATAACAGTTTGATGACCTGGGCGGATTCTTTTAGAAGATTAGGCATCAGAACAAACGCCGATCAACCCGATCAAGCGGCAAATGCAATTGCATTCGGCGCTGAAGGTATTGGTCTTTGCCGTACCGAGCACATGTTCTTCGGCGAAAACAAAATTCTTTCAATGAGAAAAATGATCCTTTCCGATTCGCTTGAAGCAAGAAAAGCTGCGCTGGCAGAACTTCTTCCATATCAAAGAGAAGACTTTAAAGGAATCTTTAAAGCGATGAAAGGTTCCCCGGTAACCGTTAGAACTCTCGATCCGCCGTTACATGAATTTTTACCTCACACAGACGCTGAAATTTCAGAGCTTTCTAAAGAATTGAAAGTAAGCGTAAAAAAAATTCAAGAAAAGATGGCGAGTTTGCACGAGTTCAACCCTATGCTTGGCTTTAGAGGATGCCGTCTCGGAATTCTTTATCCTGAAATTACCGAAATGCAAGCGCGAGCAATATTTGAAGCCGCTGCCGAAGTAAAGAAAGAAGGATTCAAAGTTAAGCCCGAAATCATGATTCCATTAGTGAGCACAGCCACTGAATTCAAACTTCAAGAAGAAATTGTCCGAAGAGTTGCTTCGGAAGTTATGGCAGAAAAGAAAGTGAAGATCAACTACTTAGTAGGAACGATGATCGAATTGCCCCGCGCTGCTTTAGTTGCCGATAAAATAGCCGAACGTGCCGAGTTTTTCAGTTTCGGAACAAATGACTTAACCCAAACAACATTCGGGTTATCACGTGACGATGCAGGAAAATTCTTGCCGATGTATGTTGATAAAGAAATTCTGCCGGTTGATCCTTTTGAAGCTCTCGACCAGGAAGGGGTCGGTCAATTGTTAGAGATTGGAACACAAAGAGGAAGAAGCACCCGTCCGGATCTAAAAGTTGGTATTTGCGGCGAACACGGCGGCGAACCTTCATCGGTGGAGTTTTGCCACAGAACAGGATTAAACTACGTTAGTTGTTCACCGTTCCGCGTGCCGATCGCCCGTTTGGCTGCTGCACGAGCGGTTATCAACGAACTGCACAGCAAAAAGAAAAAAGATCATAAGAAAAAAGATCACAAGAAAAAATAATCCGCCAAAGGCGGACTTAATTGAGAGCAAGAGTGCTTATGATTCATAAGTGCTCTTCCTCTGTTGTTTCAAATTAACAAGGTGAAAGAAAATGAAGTTATCTGAGTTTAGTTATAATTTACCAAAGACACATATTGCAAAATACCCAATGCATCCGCGGGATAAATCCAAAATGATGGTCTTGAATCGCGAGACACAAACTATTGAAAACAAAACCTTTTCGCATATAGTTGACTATATGGAAGAAGGCGATGTTCTTGTGTTAAACGATACGCGTGTTATTCAAGCCCGATTGTATGGAAAAAAAGAAAAGACGAACGCCAAAATTGAAGTCTTCCTTCTCCGCGAACTCAATACGCGCGAGTGGATATGGGACGTCATCGTTGATCCGGCGCGCAAAGTAAGGATCGGAAATAAAATTTATTTTGATGACGATCTGTTCTGCGAAGTTATTGATAATACCACTTCCCGCGGAAGAACGGTTCGGTTTAATAGACCCGATGTGTTTACCTCTATTGAAAAAATTGGGCATACACCTCTTCCTCCTTACATCAAACGCGAACCGGAAAAGGCTGATAAAGAAAATTATCAAACGGTTTATGCAAAAACGGATGGTTCGGTTGCAGCACCGACAGCCGGTCTCCATTTTACAACCAAGCTCTTGGAAAAAATAAATAAGAAGGGCGTTGAGATTGTTCCCGTGTTACTTCATATCGGATTAGGAACGTTCCAACCAGTTGAAGTTGAGGATTTAACCAAGCACCGGATGCATTCTGAATATTTCGATGTTCCGGCATCAACAGCTGAAATCATTAATAAAGCGAAGAAGAACGGTAAAAATGTTTTCGTTGTTGGAACAAGCGCTGTTCGTGCTTTGGAAAGTAGTGTTACGGCGGACGGCTATGTTCGCGGGAATAAAGGTTGGACGGACAAATTCATTTATCCTCCTTACGAGTTTCAAATTGGAACTAAGTTGATCACGAATTTCCATTATCCGGAATCAACTTTGATGATGCTGGTTGCCGCTTTTGGAGAAATTGAATTTGTCTTAAAGGCATATAAGAAAGCATTAAAAGAACAATACCGTTTCCTCAGCTACGGTGATGCAATGTTGATCATCTAAGTGAAGAGAATTTTAAGATAAAATCCAAACATCAAAACACAAATTACAATTGGAATTTGTGTTTTGTGTTTTGGAATTTCCAAACAATAATATAATAATATCTATGTCGCTTCTTCCATCAACTATCAACCATCAACCATCAACCATGCCCCGAATCGTTGCCATCATTCCCGCAGCAGGTATTGGAAAAAGATTCGGAGGAGCTACTCCGAAGCAATTTCTGAAAATAAACGGGAAAGAAATTCTCGCTTACACGCTTGAAGTTTTTCAAAAAACAAAAAAGATTGATGAAATTATTGTTGCGGCAAGTAGGGAAGAATTTCCGCGAATAATAAAACTTCAGAAAAAACATCATCTAACTAAACTGCAGACAATTGTTGAAGGAGGAAAAGAGAGGCAAGACTCAGTTTATAACGCGCTTATTATGGCAGATTTAAATAAAGGTGATCTTGTAATTGTACATGATGCCGCGCGCCCACTACTGCCGGAAAAGGTTTTAGCTGATGCGATCCGTTGTGCGGAAAAAAACGGCAATGCGCTTGTCTGTTTGCAGGCAAAAGATACTCTCTTGAAAAAGACAAACAGAGAACACACCTACCTTACCCGCTCACAAATTTACTACGTTCAAACTCCGCAGATCTTCCGTTATGCCCAGTTGCTTTCCGCTTTTAAAAAAGCGAAGAAAGAAAAGTTTGTTGGAACCGATGAATCAATGTTAGTTCGGAGAAACGGGAAGAAAATTCATCTTTCCGAAGGTTCTCCGTTCAATTTCAAAATTACCGCCAAAGAAGATTTTGAAATGTTGAAAAGAATTATGAAATGAATCTGCCGAAAAGTTGGCGATCGGATCAAAATAGAGATGGATTTGCAGGGAAAACATACCTGCCTTCTTAAGAATAACGAATAACAAACATGGAATAACAAAGGATAAAGTCTGGCTGGGTTTTTAATGGGCAAAAAACCTAAAAACGAATAAAAATCGAGATTTTAAGCGTACATTATCTTTACTTCATCTATTTTTTCAGTTCCACGAATACCTATCCGAAAAATCTTTTTTAGTGATTGTTTTGCAAGTCATTACCTTTTATATTTGCAGAAAAAAAATGAGAAGTTTGAACAGAACCAAATCAAAACCGAATTATAAATTTTCAAGAGTATAGCCGCTCCGCAAGGGTGGCTTTTTTTTTATAAATAAAGTTTGTCTCATTATTTCTATCTTAATCTTAATCTTTTTTAAGATGAAAAGATGCAGACCGAGATTAAGATTAAGAATTACGATTAAGACCTAAAAGAAAAAATATGACTAAACAAAAAGCAAAACTGATTTTAGAAGATGGCTCGAAGTTTTCCGGTTACGGATTCGGCTCCGATAAAAACGTTACCGGCGAAGTTGTTTTTAACACGGGAATGGTTGGCTACCCGGAAACGATGACAGACCCTTCCTACTGCGGACAAATTCTCACATTCACGTTTCCGCTCATCGGAAATTACGGCGTTCCCGGTAAAGAAAGAGAAAACGGGCTGCTGAAAAATTTCGAGTCGGAAAAAATTCATTTGCGCGGAATTATTGTCTCGGACTATTCTTTTGAATATTCTCACTGGAACGCAAAACAATCTCTGCACGAATGGATGGTTGATGAAAACATTCCCGGCATTTACGGAATTGATACTCGAATGCTTACGCGCAAACTTCGCGAAAAAGGAACGATGCTCGGCAAAATTGTTTTTGAAAATACTGCCGATGAATTAAGTTTTGAAGACCCGAATAAAACAAATCTCGTCAGTGAAGTTTCAATTAAAGAACCGGTTGAATACCAAAAAGGGAAAAAGAAATTGGTCTTTGTAGACTGCGGAACGAAGAACAATATTGTTCAAGCGTTTTTACGGCGCGATATTACAGTCATCCGCGTTCCGTATAATTATGATTTCCTTTCAATTGAAGCTGATGGAATTGTTTTATCAAATGGTCCCGGCGATCCTAAGATGAATCCCATAACGATTGAAAACACAAGACGAGCGATGGCAAAAGGAATTCCGATGCTTGGTATTTGTCTCGGCTGCCAGATAATGGGTTTAGCCGCAGATGCCAATACTTATAAATTGAAATACGGACACCGAAGCCACAATCAACCGGCAAATGAATCGGGAACGAAACGGTGTTACATCACTTCACAGAATCACGGGTACGCAATTGATTCTGCAACTCTTTCCGAAGATTGGCGCGAGTGGTTTCAGAACGATAACGACGGAACGAACGAAGGGATCATCCATATTTCTAAACCATTATTCGGCGCGCAGTTTCACCCGGAAGCTTCTCCCGGTCCCGACGACACGGAATTTATTTTCGATTTATTTGTGAGAGCAATATCATAGAAAATCACAAAAAACAAATTACAAAAGACAAAAAAGAACAAACAATATTTTTATAATCTAGGATTAAAAAATTATGAGTGAGGACAGTTCAAAAAAAGTTTATGATTTGGAAGAGCGTTGTTTTCAATTTGCAAAAGGTATTGCATTCTTTTGTAAGAAATTGCCGATGGATATTGTTAATCGAGAATATATTAAACAGCTTATTCGGTCTTCAGGTTCTGTTTGAGCCAATTATATTGAAGCAAATGAATGTTTAGGAGAAAAAGACTTTTTAATGAGATTAAGAATTTCTCGGAAAGAAGCAAAAGAAACGTCCTTCTGGTTGCGTCTGATAACGGAAACAAACAATGAAACTTTCAAAGAAGAAGGAATACGATTTAATAACGAATCGAATGAATTAAAGAAAATATTTTCATCAATTATATATAAGAAAACAAAAAGCGACACTGCAAAAGGATTATGAAATTAATTTTGGAACTTGTTTTTTGTTTTTTGGAATTTAATAGAGCATGATAAAAAAAGGTAAACCTAAAAAAGTATTAATCCTCGGAAGCGGCGCGCTGCAAATCGGGCAAGCCGGTGAGTTTGATTATTCCGGTTCGCAGGCAATCAAAGCGCTGAAAGAAGACGGCATCGAGACCGTTCTCATCAATCCGAATATCGCAACCATTCAAACCTCCGAAGAATTTGCCGACAAAGTTTATTTCCTTCCAATCAAAACCGAGTTTGTTGAAAAGGTAATTGAAAAAGACAAACCTGATGCAATCCTGCTGGGCTTCGGAGGACAAACGGCGCTTAATGTCGGCGTTGAATTATTCGACAGAGGAATTTTAGAAAAGTATAACGTTAAAGTTCTCGGCACTTCGGTTGAAGCGATTAAAGATACCGAAGATAGATTTCTTTTTGCAAAACGCGTAAACGAAGTCGGATTAAAAGTAGCGCGAAGCAAAACCGTTGCAAACATTGATGAAGCCATCGCTGCAGGAAACGAAATCGGCTATCCGCTGATGGTGCGTATTGCGTATGCACTCGGCGGACTCGGTTCCGGCATCGTAAACAACAAAGAAGAATTAATTGATAAAGCCAAGCGCGCCTTCTCATTTACAAAGCAAATTTTACTTGAAGAATCTCTTTACGGCTGGAAAGAAGTTGAATACGAAATTGTCCGCGACCGTTACAACAACTGCATCACTATTTGTAATATGGAAAACGTTGATCCGATGGGAATACACACCGGCGACAGCGTTGTAGTTGCGCCGGTGCAAACGCTTTCTTCGCACGAAAATTTTAAACTCCGATCAATCGGAATAAAACTCATCCGTCATCTCGGCATTATCGGCGAATGTAATATTCAATATGCGCTCGATCCTCATTCCGACGATTACAGAATCATCGAAGTAAACGCCCGTCTCAGTCGAAGTTCAGCGCTCGCATCAAAAGCGACCGGTTATCCGCTTGCGTTTGTTGCTACAAAACTTTCACTCGGTTACAATTTAAATGAAATTGAAAACAGCATTACAAAAGAAACATCTTCTTGCTTTGAACCCGCGCTTGATTATGTCGTGCTAAAATATCCGCGTTGGGATCTGCAAAAATTTAAAGCGGTTTCAACGCAGCTTGGTACCGAAATGAAATCGGTGGGAGAAGTAATGGCAATCGGCAGAACATTTGAAGAAGTTCTCCAAAAAGCAATGCGGATGCTCGATGTTGGTTACAACGGATTTGTTACTAACGATTTTGATACAAAAATTACCGATGACTTGCTCGCAAAACCAACCGACAAACGCATTTCGCTTCTCGCAAAAGCAATTGAAGAAGGTTACACCGTTGATCGCCTGCACGAGTTAACAAAAATTGACCTCTGGTTTTTATTCAAAATGAGGAACATCGTTGAGCTTCAAAATAAATTAAGAAAGCCGAAACTTGAAAAGGTAAATTCAGAATTATTACTTGAAGCAAAACAAAAAGGATTTTCTGACAAACAAATTGCACTGCTAACAAACTCTGGTGAGTTTGAGGTTCGCGAAAAAAGAAAAGCGTTAAACATCACTCCTTTTGTAAAACAGATTGATACGCTTGCGGCAGAATATCCGGCGCAAACAAATTATCTTTATATGACCTACAACGGAAATGAAGATGACATTCCGGTTTCCCTGACCGCAGGGCAGGCGAAAGAAAAAAATCAGGTTGTCGTTCTTGGCGGTGGCGCATACCGTATCGGCTCTTCGGTAGAGTTTGACTGGTGCTGTGTTAATTCGGTTTTAACGCTGAACAAATTGAATTACAAAACCATAATGATCAACTACAACCCCGAAACCGTTAGCACCGACCACGACATTTGCGACAAATTATATTTTGAAGAAATGAGTCTTGAGCGGGTGCTTGACATTTATGAAAAAGAAAATCCGCTTGGCGTTATCGTTTCGATGGGAGGACAAATTCCGAACAATCTCGCAGTAAAATTATTTAACAACGGTGTGAACATTCTTGGAACGTCCCCTGCAAAAATTGATAACGCAGAAAACCGCCACAAGTTTTCGCAAATATTAGATCAACTTGATATTGACCAGCCGGAATGGAACGAACTTACCAATTTAGAAGAAGCGAAAAAATTTGCTGACAATGTTGGCTACCCTGTCTTAATCCGCCCAAGTTATGTTTTAAGCGGTGCCGCAATGAGCATAGTGCTAACGGAAAATGAACTTGAAGAATATTTACAAAAAGCTTCGGAGATCAGTCAGGAACATCCGGTAGTTATCAGCAAGTTTATAACCGATGCAAGAGAAATTGAAGTTGACGCCGTAGGCGATAACGGCGAGCTTTATTGTTACGCCATTTCGGAACACGTTGAAAATGCCGGTGTGCACAGCGGAGATGCAACGATTGTCCTTCCACCTCAACGAACATACCTGGAAACCATGCGGCGAGTAAAAATTATTACAAAAGAAATTGCCCGCGAATTGGAAATTACCGGACCCTTTAATATGCAGTTTATCGCTAAAGACAACGATGTAAAAGTGATTGAATGTAACCTCCGCGCTTCGCGAAGTTTTCCGTTTGTATCAAAAGTTTTGAAGATCAATTTCATTGATATTGCGACAAAACTAATTATAGGGCAGAAACTTCCAAAGATTGATAAATCATCTTTTGATCTGGACTACGTCGGCGTTAAAGCTTCGCAATTTTCTTTTACAAGATTAAAAGGAAGTGACCCGGTGGTTGGAGTGGAAATGTCTTCAACTGGAGAAGTTGCTTGTCTTGGTGATGATTTTAATGAAGCATTTTTGAAAAGTATGTTATCGGTCGGTTTTAAGATTCCGCAGAAAGCAGTGCTTCTTTCAACAGGCACTTTAAAAGAGAAGGCAGAATTTCTGGAAGAATTAAAAACACTTCGTAAAATGGGATTAAAATTTTACGGCACAAAAGGAACGGCGGATTTCTACGGTGATAACGGAATTGAAGTTGAAACGCTCCACCGCCCTTTCGATAACCAAGAGCCCGGAATCCTTTCGTATTTGCAAGACGGCAAAATTGATCTCGTAATCAACATCCCTAAAACTTCCGAAAAGGAAGAACTTGACAGCGATTACCTTGTTCGCCGCCGTTCCATTGATTTGAATATTCCGCTCATCACCAATCTTCAATTTGCAAAGCGGTTTGTGAAATCGCTACGTAAATTTACCGCGGATGAACTGCACGTAAAAAGCTGGGATGAGTACTTGTAACAGTTAAAAGCGGAAATATTCCAGCTTGCACGCTTTGAACATCTTCAGTTTGCGAACCTAACGAAAGAACTCGCCCATTCGTTTCTAAAAAAAACCAGGAAAAATAAGAAACGCCAATTGTGTGTTATAAACGCAGTACCTTAACACTAAAATTCGTGTACTATTTGGCAGAATAGTAATAACTCACGTTACGCAAAAGTGAGAAATTATATTGTAAATCGAAGCGAAGCTTCGATAAAATGCTTGTTTTTTACGAAGCTACCGCTTCGTATTACAAATTCTGCGTAAGGTGACTTAATAAGACAAATAAGGCGAAGAATGGCTGAATGGAAATGAATGGATCACTGTTTTTCATTCAATCA
>MNVA01000227.1 GCA_001871325.1 Ignavibacteria bacterium CG1_02_37_35
ATCCTCCGATCCTATTAAGTTAAAGAAATTGAATAATTTATTAGAGCCTTTTATAAAAAAATAGATTTGCCAATGGCAAAAACCATGGTCATTTGCTTTGAAAATGGGATTATTTAGAAAGAAAGTGCTAAAAACCACGTTTTTACCCCTATAAAGTGAATAGTTGATGTTCCTCGCTTGTAAGTTAAGTCTGCTCGCCATATTGCTGATATTGCTCGGTCTATTGCTAAGCCTGCTCGCTGGTTTGCAGACATTGCTCGTCGTATTGCAGACTCTGCTCGCCTTATTGCCAGTGATGCTCGGCACATAGTTGACTCTACTCGGCGTCTTGCAGGTGTTGCTCGCCGTATAGTTGACTCTGCTCGCCGCCGGAAAGTGTCTGCAATCACAAAACAAGCTTTTGCTAAGTTTAGTGATTTTATTGTTAGTGTTGTAAAATTTGTTGTTTGGAAGGAGGAAGCAAAAACTTGTTTCCGCTGGTGTGTAGCTAAAAAGTATTCTATAATAAATTTTGAGTAGTAGATTTTAACTTTTTGCCGGACTATGTCAAATATGTAACTATCTGCATTCATCTTGCTTTATTAATATTCTTAAATCCCTGAATGAACTTAATACAATAAAAAATAAAAGTCAACCACAGAGAAGAAAAAATTACTTTTTTCACTGCTGTCCTAATTTATTTTGGACAGCAGTTTGCAGAGTAGATAGCAGCCATCTTTTTTGCAAAAGAAAATTTATAATGATAATTTTACCAATAATAATTGGAGATTAAATGTATCTAATTCTATTTGGAGCCCCCGGTGTCGGGAAAGGAACCCAAGCTAAAATCTTAAGTGAAAAATTTTCTATCCCGCATATTTCAACCGGCGATATTCTGCGCGAAGCTGTTAAAAATGGCTCTCCGATCGGGCTTGAAGCAAAAAAAATTATGAACGCCGGACAGTTAGTCCCAGATGAAATAATGATTGAAATAATTCGGGAGACTCTTGCGGAAGAACGATGTAAAAACGGGTTTATTCTCGACGGGTATCCAAGAACAACAGCACAAGCGGAATCCTTAACCCGGTTATTTAGGAAACTTACTATTTCTGATTATGCACTTATTTGCCTTGAGGCTAATGACGAAGAAGTTGTAAAACGCCTTACAGCTCGAAGAGCCTGTAAATCATGCAGAGCAATTTTTTCATTGTCAGAAATTGAAAATGATGTTCATTGCCCGATCTGTGGCGCAGAAAATAGTTTTTACCAACGGAAAGATGATACAGAGGAAGTTATTCGTACACGGCTGGAAGTTTTTCAATCTTCTACAAAACCAGTTAAGAATTTTTATAAGAATAAAAATAAACTGCTCGTTGTAAACGGATTGAACCCTATTGAAAATGTTTCAAGTGAAATTATTAAGGGACTAAACCAGATGTTTCCCCAAAAAAATTATTAGACTGAATTTCTAACTTCTTTTAAGATGCCATTTTCCAGCTGTAAAATACGTGCAGAAGATTTTTTTAGAAGTTCATAATTGTGTGTAGCTATTAAAACTGCTGTTCCCCTATTATTTATCTTTTTAAGTAATTCCAATATTTCAAACGATGTTCCTGGGTCTAAGTTCCCGGTTGGTTCGTCTGCAACAATCAGCAAAGGTTCGTTAATAATAGCTCGTGCGATGGCGACGCGTTGTTTTTCGCCACCGGATAATTCTTTCGGATAACTCTTTATTTTATGAGAAATACCTACTTCACCAAGTACCTCCGTAATACGTTTTTTGATTTTCTTGGCTGGCGTGTTGACCGTTTCTAAAACAAAAGCAAGATTTTCGTATATCGTCCGGTCTTCAATTAATTTAAAATCCTGAAATATTATTCCAATTTTCCTTCTTAATAGCGGTAATAAGGAGGGTTTAATTAAACGTGAAGAGTAGTTCTCGAATATTATTTCACCGGAATCCGGCATGAGATTAAAGTAAATTAGTTGAAGCAAAGTACTTTTACCGGAACCACTCTTCCCGATCAAAAAAACAAATTCACCGTATTTCATCCCAAACGTTACGGAACGAAGTATATGGTCACTGTGATAAGTAAAACCAACATCACTAAACTCAAGCATGTTACTTAACTTTCTTCAAAATAAATTGGACCCGTTTAGACAAAGGTTTCCCTTTTTTAAAACTAAAAGCCTCTAAACAGTCAACAACGTAAAAATTATTTTTATCTACTTGTTCAAGATAAAAATCAAAAGAGAATATTTTTTGTTTATGAATCTCTTTCCCAAGCACTCTGTTGTCCCGGCGGAAAATAAACTCATTGGTATGAACTTTACTCTGCTCATTATAAATGCTGAGATGTTCAATCTTTTGGTTGAGATAGTTGTAGTTTTTTCTTTTCCCTTTTAGATGAGACAAACTATTACTTTCTAAACTTACATCAAACGTAAAAACACCGTTTTCAGTTAGAACTGCCCTAACTTCTGAAAGAGTCTTTGCCACACTTTTTTTTGAGGACAAGTAATTAACCGTATCAAAAGCGGCAAAGATGAAGTCAAATTTTTCTTTAAAAGGCAGTGCCGTCATATCACAGCAAATTTTATCTTTCTTAAATTGACTTTTTGCAAGAAAGATCGGTGACTTCTCTGATAAATAATATTTTGGGAATTTCCTGCTTAATGCATTCGCTAATTTCCCGTTTCCTCCTCCAATCTCTAAAACCGTATTCACCGAAATATCATATTCACGAGTAATGTCAAAAAGATATTTCGCCCAGCGGGAGTAATTGATACCTTTCATCAATACATCATAGAAACCTGCAAGGGAAGAATAATTTTTTTTAAGTAGTCGCGGCATTGCTCTTCCGGTTTTCGCAAATCAGAACAGCCAATTTAGCTGCATGTATCATGCTGGATGGATCGGCGATTCCTTTGCCTGCAATATCGTATGCGGTTCCATGATCGGGAGAAGTCCGTACAATTGGTAAACCGGCAGTAAAATTAACACCGTCTGAAAAGCTGAGCATTTTAAACGGTATCAACACTTGATCGTGATAAGCGCCTATTACCGCATCAAAAAGTTTGTAAGCATGCATTCCAAAGAAAGCATCAGCCGGAAAAGGTCCGAATAGTTGTTCTTTGAATTCATTGATCAAAGGGACAAAAAGATTTTCTTCTTCATCACCAAGTAACCCATTTTCGCCGGCGTGCGGGTTAACCCCCAATAAGGCTATCCGGGGATTTTCAATCTTAAAGTCTTTTTTAAGAGTCTCAAGAACAATATTTATTTTTTTTTTGATGATGTTTATATCAAGGGAAAACGAAACAGTTTTCAGGGGAACATGGATGGTTAAGAGCGCCGCCCTCAGTTTAGATGAATGAAAAAACATTACTACATTTTCAACCTTAGTCCACGAAGCAAGCAACTCTGTATGTCCGGGAAAGACAATGCCGGCTTTGTGAAAAGCATCTTTTGAAATTGGTGCAGTAATAATGCAGTCTGCGCTATTATTTTTAACCGCCGCAAATGATTCTTGTAATGAACGAAAAGCAATCTCGCCGGAGAGTTTAGTTGGCTTACCGTAAGCGGATTTCATATTTCCCAAATTAATAATTGAAACAACTCTTTTGCTCTGCAAACTCTGTCCAGAACTTTTCACAATTTCGTATTCAAAGTCACTCTGAAAAAGTGTTAAAGATTCTTCAAAAATATTTTTGGGGACAGCGAAGTGGAGTTTATGTTTCTTCTGTTTATAAAAATAAGTAAGTGTTTTTACAACTATCTCTGGTCCGATACCATTACAATCACCGCAAGTGAAAAATAGTTTCATTTATCTTTTACCAATTGATAACCACCATTCCCGGCATTATCTACGAAATAATAGGTTTTATTTCGTTCCTTGTAGAACCATATCTCCATATTTTTCCCATTCACTGAAGTGGTCCTTTCCATACCGGAAGGCTGACCGAATTGAATAAAGACTCTTCCCCGATCGGATAAAATGCCATCAGGAGTTGAAAAATTTGCAAAAGTTTTTTGAGCATAATCTGCCCGCGAATAAAACTCAACCATCAATTCATTGTAAACAGTGCCTGGTGTGGGATCATATTTTTGCCAGTATCGGTAAAAGTATTTATATCCGAAGTTACCGCTAAGTTCCCTTAGCGAATCAATAACATATTTTGGTTCAATAAGACTTAAAGCTTTGAGCGATATTTCGTAGTTTAGCAGAGAATGCGGTTTATCCCACCACTTTACTTCAAGAGAAGAACGAACTTTTTCATTTTCTAAAATTTTAAATTTTCCCTCAGGCAATTTTAGCGAAATATCCTTAAAAAGAAAATATTTTTGCGGGCTGTTAATTGATGGAGAAAGAAAAACACCCAATGAATCTTCTTCAAGTAAAAAAGAGTTTGTAGAGTTAACGGTTGAGCAGAAAACAAATGAATCCGTCTGTGATTGAAATTTCAGACAAAGAGAATCGTTCTGGTTTGATGCACTTACCCCCGGCAAGCCACCGGGATAATAAACGTAAGAATAAATCTCCGGAGAAAAAGGTATTGTTCTTCTCTTATTTGCCAAATAATAGTTGCCGCTTCCCCCCGAAAGGACAACAAAGGCTTTCGGCTGAAGAGTTGATAAATCAATCGAAAATCCCGGAATAGCTATTTCTTTATTTACTTGAAGGTCGGTGAGAGTAATGGTAGTGTAATATTTATTCTTACTGAGATTTAAAGTCAAAAGTCCCTGACATGATTTATTCTTCCTTTGGGTTTCCTCAAATGTTGATACAGAAATCTCTTTGTTCTGATTAGATCGTAGGATATTTCCTGAAGAGGAATCTCGCAGTTCCAGAGTAACCCTTATTTTCGAGGAATAGACATCTTCGTTTTTAATAAAAGAGAGATTCTCGTAATTTATTTGAAACGTTAATTGAAATACGCCTTGAATAGAATCAGACGGCGAATAATAATATTCATACAGCAGCGGAGGTTCAAAATCTAATTTCTGACCATAGAGTTGGATTGAAAGAAATGATAAAAAAAATAGTGCGAAAAATTTTTTCATTGTTAATACATGATAAAATTAGGAGACTTCAATATGTTCAGTTCCTTCCGAAAAAATTCATAAATAGTTCTTTGATCAACTATTCATATTCAACAAAAATTCCTTATTATTTTTTGTTCCTCTCATCTTAGAAGTCATAAACTCCATTGCTTCAACCGGATTGAAATCACTTATTATTTTTCTTAATATCCAGATACGTGCCAAATCATCTTCTTTGATCAACAAATCTTCTCGCCGGGTGCTCGAACGGTTAACATCAATAGCGGGAAAGATTCTTCTATCACTTAAATCTCTGTTAAGAACAACTTCCATATTACCGGTACCTTTGAATTCTTCAAAGATAACATCATCCATCCTGCTTCCGGTATCAATTAAAGCAGTTGCAATGATCGTGAGGCTGCCACCGTCTTCCGTGTTACGGGCGGCGCCGAAAAATCTTTTTGGTTTATGTAATGCATTTGAATCAACACCTCCAGAAAGAATTCTTCCAGAGTGGGGAACCACTATATTATTAGCGCGGGCTAAACGTGTAATGCTATCTAATAAGATAACTACATCTTCGTTTGCTTCAACTAAACGTTTTGCTTTTTCAATAACCATATCTGCAACTTGAATATGGCGGTCTGCCGGTTCATCAAAGGTTGAACTGATGACTTCAGCCTTCACGCTTCGTTCCATATCCGTAACTTCTTCAGGGCGTTCATCAATCAATAAAATAATGAGTTTTACTTCGGGATGATTTCTGTTAAGTGAATTTGCGATTTTTTGTAATAAAATTGTTTTACCGGATTTGGGAGGAGAAACGATCAAACCCCTTTGCCCTTTTCCAATCGGTGCAAGAAGGTCTAATATTCTCATTGAATATTCACCCGGTGCGGATTCAAGCGTAAGTTTTTTTGTTGGATAAACCGGGATCAAATTATCAAACAACGTTCTGTCTCTTATGCCGTCAGGATTTAATCCGTTAACAGCTTCAACTCTTAGTAAAGCGAAGAAACGTTCCCCTTCTTTTGGCGGACGGACCTGTCCACTTACAAAATCTCCCGTTCGAAGCATAAACTTCTTGATCTGTGAAGGAGAAACGTAAATATCATCCGGTGAAGGGAGATAATTATAGTCCGCCGAACGGAGAAATCCGTAGCCATCCGGCAGCACTTCCAGCACTCCCTTTGAGAAGGTTAATCCGTCCTTGCCGGTTTGGGCTTCTAATATTTTAAAAATTAATTCTTGTTTACGAAGATCGCTGTAACCCTGAACACCAAGTTCTTTGGCTATATCATTCAGTTCAACGATCTTTTTGGATTTCAGTTCGGAAATATCCATTGGCATAATTTGACCCTTATTTTTTGTTTGTTCTTAAAATTCGGAAATATTTTATTGATTTTAATTAAGTTTTCAAGCGAATTAGCGATTGGCTTAAGAGGTTGATTCAAAATTGCACATATTTTTTCTATTTGTCAAGCACTTTCTTTCAGTAAACCCTTTTTTATTTCGCCAACTAAATACATACTACCCAAGACTACCAGGCACTCTCCAGAGTTTTTATTTTTTTCGAAGTGGAGATAAAATTCAGTAGGATCGTCAACAACATTTGCGGTCAATTTTAAGGTATTGGCAATCGTCAGAAGATTCTCTTTTTTTTCAGCACGCTCAAAAGGTAGATTAACGAAATGATATTCATCAAAGGCTCGATTCATTTTTGAGAGCATAAGTTCAATTTCTTTATCCTTCATAACACCAAAAAGAAGATGCGTTTTTTTGTACGTTGATTTTTCTTTCTGAAATTCTGAAAGGAAACCTTCAACCCCTTCCGGGTTATGGGCAGAATCAAAAATTATTTTCGGGTTTTCAGAAACAATTTCGTAGCGTCCTTGAATTTTTGTGTTGTCCACAACGTTTTTCAATCCATTTGCGATCACACTTAAATCTTCCAGCCCGAGCGTTTTGTTTACCACTAATGTTGCAAGTGCAGCATTATATTTTTGATAATAGCCGTGAAGCGGAGAATCTAACCTGTCAATATCAAGTTCCTCCGTATAAAGTTCTAAATAAGTATCACGTTTAATGATGTAATCCTCAAGCTCAAATAATTCACTGTCAACTTCTTCACATTTTTGCTGAATTATTTCATCTGCTTTTCCCGGCAATATTCCCAGAAATACTTTTGTTTTCGGTTTGATGATCGCAGCTTTTTCAGTTGCTATTTTTTCGATTGTATTCCCCAAGTGCTGCGTATGCTCTAAACTGATTGAAGTAAGTACAACGGCTAATGGTTTTAAGACATTCGTTGCATCTAATCTTCCACCCAAGCCTGTTTCAATCACTGCATAGTTAACTTTTTTCTCGGAGAAATAAGTGAATGCGAGGGCTGTTGTCACCTCAAAAAAAGTCAATTTATTTTCATTAATAAAAAGTTCATGTTTATCATAAAATGAAGCAATATATTCGTCATCAATTTCCTCACCGTTAATTCTAATTCTTTCATTGAATCGTACGAAATGAGGCGAAGTGTAAAGTCCCGTTTTAAAACCCGCAGTTTGCAAAATACTAGCAATAAAAGAAGCTGTACTCCCCTTTCCATTCGACCCGGCAATGTGAAAACATTTCAGATTGTTTTGAGGATTTCCGAGTACCTGGAGAAACTTCCGGATGTTTTCTAACCCAAATTTCATTCCGAAGATTTGGAGATTGTACAGTTTTGCTAATGTTTTTTCGATATTCATTTTAGAGAATGAAAGAACCGGTTAAGTTTTTAAGAGAAGCTATTTTCATTTTTTCGCAATACAAAATTAAATCATTGATCATTGTTTCGGAAATATTCGGATGAACAAAATTTACTGTTCCAAGTTGAAAAGCAGAAGCGCCGGCAATCATAAATTCAACAGCATCCTGCCATGAGAATATTCCTCCAATTCCAATTATCGGAATATCAACATTTCTTCTGATCTCAAGAACCTTTGCCAATGCAACCGGTTTTATTGCCGGACCGGATAAACCACCGGTAATATTTTTTATTTTGGGTTTCCGTGTCATAATATCAAACGCGGTCCCGACCAAAGTATTTATTGCTGAAACAGCATCTGCACCGGCTTCCTTTGCGGCAAGAGCAAATTCGGAAATGCGGGAAACGTTGGGAGAAAGTTTTATAAATACCGGTTTGGTCGAAACTTTTTTTACTTCTTCAGTAATTTTTGCAACTGCTTTTTTATCATTCCCAAATTCAAGTCCGCCTTCTTTAACGTTGGGGCAAGAGACATTTATTTCAAAGGCGGAAATCGTATCTTCATCTGTTAATAATTTTGTGCACTCAACATACTCTTCAACGGAACTTGCGGCAATGTTACAAATTATTTTTGTATCAAATTTTTTAAGAAATGGAATTTTTGTTTTGAGAAATTCTTCAACTCCAATATTTGCTAATCCTATTGCGTTTAACATCCCGGAAGGGGTTTCGATTACTCTCTGTGGAGTATTTCCTTTTCTTGGTTTTAAACTTAACGATTTTGTTACAATTCCGCCTATTTTATTTAAATCAATAAATTCGGAAATCTCGTTTCCGTAACCGACTGTGCCTGAAGCAAGCAGAATCGGGTTTCTTAGTTTTAACGGTCCAACGGAAACAGATAAATCTACGGCGCTCATGGCAGTTCGATATCTTTCACATTAAAAACAGGTCCGTCTTTACACACTAAAAGAAATTTATTCTTGTCCGTTGCAGACTGAACCGGGCAACCCTGACAAATTCCAAAGCCGCACGCCATCGAAGATTCAGTTGAGATTTCAGCTTCAATGTTTCTTGTAAAGCAAAATTGTTGAAGTGATTTTAACATTGCATTTGGACCGCAGCCGAATATTTTAATTCTTTCATTTTTATATCTAGCTATTTCAGAGCTCAACAATTCAACAACAGTTCCTTTAAAACCAAAACTCCCGTCATCTGTTGCGGTGGAAACGTTTTTCATTTCGTAAGTGATACAATCATTTTTTGTTCTTCCGCCGCTAAAGCAAATTATTTCTTTTCCGATTTTTTCAAGTTCTTTAATTAAAAACGGAAACGGGGCAGCGCCAATGCCGCCTGCAACAATAATTGCTTTTTCATAATTTCCGTCTAACGAAAAACCATTTCCCGCTGAACCCATAACATCAACGAATTCCCCTTTTTGTTTTTTTTGAAGAACCAATGTTCCTTCGCCAACTGAAGTAAACATGATAGTAAAATAATCCCCTTCAACATTGCAAATACTGAACGGGCGGCGTAATAGAGGAAAATTTGAATTTGAAACTTTGATATTTACAAATTGACCGGGCTTTGCATTCGCAGCAATTTTATCTGATTGCAATTTTAAGAGAAAAACATTTGTCCCAATTTGAGTTACAGAATCAACCTTTGCGTTCGCAAGAAACAAGGTACATCCTTCTTATGTGGAAATAATCATTAAATTTTGAGCTTTTCAGACGGGTAACGCCAACTTGTTTACTGACTCGACCCGCTTTGAAACGGGGCAAGGCAGAAGAATTATTTTGAACAACCGAAATTTAAAGAGAATTTCCTTCCCTACAAAATTTCTTTCCGTAAATTTCTCGTATCGTTATTTTAGAACCACCATTTTTTTAGTTTGAAGGAAATTACCGGCTCTCAACTGGTAAAAATATACGCCTGAAGATAATTCGTAATTCCTAATTCCTAATTTATAATTGTGCTTCCCTGCTTGTTGAAATTCGTTTGCCAAGATTGCAACTTCATTTCCCAACACATCAAATATTTTAAGCGTTACAAAACTGTTTTCTGGAAGTTGATAACTGATTTGGGTTTCCGGATTAAATGGGTTTGGATAATTTTGGTCTAAATTAAAATTTGTTACGGTTAAATCTTCATTTTGTTGTATCCCGGTTAATCCATCAAATGTTTGAAGATTATCAATGTAGATCAAACCGTTTTTATTTCCGGTAACAGCTTGTTTAACTTCTATTCCAATAAGTTTTTTCAAATTTTTATTAGGAACTTCACCCCTATTGCGGATAAACTTCCAACCAACCCAATCTAATGAATCATAAAAGACGGAAAATTCTGTAGTGGTGCTATCTTCGAACCATAAATTAATATGGTTGTTACTTAAATCTCCAAAAACCCATGCACCAGCATCTGCGTTAGTTTGTATTTTGGTTTCATTGGGGATAAAACAACTTCCATTTGCTGAATTTGTAAAAGTATAGAATAATTTTCCACTTTTTGAACCTAAAAATTTTCTCTCGGTAGTTATCGAAAAGTGAGATGTTGAAGTATCAATTCCGGTTGAGTGAGGGCTTGCTGAAGGGTCTTTCCACCCAACTTGTGTTTCAAAATTATCAAATATTGTTATAGGAATTGCTTGATCATAGCTTACTGAAAACGGAATAACGACAGAATCCACCATTGGAATTGAATCAATATCTGCAATTTTGCCGCCGAGCTGCACAGAGAGTGGGCTCATCTGATCCCATAGTTGTTCTTTCGGTTCAAAATAGATCAACCCTTTCCCGTTCTCTGAAAAGATTTTTACATTTATTACCGAAAGCCGAGTCCCGTATCTATCATAAAGATTAATTTGCCCACCTAACGATGCGGTTGATACAGGCGCTTCAAACTGCAATCTGATTTGTGGATATCCTAAATTAATAGATGAATTAGCCTCAGGATAAGTTTTTTCTAATAAATATCTATTCCGGTTTTTTGTAAGAAACTTGAAACTAAGCTCACCGGCTAACTCAATTCCCCAAATTGTTTTTGCGGTCTTGCTCAAAGTAACCATATATTCAGCTGCCTTCAAATATGGCAAAGAAGGTTTGAATGTGAAATATTTATTCCCGTCACTCCACGTAATAACTCCTTGCGTGGCAGGCGTTAGGTGAAACGCAGCATTTGTTGAAGCCGTATCCATTGGCAAGTCGAAACGGATAGAAACCGGGGAAATTGTTTTGACGCTGTCTGTAGGAGATGACGGCGAATAACTCACAATTTTTACCACTACAGTGGTATCGTAAAGCAAAAATTTATCAGCAAAGGAGGTTGTGTTTGCAGTGACGGTTACAGTTGAAGAATCTTTGTAATATCCCGGTGCTTCATAATAAAGTTTATACGAGCCCGCGGCTAAACTATCAAAAAGGAAAAAGCCGTTGTTATTTCCATCACCGTTATAAATTTTACCTCCGGGTTCTACAGTAACTTTAATATTGTTCAGAGGAAGTTTATTGTCACCTTTTGAAGTGATTCCATAGTACGAAACCGTTTTGTTCATATCGCGGACTAACCCGGCAATAATACCGGTCTGGAATCCGGGTCGTAAAAAATATTTTAAAAATCCTCTTGCGATCGCCCAAGCTTCATGTTTTTTATAGGAGCTGTTCATTAATCTCCACGACTCAGGAAGGTAATCATGAAATGAACCCTCTGATAAAGTACCGGGAACATTTAGATTTTTAAACACTCCGAGATAGGCTTGTCCTGTTCCATAAAAATCAAAATCGCCACGACTATATTTTGCCGTTGTTCGGTTTGCATTGTAAATTTCATTAGATACAAAATTAGCCATCGTTAAAGCATCGGGATAAGTCGGAGCGTTATCTTTCCCTTGAAAAAGAAGTAACGTATAGTTGGATTGCCCGTTAAAAGCATTACTGTGAATTGCGTGGAAGAAATCAACATTTTTTGAATTAGCATCCGAAACAATTTGAGAAAGAGGAAGATCGTCTGCTGATGTGTTTGCCACTCTTGACATATAAACAGTAGCATTTATCTGTTGCAAAATATTGCGTAGTGCAAGTCCTTTATCCAAGTTCGATGTTGATTCCCAAAATCCGGTTTCAGGTATATTCCTATCGTTTGAATCAAATCCCCCGTGTCCAGGGTTAAGGTAAATTTTTGTGCCAAATAAATCTTGGGCAAATACGGCTCTTGAAATTAGGATCAAGAAGAGAAGTTTTTTCATTTTTTTCATCCTAATATTTTTTTTCTAAAGAGAGTAAAATAATCTTCCCGTCGCTTGTGTGGCAAACAATGCTTTTCATGTTCGGCGACCACTCGGGAAATTGTTCGTGAATTTCTTTGCTTTCTGTAAGTTGAATCTTTTCTTTACCATCTACGGAAAGGAGAAATATCTCCGATGAAATAACTTGAACACCGTCATCCTTATCTTCCATGTAAGCGATCCATTTCCCATCCGAAGACCATTTAGGCGCGTTGGCATAACCTAATTCAAGTACTACATTTCCATCTAAATCAGTTACATAAGTTCCTTTTCCCATAAATGTAAAAAGAATTTTTTCTTTATTAGGTGAAAGTGAAGACCAAAGATAACTTCCGTCTCCCAAAGGATTAAATGTTTTCTTTAGACCATTGATTAACAGAATTAAATTATTATCGCTATAAAACAGCAGAGTGTCTTGCGGAATAATGTTCAACTGCATCGTTTTTTTTAGCTTATTATTTACAGTGATATCAGCATCTTGTTTGAAAATACAGTCACCGCTTTTAAGAATTTTCGGAGTGGAAAGATTTCTTTTCCCGTTTTCAATAAATTCAATTTTATTTGTGCGGAGGTCAATTGTTTTAATATCGGAATACTTCTTCCCGTTTTGGTAAGTATCCGTTCTATAAAATATTTTACTCCCGTCATCAGTAAACTGATATTCAAATCCCGATCCTGGTTCTGCGGTAATATTCTTCAAATCTTTTGAGAAGAGATTGAACGACAAGATACCTTTATAATAAGAACGTGTGAAATAGATAAGAGAATCGCCGGATGCGAAACGGGGGAAGAAATGCTCTCCCGCTTCAGGAATGGATATTTCTTTGCTCTCTTTCACGCTAATGGATTGAGCTTCAATAATTAATTGAAATGAGAGAAAGAAAAGAAAGAAAGCCATAAAAACATTTTTCATTTAAACTCCGTAATTAAAGATTTTGATTTTCAATTTCTGTTATTTTATCAAGCCGGCGTTGATGTCTTCCACCGGCGAATTTTGTATTAAGCCATACCTCTAAAATACTTTTGATAGTTTCTTCGCCAAGCGCTTTTGCCCCGAGGACTAAAATATTGGCGTTATTATGCTCACGAGCACTCTTTGCTGTGAACTCATTATAGCAAGTCGCCGCGCGAATTCCCTTAATTTTATTGGCTGTTATCGCCGAGGGAATTCCGGTTGCGTCAACAAGTACACCAAAATCAGCTTCACCACTTTTGACCTTTTTTGCGGTGGCAAAAGCAAAATCGGGATAATCACAAGACACCTCATCGAATGTGCCGACATCCTGAATTTTAAAACCCTTTTCAATAAGCAGTTTTGCCAGGAGATTTTTAACCGGAAGCCCCGTGTGATCGCATCCAAGCACAACCGTATTTTTTATCTGTTTTGGAGACGGAGTGAGTGAAGATGAAACCTCGATTCGGTCTGTTACAATTTTTTTAACAATAGTCATCCCTAAATCTTTTATTTTATCTTTTGCCAGGGGTGTAACAATATCTTCTTCACCAATGGGAAGAATTTTTCCACCACCTTTAAATTTGAGGATTACTTCTGCTTCCGTAATAACTTTTTTCATCTTACAAATAATCGTTCAGTTTATTCAACTTAATATAATCAACAACTTTTTTAACCTCTTGCGCATTTTCTCTCTTGCACACGAGCAAAGCGTCTTCAGTATTAATCACAATAACATTGTCAAGTCCTATTACTGCAGTAAATTTTCCGGGTGAATAAATGTAGGAATCAGAAGTTTTATCGGTATAAACTTTCCCAACAATTGAGTTATCATTTTTATCTTTGTTTGAAAGTTGATAAACTTCTTCCCAGCTGCCGACATCGCTCCAGGTAAATTTTCCTTTGAGCAAAAAGACTTTGTGTGATTTCTCCATAATTCCGTAATCAATTGAGATGCTTCGCAACTGACCATATTCTTCAAGCAAGACTCTCTCGAACCTGGGAGTGCCGGAAACGAACGCGATTTTTTTTAATGCCATTGCTAATTCAGGCATATGAAGTGTAATTTCACTAAGAATCGTTTCCGCTTTCCAAACAAACATCCCGCTGTTCCAAAGGAAATCGCCGCTTGAAACAAAACTTAATGCTGTTTCGTAATTCGGTTTTTCTGCGAACGTTAATACTTTAAAAATGTTTTCTTCCAATTCATTTTCATCAATTTGAATGTAGCCGTACCCGGTTTCCGGGCGGGTGGGCGGAATTCCAATCGTTACTAATCCCGATTTTTTATAGGCGAAGCCAACCGCTCTTTGCAAGGCAGCCTGAAAAATATCTTTGTCACGAATGATGTGATCAGCCGGAAGAACTACTATTATTGCCTTTGGATCAATCATTTGTATCAACACTGAAGCCAACCCGATAGCGGCGGCAGTATTGCGACCGAATGGTTCTTCGAGAATATTTTCATTTGGAATTTCAGGCAATTGTTTGCTTATCTCTTCTTTTTGAAGTTTGTTCGTTACAATGAAAATATTTTTATACTCCACAAAACCTTGAAGTCTATCAGCGGTATTTTGGATCAATGTTTTTTCATCAAAGATCTTGAGTAGTTGTTTCGGAGATTTTTCCCTGCTTCTGGGCCAAAAGCGAGAACCAACTCCGCCAGCCATGATAACGGCGAAAACATTCATTACGAATTCCTCATTTTTAAAGTTTGCAATTTTTTTCCAAAATCTTCCGCTCTATTTAAATAGTACGTTATATCAATATCTTTATTTCTCACCAAAGCAACAATAACAATCAAACAAGCCCGCATAGCTTCTATCATCTCTTTTTCGGGATTCAATTCTTTCAACTGGAGCATTCGAAATGCTCGCGCTAAAATATTGTGCATCTCCGTGGTGATTTCGGTTCCAAATTTTTCCGACAAAGAAGCGTTCACACGCATCACCGATTCGTATTGCCTCAATTCAGTTGATTTAAACTCACCATTTCCAAGATTTTTTAGAACCAACTCGATTTCCTTTACCGGTTTTAGTATCGTAGCTTCAAAGTTCTGAAAGAAAAGCTGATCATCGTTGGTCTCTTCTTCAAAGATATAGTTTTCTTTAATGCGGGCTGTTCTCATTTTATCCGTCAGGAGGCTTTTCCTATCGGTAAAATCAATGGTTAAAGATTCATCCCGATGCCCATCCGTGGAAGAGTTCAAACTGAATTCATTCAGTTTAATATTTATTGCGTTATATGAATTTGGAGTTAATGCATCCAGCGCTAAATTTAAGTCTTTAACAACAAGCTGCGTGTGTTCTTTAAATTTGTCAGAGAGCTTAAGGAAATCAATCTTATTTAGCTTCAAATAGTTGTAAATCTCTTGTAGTTTAATTGCCAGCTTAGAAAATTGGGTAATTTTTTTCATCGAAGCTATTAAGGTTTCTAAATCTCCGGCATTAAGAATGGTTTCTTTTAATAGCCCAAGAACCTCAATTTTTTCACTACTGAGCCTTAAGTTGTTTGCAGCAACACTAATTGTCTGGATAATATATTGCTTTTTTAAATCCATCATGCAAGATAAACCCTGGGTACCCGTTTTGAAATATTACAGGTTATTTCATAGGGGATCGTATTAAGTTGCGCACTCCAATCCCATGCATCAATGGATTGATGCCTACTTTTTCCGAGTAGGAGAACATCTTCGCCAATGCTGATTTTTGCTTCTCCTATGTCAAACATAATTCTGTCCATAGTTACTCTGCCAACTTGTTGGTAAAGTTTGTCTTTAATAATACAAAACATTTTATTAGATAAATTACGATTTAATCCATCCGCATAACCAATTGGAATAGAAATAATTTGCGATCTTCTTTTTAAAATATATTTTCTTCCGTAACTAACTGAGTCTCCTTTTTCAAACCACCTGCATGAAGCAACTTCCGAAAGCAAAGATAAAACCGGTTTGAGTTTTAGAGAAGAAGTTATTGCTTGCGACGGCGGATACCCGTATAACGAAATCCCGGGACGAACCATATCGAAATACGCTTCCGGCATTGTTAATATTGCTCCGCTATTGGCGATATGTGTTATTCCGATTTTAATATTTTTCTTTTTGAGTTCGGTAAGAATTTGAGTAAACCTTCTTAATTGAAGCTCCGCAAATGCTTTATCAATTTCGTCCGAAGTTGCAAAATGAGAATACACACCATCCAAAATAAAATTATCGTTGGCAGCGATCTTTTCAATAAACGGAACTGCTTCTTTGAAAGGAATTCCAAGCCGACCCATTCCCGTATCAATTTTAACATGAACTTTTAATTTCATTGCCGGTCTTCTGACAAGATATTTATCAATCAACCGAAGGTGTGCCTCGCAAAAAACCGTTGGAATTAACTCGTACTTGATAATTTCATCAATGTTATGTTGGTTCGGTGGTTCGAAGATTAGAATAGGTTGTTTTACATTTATGTCTCTTAATGCAATTCCTTCTTCCGAAAGTGCAACGCCAAAATATTCGGGCTTTTCTTTTAAAGAATTTAAAGCATTTACAACTTCAGCAACCCCATGTCCATACGCATCAGCTTTAACTACGGCAAGGACTTTAGTTTTAGTTATTTTTCTGATCGCTAAATAATTTGCTTTCAGATGAGCAAGATTTATAACTGCTTTTGTAGGACGCATTAATTCATAATGTTTATTTTTTCTCCCTAAAATATAGTTTTTCTTGAAAAGAGAAACAAAGGAAATGAAAAGACTTTTGTGAGGTCACGATATGCCGCATCTCCAAAGTATCACTTGTAAAGATGTTACATACCACATCGCTACGGCAACACTTTCAAAGACGGGGCATGCCCCATCTTTACAAAATAATGTAATGGGAATATCTTTCGTAAGTTGCATAAAATCCGTAAGGTTAGTTAACATCAATTGCATTAAAACCGGTGTTGCAATTAAATCTTCATTCTTTTCCTCTATCCGCAAATTGAATATCGAACATCGGACAGAAAGTGAAGAAGTTTTTCCTTGATATTCTGCATTCATTGTTTGATATTCATTATTTGAGGGGTCAGCTTGCTCACTTAGAAAAAAAAAGGTTAGAATGAAAAGGAAAAAGCGTGCGGAAGAGGGGACTTGAACCCCTACGCCCTTTCGAGCACTACCCCCTCAAAGTAGCGTGTCTACCAATTTCACCACTTCCGCAAAAAAGGTTGACAAAATTACGTTCTTCTAAGAAGAAATGCAAGAATTGCCTCTATATTTTATTCCGGTACCGGCTTTTGCCTTCCGCGCAAAATTATATTCTGCATCTCTTCCCGAAATTTTCGTTCAAAAGCAAGAAACTGCGCCATTTGCTTCGGTGTTAATAAGTTTTGAAGCGAGACAAAAAAGTCATATTTATTTTTTCTCATCAATTTTTCAACGGCAATAAATTCATTCGTAATTCTTTTCCATTCGGCGTTGGAAGTTTCTCCATCCGGATTATGCGATTTATCCTTTACTAACAGGGATAAACTTTCTATCCGTTCATTTAATTTTTTTTCTTTTTCTCTAAACTCATTTCTCCTGCTAAAAAACTTAATGCTCACTTCTTCTGACATTTGCAGTTCTTCAATCAATTTTATTTTTTCTAATTGATCAATCAGTTCGCGCGGGTTTCCCCTTCTGTCTTCCATATGATGCTGCTGAGAAATTATTTCTATTGATAAAATCGAAACCAACAAAAGCATAAAAAAGAAATATCTTTTCATTTTACACCTATAATATTTTTGTTTGCTGAAGCTGTGCATAAACTTTTTCAAGTTCATCATCATCTAATTGTGAAAGAACGTTATTGTAATCCATAGTATTTTTGATAAGGATATAATCATTGCTGTTGCTTGCAGCCGATAAAGACTGATTGAGCGTTTTATCAATTTCCTGTTTGACAGCGCTATTGTTTACGATGCTATCGGAAAACTGATCAGCAGAAGCGATGTATATATCTTGCGAAGCAGTAGGTAGAACGGTTTCCATTGTTTCGTTTTGTTGGGTTACCTTCGATTGAAAGTTTGTTTTCATAAATTGAAATGAAAATACAAGCAGCAGAAGAGTAGAAAAAGCAATGGATGAACTATAGATTAATTTTTTATAGAAAAATGAGCGCTGTTTCTTTTCCAGATTTTCTCTAAATCTTGGGAGAATATTCGTGAAATATTTTTCGTCAATGGAGACAGAAGAAAGAGACTTTAACACATCCGCTGATTTTCGTAAGTCATCCAACTTTTCTTGATCTTCAACTGGACCCGCAAATTTATCGGGAACATTTTCTTCCCCGGGAAAGTGCTCATCATAAATATCAAATATTTTTTTATCCATTTTTATTACCCATAAGGTTAACAACTTTTTCAAATGCATGAAAATAATTCGCCTTCAAACCGCCGACACTTTTTCCCGTGATTTGCGCAATTTCTTCATAGCTTAATTCATCAAAATGACGGAGAAGAAATATTTCTCTTTGTTTCTCTGGCAATTTTTGTAGTACAGAATCCAATTTTTTTAATTTTTCCTTGTCTTCAATATTCTTAACAATTTCGTCGTCTGTTGATAATCCGCAATTTTCTTCCTCATCAAAGGAGACAAACCTACGTAACTTCTGTCTTTTGATATAATTGATGCTTCGAGTAATGGTAATCCGGTAAATCCAGGTAAATAAAGAAGACTGGAAATTGAAGTTTTTGAGTTTTTCAAAGAGTACAAGCAAAACTTCCTGTACAATCTCATCAGCATCTAAATGATTTCCGGTCATTCTTCTCGCGTGCCAATATATCTTCGCCTGGTACTTACGCGCGAGTTGATTAAACGAACTTTCATCGCCGTTAAGAAAGCGGCGGACTAAATCATAATCGGGATTTTCTTCCGGCATAGCTACTATTTATAATTTTAGACACATTACTATAACGAAAGGTTTAATTCATAATATGGCAAAGACAGAATAAAAAAGTTTGAATGAATGAATGAATGGACAAATGAAATTCATTCACCTATGCCATTAAGTTTTTTCCAATTCGATAAATATTCTTGCCATTCTGCGAAGAATATTTTTACTGCCAAGTTAACTCATTTAAACCTTCAGCGATTCAAAGCTGTCAAAACAGCGAAACAAAAATTATTTCAAAAAAAATATAAGGAATAACAAAATGAAATCGTTCATGATATTTTTCGCCCCGGTGTTGCTCTTGGTTTTTGCAATCGGAATTTCTGCACAGCCCGGTCCGGGAATGGGCAACTGTAAAGCAGCAATTGTTGAAAAGTTAAATTTAACTCCCGATCAAGAAAAGAAAATCGAAGACCTTCGTATGAACCATGAGAAGAAAATGATTGATTTTCGAGCTGATATGGAAAAGCTTCAACTTGAGAAAAAAGAATTACTCAATAAAGCCGATTACGACCGTAAATCATTTTTAGCGCTTGAAGAAAAAATAATGAAACAAAGAAATACTATCGAGATGGCAATGGCAAACCACCGAATGGATGTGTATGAAGTTTTGGACGCTAAACAAAAAGAAATCTGGAATGACCATCCGATGAAACAAGGAATGGGAATGCGGGGTAAAGGGTTAAGACGAAATAATCATTGCCCGAATAACTGTGGCGAATTTGAGCCTCCTCAAAAAGGTAAAGGATTTCAGGGAGGAATGTAAATCCGATTATTTATCTTGAAGGTCTTAAATGACCTTCAAGATTTTTTATAAATCTCCTTCAATCGGTCTTAAGACAATTTCTTCAGTTACGACATTTCCCGGATGTTCATAAATTGAAATCACCATTTTGGCAATATCAGCGGGATTCATCATTCGATGAGCGAATTTCGTTTTATTTTCTTCCGACCAGATGTCGGTATTGGTGGCTGCCGGATAAACGTTAATTACACGGATATTATATTTTCTTACTTCTTCTCTTAATACTTGCGAGAAGGCTTTTAATCCAGCTTTTGAAGCTGAATATGCTCCGCTCTGTTGAAATATTTTTTCAGTAACAACAGATAAAATATTTATGATTGTCCCTTTATTCTTTTTAATCATCAAAGGAAGAACCGCTTTTATCGTATAGATTGAACCAAGCAAATTTGTTTGGATAATCTTCTCAATGTCTTCGAGGGAATTATGTTCAACTTTCTTAAAAGAGGTGATCCCGGCATTATTAATCAAACAAGCGATTCCATCTTCGCCAAATGTTTTATCAACAAAGGAAAGAACATTCTCTTTTGATGAAATATCTAACGAGAACGAACGAATTACCTCGCCTTCTTGAATTGCGCCGGTGAGTAATTCCAATTTTTCTTTCCGGCGGGCGGTGGCGCAAACATAATAACCGGCATTAGCAAAGGAAAGAGCTAAGGACTTTCCTATCCCCGAACTCGCTCCGGTCACCCAAATATTTTCTTTGACGCCGGGCATTAAATTTTATTCATCCGAATTAAATCTAAGAATTCTGTTCTTGTGCGTGCATCCTCTTTAAACAAACCATGCATAGCACTTGAAGTTGCGGATGAATTTTGTTTCTCGACACCTCTCATCATCATACACATATGATAAGCTTCAGAAACAACTGCAACTCCTTTGGGAGCCAAATATTTGTCTATGGTGTCGGCAATTTGCTGCGTCATTCTTTCTTGTACTTGAAGACGCCTTGCAAACACATCAACGATCCGGGGTATTTTACTTAGACCCACTATCTTTCCGTTCGGCACATAAGCAACATGTACTTTACCATAAAATGGCAGCATATGATGTTCGCAGAGACTGTAGAAATCAATGTTCTTCACCAATACCATCTCATCATATTTCTCATTAAAAATGGCTCCGTTTAAGACAGTGTCAATATTTTTACTGTACCCCGAAGTTAAAAATTCATACGATTTTGCAACACGATTCGGAGTGCGGAGTAAGCCTTCCCGGTTTGGGTCTTCACCAATCTCTATAATAAGCGCTTCAATAAGATTTTTAATTTTGTTTACATCCATTTCACTCTCCTCTGTATTCGACATAATTATTCTCCGTTTCAAATAATTTAACGGAATATAGTTTACCGACCGGGATTTTATGATACAATTCTTTCCAGAAGGCAATGCAAATATTTTCTGCGGTAGGAATAATGTCTTTCAGAAAATCAACTTCGTAATTCAAATGATGGTGGTCAACTTTTTTAATAATGATATCCTGAATAATTTTTTTAAGAATTTTCAGATCAATAACGTAACCGGATTTCTGCTCAATTTCACCGCAGACCACAACCTCCAAAATAAAATTGTGACCATGACCATAGCTATTTGCACATTTATCGTATAACGAAATATTTTCTTCTGCAGTTAATGTATCATTATACAACCGGTGAGAAGCGCTGAAGACTTCTCTGCGTGTTACATAAACCATTTTATTTTAACGCTTTCAATACTTCTTCTGTATGCTCTTTAACTTTTACTTTTGAAAAAATCTTTTTTACTGCCCCCATTTCATCAATAATGACCGTAGTGCGTTCAATCCCCTCGTACTTTTTCCCATACATGCTTTTTTCTTTCCAGACTCCGTAATTTTCAATCATTTCTTTTGATACATCACTGAGGAGCGGAAAGGGTAAACCAAATTTATCACTGAAATTTTTATGAGATTTCACAGGATCAGCGCTAACGCCAAGTATCACCGTATTGTTCTTCTTAAATGTTGGGAATTCATCTCTAAAGCTGCAAGCTTCCGTTGTGCAGCCAGGAGTATTGTCTTTCGGGTAAAAATAAAGCACAACTTTTTTACCAAGATAATCTTTTAGAGAATGAACCTTTCCGTTTTGATCTGATAACTTGAATGTGGGAGCTTTTTTTCCTTCTTCAATCATTACATCACCTTCGTTAATTATTATTTTAAAGCTTCTTGAATAGCTTCATAATTTGGTTCGTCACCGGCGCTCTCCAAAACTTCTGCATATTTAACAACCCCGTTTTGATCAATTACAAAAGCAGATCTTTTTGCGACGCCTTTGTAATCAAATTTGCCGGGAGCAAAAACGTCATAAAATGCGCCATAAGCCGGCGCGACCTCTTTATTAAAATCGCTAAGCAATTGAAAATTAATTTGATTGTGTTCTTTCCAAAGTTTAAGACTGAAGTGGCTGTCTACGCTAACACCTAACACTTCAGCATTAAGGTCAGAATAACGGCTCATATTATCCCGCATCGCACACATTTCTTTTGTGCAAACACCGCTGTTGGCAAAGGGGAAAAACAAAAGAACAACATTTTTCCCTCGAAATGAATTTAATGAAACCGCTTCAGCATTTGTATTTTTAAGTGTGAAGTCCGGGGCAATTGACCCAATATTAAGAGACATGATATTTCCTTTTTTTACATAGTAAACAATATTAAAAAAAAATAGTTCCGAACTACTCGTGCATCTTTAAAGTAAGTTTTACAAGATCAATTTTTACCTGAGTAGCTCTAAGTATATTAAAATCATAAATACCGATAGATACAATTTCTCCTTGAGATGGAATTTTTCCGCTTTGAGAAGTGATAAATCCGCTGACTGTTTCATAATCGCCAAGTGGAATGTTCAGTGAATATTTTTCGTTTACGTAATCAATTTCAACTTTCCCGCTGACAAGAAAGATGTTCTTTTCCAACTCTTTGCAAATATTTTCTTCTACGTCATATTCATCTTTAATTTCCCCAAAGAGCTCCTCAAAAATATCTTCCATTGTAACAATGCCGGCAGTTCCGCCAAACTCATCTACAACAGCTGCTATTGATAATCTCCTCGCTAAAAATTCTTCAAGTACTTCAACTGTTTTCTTTGTTTCCGGGACAAAATACATTTCACGAAGTATTGACCGGACATCTTTCGGGAAAGAAAAAACATCATACGCTAAAACAAAACCTTTAATATTATCAACATTTTCTTCATAAACAGGAAGCTTTGAATATGCCGACTCAATAAAAGTTTTGATTACTTCTTCAATCGAAGAGGAAATTTCCACACCTATTATTTCTGTGCGGGGACGCATGGCTTCGTAAATCCTTTGATTCCGCAAATCCAAAACCCGCTTAATGAGGTTAGATTCTTTTCTGCTCACTTCTCCTGATTTATGACTTTCATCCAATAAAGACTCCAAATCTTCCCGGGTAATTAGAATACGTGTAGAGACTTTATTTAACGATTTTGATTTAGAAAAGAAAGTTGAAATTGCCGAGATAATTGTAATTACCGGTTTTAAAAGCATCGCCCCGATCCTAAGGGGAATTGAAGCCCAGAGAATAAATGTATCTGCAAATTCTTGCGCAAAATATTTCGGCAGTAATTCTCCAAAAAGTAGAAGAATAAAGGTAGAGAGAAAGAGAACCTGAAGATCACTAAAATGATATTTCTCATACAAGAGAACAGCTGAAAGCGAAACGAACGCAATATTAACGACGTTATTCCATACGAGAATTGTAGTAAAAAAACGCTCGGGATTTTTGACAAAATAGAGAAGATTTTCTGCGGCGATATTTTTCTTCCGGGCTAAAACTTCAATTTTTATTTTATTGGAAATTACAAAAGCCATTTCAGTGGATGAAAAAAATGCACTGGCGATAAGCATGAAAATCAATATGAGAATGTTTGTATCCATCTTAAATCAATTTATAAACAAGAAGAATCGTAGTCAGACCGTACAAAAGAATGTTCACGATCATGGATATATCGGTTACCATAATTTCGGTGGTGTTCTCTCCCTTGTTACGATTGATAACCAAGAACATATATCTGAAGATTCCATATACTACAAAGGGAGTAGTATAAATTAAATGTTCGGTTTGAAAAACTGTGATCGTACGCTGCGAAACCGTGTAGAGGGCATAACTGATAATTACACCGGCAGCAGTGATAGCCGCCAATTGATCAATAAAATTAGGAGAATAATATTCAAGAACTTTTCTGGTTGATGATAGCTCATCTCCCATCACATAAAGCTCGGAACGTCTTTTCATTACAGCTAGAAATAGTGAAAGAAACATTGTGGTCAAAATCAACCAGCTTGATATTTCCACCGAAATAATCACTGCACCTGCTGTTACCCGAATCATAAATCCGGCTGCTATGCTAAAAATATCTAAAAGTACTATATGTTTTAACTTAAACGTATAAATAATGTTGATAGCCAGATAAAGGGAGGCAAAAATGATGAACATCACGTTTGTGAAAATTGATAAAAAAACTCCTATTGCAAAGAGAACGATTGCGATAGTGAGAGCATCTGCGCTGGATATTTTTCCCGATGCAACGGGTCGGTTTTTTTTCACCGGATGATGCCTGTCGGCTTCCGCATCAACAATATCGTTTATCACATACACGACACTTGAAAGCAAGCAAAATATAATAAAAGCCGTGATGGATTTGACTAAATAATCAGGGTGAAATAGATTACGTGAATACACTACAGGAATAAAAACGAAAAGGTTTTTTATCCATTGCGGGACTCTAATTAATTTGATAATATCTTTCATATTAAAAAACGGCTGTTTCCTGATAAGTGCCGAAAACTCTACGGAGTTCTTCCACCATTTCACCAAGGCTAACATACTTTTCCGCCGCATCAAGCAAGACCGGCATTAAGTTCCTGTTTTCTTTTGCCGCAAGTTGAATTTCTTCTAATGCTTTCTCAACTACCTTTGGGTTGCGAGACTGCTTCAATGCTTCTAACTGTTCGTGCTGCACTCGTTCAACTTCAGGAGAAACTGTCAAAAGCGGGATATCCACTTTTTCATTTTCTTCAACGAACTCATTAACTCCGACAATAAATTTTTCTTTTCTTTCAACTTCTTTTTGATAACGGTAAGCGGCATCAGCAATATTTTTTTGGAAATATCCCATTTCAATTGCGGGAATTACTCCGCCGAGCGCATCTATCTCTTCAAAGATTTTATTCGCCTGAGCTTCCATTTTATCCGTCAATGCTTCAACAAAATAACTTCCGCCAAGCGGATCAACCGTATTGGTTACGCCCGTTTCATACGCTATAAGCTGTTGCGTGCGCAATGCAATTTTTACCGCTTTCTCACTTGGGAGCGCTAGCGTTTCATCCATTGAGTTTGTGTGCAGCGATTGTGTCCCGCCAAGCACGGCAGCCATTGCCTGGAATGCTGTTCTAACAATATTATTTTCCGGCTGTTGTGCAGTTAGCGAACAACCGGCAGTTTGAGAATGAAATCTCAACCACCACGACCGGGGATTCTTTGCACCATATTTTTCTTTCATTCTTCTCGCATAAATTCTTCTCGCCGCTCTGTACTTTGCAATTTCTTCAAAAAAATCTAAATGGGCATTAAAAAAGAATGATATCCTCGGGGCGAAATCGTCAACAACCATTCCTCGTTCAATACATGCTTCTATGTATGCGAAGCCATCTGCAAGCGTATAAGCCAACTCTTGTACAGCAGTGGAGCCAGCCTCGCGAATATGATAGCCACTAACAGACACGGGATTCCATTGCGGAACTTCATTTTTACAATACTCGATCATATCAACAATAATACGCATTGAAGGATGAGGCGAATAAATGAATTCTTTCTGTGCAATGTATTCTTTCAAAATATCATTCTGTAAGGTACCGCGCAATTTTGAAAACGGGACGCCCTGTTTCTTTGCAACCGCTAAATAAAAGGCGAAAACCATTGCCGCCGGGGAATTGATTGTCATCGAAGTCGAAACTTTATCCAAAGGTATTCCATTGAACAGAATTTCCATATCTTTTAAAGAAGAAATTGAAACACCGCAAATACCAACTTCACCTTGAGCTAATTCTGCGTCAGCATCCAGCCCCATCAGAGTCGGTAGGTCAAATGCAACTGACAGACCCGTCTGCCCGTTTTTCAATAAATAATGGAACCGTTCATTGGTATCTTCGGGAGAACCAAATCCCGCAAATTGCCGCATCGTCCAAACTTTACCGCGATACCCGTTTGCGTGAATCCCGCGAGTGTATGGGAATTCACCAGGGAAATTTAGATCATTTAAATAATTAAGCTTTTCTAAATCATCGGGACCATAAAGTCCTTTAACCGGTTCACCGCTTACCGTTGTATAATTTTTGTCGTCGGTTGATGAGTTTTCAACTTTTTGGTTGTACTCGTCTCGAAGTTTTTTGTATTCTTCGGATACTGGCATTTTTTCCTCTTCGTTTATTGCTTATAGTAGAAAGTGGAAAGTTACAAGTAAAAAGTGGATAACTTCACACCTCCAACTTTTTACTTTATACTTTTTACTAATTTTAATTAAGTTCTTCCAAATCTTCTATCAAATTCATCTAATGAAATTTTAACAACTATCGGTCTGCCGTGCGGACAAACGTAGGGCATCGAGGTAGCAAACAACTGATCAATTAGCAATCGCATTTCTTTTTCAGAAAGTTTGTCGCCTGCTTTAATCGCCGTTCTGCACGAATACGATTTTGCAATATTATCTTTTGCGTCTGTAATTTTCTTTTCCCGCTCGTTTAAATGATATTCTTCCAATATTTCAAATAGAATTTTTTCTTCAGTCCCTTGTTTCACTTCTTGCGGAATCCCTTCAATAACAATCGTGTTTCTGCTGAAGAATTTCAAGGTGAAACCAAGATTCGATAAATGCGGATAGAGCTCTTTTAATAAACTATAACTTGCCGGATCAACATCAAGCGTTTTAGAAAATATTAACTGCTGGCTGAATGGGAAATTTGCTTCAAACAATTGAAGCGCTTTTTCATATAAAATCCTTTCGTGCGCAACGTGCTGGTCAATGATCATCAATCCGGTTTTAATCTGCGAAAGTATATATTTATTGTGAAGCTGTATAATAAACGTGGTGTTCGCATCATCTTCATCCGAACGCCGGATCACCGTATGTTGCTGTTTCGGAACCCCGGTTGAATCTGCATCAAAGGGCATTTTATCATCTGATGAAATTGTTTGTGTGTCAACATTTTTTCGAAGGTTTCCAAAAAGTAAATCAATTTCGTTATCAGAATAAGCTTTCGGACTATAGGAACTTTGACCCGATGTCGGACGATCGCTAAAATCTTTTCGTTCAACTTTCTGCGAAGGATTGATACTCATCTTTTCTTCGTTGGATGAAAATGATTGAGCTTGAAAACTTAAAGAGGGAACCAAATCAAAGGAAGCTAGACTTTTCTTTATCACCGCTAACACAAAATTGTAAATATCTTTTTCGTCATCGAAACGAACTTCCAATTTGGACGGATGCACATTCACATCCACCCGTTTATAATCAATACTTAAAAACAAAATGAAAAAAGGATAATCCCCTTTCTCCAAAACATGTTCATATCCTGAAAAGACTGCGTGGTTAATCTGTTTGCTTTGCACATAACGGTTATTGAGAAAAAGATATTGCTCGCCTTTATTTTTTTTAAGCAGACTCGGTTTACCAATAAATCCCGTCAATGAAATATAATCCGTCTCTTCGTGAACATGAATAAGCGCGTCACGCATTTCTTCGCCGAAAATCTGCTCGATCCGTTTTGCTAAAGTATCGGAAGAAAGATCAAAAGTTAGTTCATCATCTATAAATAATTTAAAAGCTATTTGCGGATTGCTTAAAGCCAATTTTGTAAATGTATTGATAATATGTTTTAGCTCTGTAGTATCGGTCTTTAAGAAATTTCTTCTCCCGGGAGTATTAAAGAACAAATTCTTTACGGCAATTGAAGTGCCTTTGGAGAATGATCCCTTCTCTTTATTAACTTGACTTTCTTCAACGCGAATCATTGTCCCGAGTTCATCAAGATGCGTTTCCGATTTTATTTCAAGTTGACTAACGGCGGCAATGGCGCTTAACGCCTCACCTCGAAAACCAAGAGTTTTTATAGCATCCAAATCTTCCAAGGTAGAAATTTTACTTGTCGCATGTTTCTGAATTGAAAGAATAACATCTTCTTCCAACATTCCTTCACCATTGTCTATCACTTGAATAAGAATTTTTCCTGCTTTCTTTATCAGCACTTCAATTAAAGTAGAACCGGCGTCAATTGCGTTTTCCATCAATTCTTTCACCACCGAATCGGGTCTTTGTACTACTTCTCCGGCGGCAATTTTATTTGCAAGATTTTCCGGCAGGATTGATATTTTTGCCATGTATCAGTTCCTTCCTTTTCTTACAAAATTACAAACAGAAAATTGATCAAAGATTTTCTCTTCAGTTTTTTGCCAATCAGTTTCATTATATTCAGGGAAAAGGATTTCTCCTTTAGCGGAAAATTTCATGAAAGATAAGATCATTTCATCTACAAACGGAATTGCCTGCAAAAATATTTCTCTCCCGCCGATAATAAATATTTTCTCATAATTTGCTTTCCTGCAATAATCAAGCGCTCCAATTAAACTATGGTAAACTATTGCTCCGTCATCTTTAAATGAAAAGTTTTGGGAATTCGTAATAATTATGTTCAATCTCCCTTTCAAAGGATTACCGAGCGTCTCGAATGTTTTTCTTCCCATGATCACCGGAAAACCAAACGTAGTGTTTTTAAAATGAGCGAACTCTTCTTTCACATGCCATGGCATTTCTCCCATAGTTGTCCCGATAACTCCATTCTGCGCAATTGCCGCTATGATAATAATTTTCAAACAGCGACCTCAAATTTAATTTTAGGATGACTTTGATAGCCGGATATTTCAAAATCTTCAAAGGTTAATTCACTCATCGGTTTGTTAGCTATTTTTAGCACGGGAAGCTGGAATGGTTCTCTTTTCAATTGTTCTTTCAATCCTTCCAGGTGATCATATTTTTCATTTTCAGTTCCTCTGTCACCGATGTAAATATGCGCGTCAATAATTGTGTGGGCGAACTGCCCGACCTGCAAATTAGTTTCCTGAGCGATAATATGCGTCAACATTGAATAAGCCGCCAAATTAAAGGGAATCCCAAGTGCAATATCGCCGGAGCGCTGCGTTAGATGGCAATTTAATTTAGTATCCGAAACATTAAACGCAAAAGTATAATGACACGGCGGAAGCTTGCTAGTGGTAGCATTCCCGGGTTCCCATGCTGTTACAAGTAGTCTCCGGCTGTACGGTTTATTTTTAATTTCATCTATAACATACTGAATTTGATCAATTTCCTTCACCTCCCAATTGCCGTTTTTATCTTTCTTTGCGCTTGGAAAATGCCTCCAGTAATGACCGTAAGCAGTTTCCAGGTTCCCGTCTTCGTCTGCCCACGCATCCCATATCTTCGTATGTTTGCGCAGATTACGGATATGATTTTCTCCCGATAAATACCAGAGCAATTCACGGATTACTGATTTCCATTCCATTTTTTTTGTTGTTAAAAGAGGAAATCCTTTTGAGAGATCAACTTTATAAAAAGCTGAAAAATATGAAATTGTGTCTATACCGGTTCTCGATTTTTTCCGAACGCCTTCGCTCATCACCAATTTAACTAAATCAAGGTATTCTTTCATCGTACTCCATAATTAAAATGTAGTTCCCAAGTTTGCTACTGCAAATTTAACAAATTTAAGAGTGGGATAAAATGTAAGCCTTTATTTCACAGCAGGCTTTTTCAATCCCGATTCTGTAATTCGTAACCGAATTGTGCTTTGATCCGAAATACTTTTCCAGTGGAAAGGATTTAATCATTTCACTATTTTTAAAATAATCCGGCGGAGAAAGCCTTCCGCAAATCAAGAATAGACACTTCTTATGTTTTTGAGCCAGCCGGACTAAAATTCCCGTTCCTTTATTCATCAAACTTTGCCGGTCAAAAGCGCCTTCCCCGGTGATGATAAAATCGGCATTCATTACTTCTTTTTCAAGTTGAAGTTCGCTCAAGAGAAATTCTTCCGCAAAACAGACATGCGGATCAGTTATCAGCGATAACCCCAATAACAATCCTCCGCCGGCGCCGAACAATCTCTTTGAAAAATCAATTCCGTGCTTATTTTTTAGAATTGAAATAATATTAATCACCCCGATTTCAAGTACTTCAATCTCGTTTGCATTGGCTCCCTTTTGTTTAGCAAAAGTTTTTGATGTGCCCTTGCTTCCATGAAGGGGAACTTTAACATCGGTAACAACATCAATAACAATTGATAATTTTCTTTCAGGCAAAGTGATTGACTCAACTTCAACAAAATATTTTGGTTGAACCGGCAATTCACTTCCTTTTTTGTTGAAAATTTTTAAACCAAAGGGAACGCAAAGTCCAAACCCCAAATCACTTGTGGCTGTACCGCCGAGTCCGAGTACTATTTTCAATGCTTCAGGATATTTTTTTCCTAATTGGATTAAAAAAAATCCCAAATTATTTGAATTTAGTTTCGATGGGTTTCTTTTCTCAATTGGAATTTTCTTCATTCCTATAACTTCAGCGGATTCTAAATAAATTTGCTTCCGGTCATGAGATATTCCAATCGGAACTTCAAAGAAGTTTTCATCATAAAATGAGGGGATTTTTTCTATGATAGTTTTTAGTTGATACTTGTTTTCACAAATTTTTAGAAACCCGTCACCGCCATCAGAAATAGGAATACTCTTTATTTGAAATTCCGGACCTGTTAAATTTTTTTCAAGAGCGCCGGCAATTTCAATTGCATCGGCACATTCTTTAAAACTATTCGGAGCAACCAATACTCTAATTTTGTGCATCGGAAGAAAATATCTTTAAAAGTTGCGCGATAATTTTTTCTGCATTTATCCCGCCGACACCTTCAAACGTACAAGTTCGCGGATCGCCGGAACAAACTTTACCGCAGTAATTTTCTTCCGGCATTATAAAATGAGCTTCATTCCCTTGCGGACCCCAAAGCTTCGGTTCGCATGCAGGAAGCGGACAAAAGACCGATAGAGTTTTGACCTTCAAAGCCGCTGCAATATGCATCGGTCCTGTGCTGGAAGAAATTAATATATCCAATGCAGAAAAGGCAACAATTGAATCCCGCAGTGAAAGATTTTCAAAATAATATGAGACCCCTTCAATGTTTTTTAATTCAGCCGGGATTTCTTTTTCCGTAATAAACACTTGAATATTTTTTTGTAAAACCAATAATTGGGCAAGTTTTCGATATTCGCTTAATGATAGATTTGGCGCTGATTTTCCGCTTGTTGTGTGAATACCCACAAATATCTTTCCCCCTGCAAAAAAAGACTTTCTTATTTCCAGAGCTTTTACCTTTTCTTCATCTGATAGGTAAATTGCAACAGCTGTCCCGGGATTTTCAATTCCCATTTTACGCAACGTATCCAAACAATAATCAGCTTCATTTCTCAACGGAATATATTTTCTCCGGTAAGTACTTTTTGTATTCGACAGAAATTGATAGAACTTATGCCCAACCCCAATCCGCATTTTTATTCCGCTAAAAAACATCAGCCAATTATTTTTTTCTGTGGGGAGCAGCGCAACAGCATGTGAGAAATTGAATGATCTAATCCATTGTAATCTTCGCCAAAACGACTGACCGGCTTCTTCTTCTACTAATATTTCATCAACAAAAGGATTGTTTGTATAAATATCTTTTGTGTAGACGCGAACCAGCACCGCAACATACGCGCCGGGATATATTTTTTTTATTTCACGAGGCAGCGGGGTCGAAAGCACTACATCACCCAAGCGATCGGGGCGCAAAATAAGTATTCTTAATTGAGTGTTTATCATTTCAAATTAAAGGAATTTCATTAATTTTATACATGAAGAATAAAGTTGTCATCCTTTCATCGGGGCATTTGCCAAAAGATGAAAGGATATTTTCTAAAATAGGATTTTCACTAAACGCCAACGGTTATGCTGTTGTCATTTGTACTTCTACCGAAGAACTGCACACTAACCAAGAATCTATTCTTTTCGATTGTTTCAATGGTGAAAAACTAACGAAAAGAAAAAAGATTAACAAGTTTTATTCTCATTTGTCCTCACATTCTCCTGATGTAATTATCTCCTCCGAACCGTTGCCAATCTTAGCCGCACATCAATTTAAGAAGAGAATAAATTCGTCGTGCAAAATCATTTCTGATATAACCGAATGGTACCCAGAAAATGTTGCGTTCAAATATCGAGGATTGAAAAAATGGATTTCCTTTTTCGTCTTATATCTTTTTAATATTTATGCCTCAAATTTAGCTGATGGTTTAATGATCGGTGAGGAAGGAAAGAGAAAGCGATACGATCTAATCGCTCCGTTTAAGAAAAAAGAGATCGTCTCATACTTTCCAAGATTAGAATTTTTCCCCTATTCAAGTATTCATTCCATTAAAGATGAACTTAATCTCGGTTTTACCGGTATCTTTAACAAATCTCGAGGTTTCTACAAAATTCTTTCTACGATAGAAACATTGGAAAAGAAACTCCCTCACGTAAAGTTGAGACTCATCCTTGTTGGGAAATTTATGACACGTACGGAAGAGGAGTTGTTTTCAAGTTGGAGTTTAGCACATCCCAAAATCGAAATTGATTTTTCATCCTGGCTTCCATACGATCTACTACAATCAAAGCTCAACCGTGTTGAGCTTTTTCTAGACCTGAGAGAATTAAATTTTATTTTTGAAAATTCTCTCCCGATAAAAATTTTTGAATACCTGGCGCTCGGGAAGCCCGTAATCTACTCTAATGCAGCATCGCTCAAAAAATTTTTCGGAAATATTTCGTTTGGCAAATTAGTTGATCCAACAAATGATGATGAAATTAAATCAGCAATTGAATTTTATCTCTTAAATCCCGATGAAAGAGAACGGCAGGGTTTGCTCGGCAGAAAATTAGTTGAAGAAAAATATCAGTGGAAGTTCTGCGAAACCAGATTACTTCATTTCCTTGAAGGGATTAAAAGTTAACTTCCGGTCTAAAAATAACCGGGGTCCAATAAATAAATACGCCGCTACCACAATTGCGTCAATCAAAAAATAATGGACAGTTGAAGAGATCAGATAAAATACGGTTGTAACTGTAATCATTAGAATTAACCTCCATTTTTCATAAATGAAATCAAGCGCTTTATATGAGATGATAAAAGAATACAAGGCGATAAAGAAATAACTAAGAAGAGTTGCCGCCGCGGCACCTAACAAACCGTAGACGGGAATCAATAAAATATTGAGTAAGAGATTTGTTAAAAAGCCAATGAGATCTCCCACTAGATAGTGGTAACTTTTCCCCGTGGTTAAAGGATAAATTGAATAAAAAGATGAAAGACCTCTAAACAAATAACTGACAAGAATAAATGGGATAATAACTATTCCAGAGTAAAATTCTTTGGCAAATAACGTCTTTCCAAAAAACTGAAAAGTGAACAAATCATCCACCAACAAAGCAACCGCTAAAAAAACGAACGTAAGCATGAAAAACAATCTCGTAAAAACTGTTGGCAGAGTTGCTGAGATTATCTTCTTTTTGACATCGTCGAGCGATCGCGGGTTCCACGCAGCGCTGAATGAAATTACTACAATGTTCATCACCATAGCAATACGATAGGCGAAGCTGTAACTCCCAACTTCTTTTGCACTCATATAATGATTAATTAAAAATCTATCCGCCAGATCAACGAATGTAGAAAGAATTCCTGCGGCTAAAAGCGGCATTGAAAAAATGAATAATTTTTTTAAGAGACGATAATCAATCTGAAATGAATAATCATTTTTTATTGAACGATAAGAAAGCAGAATCGAAATGCTTGAGGAAACGATCTGAGCTAAAAATATCCCGAGAATACCAAAATTAAATACTGCAATAAAAAGAATATTAAAGCCGAGGTTCACGATTGCCGAAAGAGTGACTATAAAAACGTACTTTTTTGACTCTTCCCTTGCTCGTAAGAGATGAAGATTGTAAAAAGAAACGGTTTCAACGACCAGCAAAAATGCCGCTGCAATGATAATTGAAGCAAATGATCCGGTGGTTCCAATCAGAATTGATACCCGTTCGGAGAAAATAATCAAGAACACACCGAGTATGACTGCGAAAATAGTTAGCGTATTCACCGTTGTGGAAAATATTAGCTTCTTTTCATTAAGTGATTCGCTTTCAACATAATATTTGGTAAGCGATGCCTGGAAACCTGCCTGAACAACTACTGCAAGAATAGTATAGAGTGCTAGTATTAAAGTATAGTTACCAAAATCCGAGGGAGAAAATACCTGCGAATAAAAAGGTAAAAGTAAAAAACTGGAAGCGCGGAGGAAAATCATTCCCATTGAATATAAACCTGTTGATTTAATTATTCCGGGTTTTTTGGCTGTCATACGATGTTATACTTTTTATACAATGCAAACAATCTTTTATTTACGCTTTCATAACCATGATATTTCTGCACCCAGATTTTTCCGCGAATACCAAAATCATTCCTCCTGACTTCATCAGAAATCAGCAGAGATAGTTTCAGAAATAATTCATCGCCATTATTCGCGACTACAAATGGATTTTCCGGGAGCCAACTTTCGTACTCCTCTGTCATATTTGTAATCGTGGGAATGCCCATCGCCAACGTTTCAAGCCCCGCTTTTCCGTACCCGGTTCCCCCCATTGTTCCTCCCACTTGATCAATAGAAATATCACATTCGCTTTTAATTGCAAGCACTTTGTCACGGCTCATATTTTCTAAAAGGATGAATTCAATGTCAGTTTCTTTTTTAATTTTTTCAATGACGGACAGAATTAAATCAGTTCCTTTATATTTTCTATTGGTTGGTGAGTGAACAATTTTAATCTTATGTGATAAGTGCCTCCTGCGTTCCGGTAATTCATTGACGTTGTAAGGATAAAAAAGATATTCCAAACCATTTTTTAAGTAGAGATGGTCGTATTCAGAAGTAATATTCAGATCTGAAATTGCATCAACTTCTTTGATTAATCCCCGTATGCGCAAATCGCTGCCATAGTAACAACAGACAATTTTCTTCCCCATCTTTTTCCATTTGATCGCCTGTTTTGCATTTCTGTAAAAATCTAACCCGGAATCAAAATGAATGATGTCATACTCATTCAGATTGTATTTTTCGATGGTTTCTTCAACTAGATTTTGTTTCAGAAAATCATTGAGTGCAAAGTAAGCGCTTTCTAAAATATTTTTTGGTTTAAATATCGGCGCTTTAGCTGGAGTATTGGATTCGCGCAACCTCATTTTTTTCTTACGCCATAATCTGGCAAAAGAAAAATCAGGTAAAGGGAGTTCCAAACAAATATCTTCCGGGAAGGATAATGGATTTTTGTGAAATGTTATCAAGCGGGAAGTATCACCACATGCATTATGCATTTTATAGAAATCATACGGAACGCCGGCATAATTTTGCGGCGCTATATGAAGGATTTTCAGCATTAAAACTCTTTAGAAAAAGAGTCCCTGAAAATTCCTCTCGCACCAAAATTCTCTTTGAACCTGCCCAATCCCCAATTGGGATCCATGTTCACCGTAAATATTCCGAAATCTAAAAATTTAAAGCCTTCATCGTGCGAACGTTTCATAATCTCATAAAAAAGTAAATTGACCGCCCGGTATTCTTGATACGCTTCATCATGACTAATGTAGAATGCCAGCACGACTTTATCATTTGCCGAGAAATTACATACACCGGCAATAATTTTCCCATTAACAAACGCTCCCCAAAGTCTGACTTTTGAAGGATACAACTTTTTGATTTTTAATAATTCATCTAACGTGTGCGTAGGACTAACGTTGTGCCGCATCTTCAAATTCTTTTTAAGTATCTCATAATATTCTGCAAACCGTTCACATTCAACTATTTCAACGCCTTGCTTCAGCGCTTTCTTTGTAGCTGTTCTTGCTTCAGAACGATAGGTGGAAAGCAAGTCTTCCTTCGGGACATCAAGTTGAACTACACTTGACACCTCCCTCTTCAAATAAGTGAAACCGTTTTTGATTAGTGCAAAATCAATATAATTTGAATACTTCGACAAATAAATGATAGGTGGAAGTGTCAGTTGAATTGCATCGCACTTTAATTCTTTAGCGAACTTCTGCAAAATGTCAATAAGCTCGAACGCTTCTTGAAAATTTAAATTTGAGTTATAAACAAATCCACCGTATGAAGCGCCTGAGTGTGAAGATAAGATTTTTTTACCATCACGATTAATTACTACCGCCGGAAAAAGCGCTACTATTTTATCGTTCTTCTTTATCACTAATGAAGCATCTTTGAATTTATCTTTTGGATGATAGGATAGAAATAGGCGCTGATGAAACATGGTGCCGTTATCGGAAGAGTTTACAAATGCATCCCACTCTTCATCTGAGATTTTAGCATCAACAAAGGGAATATATTCAGCCATAAATTAAAACGTATATTTTATTGATATTGTTTGAGCTTGTCCAAGCCCGTAAGAAAAAGGAGTCATTGCATAATCGAAAGAAAACTGATTCCAAAATAATCCTAAGCCGCCGGTAATATTTTTTGATAGATAATTTGTTTGGTAACCTAATCGAACCGCAAGCATTTTATCATAAACGACTTCCGTTCCGAAGTTTATGTGCGAATCAGTTTGAGCTAAATATTTTTGAAATTCTCCGCCGGCTTGGAGAGAAAGTTTATATTCGGGAAAGTCAAATACATAGCTCGAACCAACTCTGATTTCTGCAGGCAATTTTGTTGCTTCCTTTTGAAGCTGGTTCATCGTCCCAATATTTTTTATAACTCCAGAGACAAAAAGATTTTCTACCGGCAGCTGGTAATGAAGACCAAAATCGAAACCAACACCTTCTGCCTTGTCATAAAAAATATCTTCATAAAGATATTTAACCGTTATACCGGCTGAAAGATCATCAAGTAAACAAAATGCAGTGGAAAGTGATCCGAAAAAATAGTGCGAGTTAAAGGTTGTTTCTGCAGGTCCGGGTTTTGTCCTCACCTCAATTTCTTTAATTGAGGTTGAATTTATTCCGATGCCGAAAGGCAAATTAAAAAGAGAAAATTTTACTCCGAGTAATTCAGTGGCAACATCCTGAATCCATACGTTATGTGTAAAAAGTATTTCCGGATTTCCTAAATTCAACTGTGCCGGATTATAAAATATGGCGGAAACATCGTTAGCAAAGACCGTACCGTTATCTCCAAGCGCTATATTTCTCGCACCGGAACCTATCTTCAAAAACGATAATCCGTTACTCCCTCCGCTTTGGGCATTGGTAAATAACGAAAATCCAATTATAGAAAGAAGAATGAATTTTATTTGAATTGATTTTTTCATAGTTAAAAATACTAAAAGAATTAGAAATTAATGCGAATACCAATTATGTGTCTGTCTTGCGAAGAATAGGGCTCGTACATAAACGCGTAATCAAAACCGATGACAACATTCGCAATCTTTTCGGCATAGCCAATTCCGAATGATGGTTTAACTGACTCATCACCGTTATTCAGGTGATAATTATCGAACCCGGCGCGGAAGAATAAATCAGAGAGAGGGTTAAATTCTGCACCGAAACGAATCATTTTAGTTCCGAAATTATCGAAGTAAAACTCTGCGGCGGTTAACATGTCATACTCATCATATTTATAGCTCAACCCGATTTTCTTACCCGTAGGGAATTTATTCGCCGTCAATGTTCCGTCAATATTGTAAAGCGGAGAAGAATCCCATTTGTACTTACTGTTCAAATCAGAAAGAACAAATGAGAAAATTGTGTTTTTTGTATATGAATAAAGTACGCCGACATCAAAACCCAGCCCGGTTGAGGTGATGTCCTGATACAATTTGTAATAATAAAATTTAGCGGAAAAACCAGCCGCAACTTTTTCGGAAAATTTTACTGAAAGAGAAAGAAAAAATTGATTCTCCGATGTTGAAAGCGTTCCGGTTTTAAACCCTTGATTATCCCGTTCATCAATATTACTTACCCCTGAGTTAATTAACCCAGCGCTTATGCCTGCAGACGATCTTGGTTTTCTAATTTCGAGTGCAGAATCGCGCACTGAATAAAAATCAAATCTGCGTGTAAACGAAACGAAATTAAGTCTCCGGTCAAGTGAAAGAAATGAATATCCGCTTTGGAAAGAATTATCGTTTTGAAAAACTGAAACTGCGGGGTTATAATAAGAAACTAAGTCCCCTTCTTTAACCGCTGAAAGAGCATTCCCCATCGCGATTCCGCGCGGACCAAAACCAAACCTGCTAAAGGCGCCCGCCGCAGAATTTATTTTGCTCAACTTCGGTTGAGCGGTCATCATCACCGATGAGAAAACGAGTATGCTGCATAAAATTATTTGTCTCAAAATTTTCCTTTACTGGATAACCATAATTTTGCCGAATTGTAGTTCCTGACCTTCAATTTCAACGCGATAGAAATAAACTCCGTTTGGAACAACACTTCCGGAATCATCTTTGCCATCCCAATAATCAAGTACTCCGTTAATACCATCGGCGTTCGATGCATTGATCACGTGCGCAGGGTTTCCACGATCAACATTCTGAATTACAGTTCGTAAATAATTCATCCCGAAGTCGAATATTCGTATCGTAACTTTTTTAGAAGCTCCGCCGGTGTTGTACTTAATTTTTACCTTTTCCATTTTGGGAGAAAAAGGATTTGGGAAAGCATAACTATCATCTTTCCTTTGTAACGGTTGAGAAGCGTAAAATATTTTCCAATCATCCGACCAGTTAGAATATGGCATTTCATTCTTTACTAACCCATCTTCAGAACCCACCCAAGCAGTAAGCCCATTATTCGAAAAAGCGGCAGAATAAAAAACTGAAGTCTGCAATGCTAACCCGGTTTTTTTGTCTATAATTGAACCGGTGTTTAACCAACTATTAAGTGAACTTCTAATTTCATTTAAAAATGGTCCGTTGTCTGTTGTAATAATAGTACTGCTGCTGTAAGATGCAAAGTTGTGTGGTTTTTCTCCCAGCAAAGTTGTATTCCAATTAACTCCCCCGTCCTTCGAGTAACTCACCGCATAAAATTCATTCTGATCGTTCGCCTTCCATGAAGCGGCAAAAACAGTTTTATAATAGGTATTGAATCCCAGGGCAACAACAAAATTTCCGCTGATAGGATTGTCTTGATTTTGGTGATTAAATTTTTCCCATCGCAGGGAATCAGCCGGAAGAAAAGCGTTTGTTGTTTTGTTAATTCCATTAGCTGTTCCAGCGTAAAGAGTTGAATCATTTATGGCAACTAACGAAAAAAGTCTGTAATTCAGATATTCTTCTTTCCCGAATTTTCCGGCTACAGGCTGCAGAGTAAATGATAAAGAATCAGACGGTTTAAGAGAAGAAAGGTAATCCGGCGGCAAAATAGTTCGGCTCCATTTAGCTTTTGTATTATTAGTTAGACTATCAAACGAAACTGAACGCAGACCACCGGCAAATGCAGCTATCCATATTTTATTTCCTGCAAAAGCAAAATCATAAATAATATTTTGAACCGCAACTGTAACAGGCAAAGCCCGTAATACGTTGTTCCCGTATCTGACTGAAGAGTCACCTGGTTCATCTAAAGGCTGCGAAACAGCTTGCCAGGTAATTCCATTGTCTGACGAGAATCTCAAGCCGCTTCCTTCCGGGAATGAAGTTCCATCTTTTTCAACAGAATGAGCTGTAGACGCAAAGATCACTCCACCTGCGTAAAGCAGAGCCGTCACACTCTCCGTTCCGAACTCCGATGTGTTATAATAATTTTTCCAGCTTGTTCCGTTATCGGTTGACTGACTTAATCCTCTTGAAGTACCAAGCCATATCGTATCGCCTACAACGAGAATATCGTTAATACTGTTGCTTGCAGGATTTTCGCTCTCGAAAGTAGTGGTCTTCTTATTATTTCCAATCTCAAATGTTCTTAACAAAGATTGAGGAAAAATATTTTGGAATGCCAAAAGAATTATAAAAGCAGCAATTTTCAATTTCATTATTTAACCACAATATATATTCGAACAACTTGACTACCTAAACCGCCTCTATCCTTCGCCTCAAAATCAAAACGATAAGTACCTTTTTCATTTTCAGGTGTAATACTCAACGCACGAGAAAATACTCCATCTTCGGCGGTACCATCGCCATTTGTAGTGTAATTACCGTCATCATAAAGCATTGTCCGTGAACCGCTTGAAGGCTGGTTAGGTTTTACAGTTGTGAAATAAACTTCCTTAATATCTTTAAGTCCATTGGAATCCGCAACCGTTGCACTCACTATAAATGCAAGAGGAACTTCTTTTACTTCAATGGTGTCCGGAGCAGAGACGGATAAAATCAGAGGCGCAATGTTAGATTTTCCATTATCAAAAAGGAATGTTTGTGAAGCAACTTTTTTAACGGCGCTTGTTTTATCTTCAACAAAATAACTTATTAGATACGTTCCGTTCACGTATTCATTCTTCATTATTATCAGTGCAGAATAGCTATTATCTCCCTTCACTAAATCACCGGCGGCGGGGCTTCCATTATCGTATAAACTAATTGCTCCGGGAGAAATTTTTTCATCCCCCGGTGTAAGAATTTCGATCCATACTCTTCTAATGTCCAAAACAGAGGTAAAGGTAATAGAAGGATTAATAATCGAATCTGTTAACGTATGGGAAAAGGAATGGAATGAAGATACTTCCGCCACTTGATAAACCGCCATATTTGTCTCAACCGGGTTGTTGAATTTTTTTTCACACCCAGAGAAAGCCATGAGGATGAGAGATAATAAGAGTAATTTTTTCATATTGAAATATCTTACAGCAGAGTTGAGAATTAAAGGTAAAAAAACATATACTTTAGAAAATTATAAACGGTGCAGGAATAAAGCACACAACGAACATCACAATGGTAAGGTAGCCAATTATTTTCCGTCTCCGGTCGAGTGGAGTATCGTCATTAATTGGTGGATGTTTTACTTTAACAATAAAAAATAAAATGACCGCCCAGAGCAGCCAGCCCGTCCAACCGACATTTAGCGGTAAAGCTAAGTACGAAATTAAAATTCCAAGGACGCCAAAAACAATCAAGAAAATCAATGCCACGGAGCTGATAGCATATTGTTTTTTCTCACCGAACAAAGCATAAACAATATGTCCCCCGTCGAGCTGACCGACGGGAATTAAGTTCATCGCAGTAACAAAAAAGCCAAACCATCCAACACACAAATAGGGATAGTGGTAAATTTCAGACATCGGGGGAATGAAATCTTTTGACGATGTAAATACTTCGCGTAAAAATGAAAAAAGTAACGAATCTCCAAAAACTAAAGCAAGCCCATCCTTACCATACGTCGGTAAATTGTAATCAGGGTGAATTTGCAATAAATATTCTTTCGCCGGCAGATGGGTAAATCCATAAATTATTAAAATAACAGAAGCGATGAAACCGGCAATTGGACCGGCAACCCCGATATCGAACAATGCTTTCTTTGTAGGAATGGGAGATTTTATTTTAATTACAGCCCCAAGTGTTCCGAAGTTAAGAAAACCTAAAAGAGACGGGAAGGGAATAAAGTAGGGTAGCGTTGCTTTAACTTTATGGATTTTAGCTGCAAAGTAATGACCAAATTCATGCGTCCCCAAAACGAATAAGATTGAAAATGAATAAGGGAAACCATCTATCAAATCTGTAAATTCCGTTCGATTTGAAAAACCGCGTATCCATTCATGCCCGGCAACAGTTGTAGTAAATAAAGTTGCGAGAAAAAGGAGTATGTGAAGCCAATACTTTTGGCTTTCTTTTTCTGAAAATTCAGACTGATATCCTAATCGTCTTTTAAAAATATTTCTCATATTACAAATCCATATTCATTCTAAAAGCTACATATTTTTCCTTGTAATCAAAATATTCACCATGAATAGTATTGCCTGAAAAATAATCTATCATAAAGCTGATTCCGCTACTGTTTTTATTTCCAACTTTTACTCCGGCAGAGAGAGAATTGGTTCCCGAATATTTCCCAATTTGAGTTAGTCGTAGATCGTAAGCGATAAAGGGAAAAAGATAATCTGTAAAAGTTACATTAAAAAACTTCTCTCCCCCAATCTGAAGGATGCTCCTGCCTATTTCTTTCGGCACCACATGAAATAAATAATCGTAACCGACATAAAACCGAAAATCATTCGTTGAATAATATGGTGTTACTTCTATAAACTCTCTGCTGTACACTCGTGGGGTTCTTCCGTTTCGCCAGGCATTAGAAAATCCATCAAAATGCCCATCAACGAAGTGTGCCGAGATGTGACTCAATCTCGCCCTCATTCCATATTCGGAATTTGCATTTCTTATTTTCATCCCTCCATTCAAGCCGAACAAATAATCAACAGCGTCAACGGGAAAGTGAAAATCCTTTTCTCCGCGCAATTTTGTGTAGGTATAGAAATCACCCCCTAATGAAAAAATATTTTCATCACATGCATAGTGCAAAAAGTCTTTCGAATTACCAATGTCAAGCCGTAAATTGTTTTTACCGGACATGAACATAACTCCAACTTTCGGTTCAAGGAAATTAGCGATGAACGGTTTGATGTTTAATTCAGCAGGGAAGATCGTCAATTGCCCTTGAGGAAGTATTGAAATCACAAAAAATAAAATGAATATCGAAGTATTTTTAATGCCTGTCATAGAAGTGATGATACCTTAGAAAATAATTTTTGTTTTATCAATTTATGATACCCGTATTTTATTTTTGAAGAAAGACTAACAATTCCGTACATATTTGTCGGGAATGCAAATGACGGCTCAAAATAACAGTTTACCGTGCAGCCCTGGCAAAAGTCAAATCTGCCTTCCATTTTCTTGAAGTAAGAAACTTTTTCTGATCTTCTGATCTCTTTTATCGGACGATTGATCTTAATCTTGTCGTTCGCAAAATGATAGCAGGGTAAAATAATTTCATTGTTAGGTGAAATAACTATGACTCGAGAGACCGCTTTGCATAATGGTTTCTTAATATTATTTCCGCCGTTTTTTCTTAATCTGAGATAGGCGTCATTCAAATAAATATCATGCTTCCCCTCAACATACTCTTCAATAAAATTTATCGCTTGCCCGGTCAAACCAGGGTTACCGAAATAAGAAAACACAGGATTAACGATGAGCACTAAGTTATTCCTTTTTGCAAGATCATGCATCTGCGGCAGTTTAACATAAGTCTCATTTGTAACTGTGAAGAGGATGTCGGGATACTCCCCAAGGCTTTTTGCAAGCGCCAAACTATTTAAGACAGCTTGAAAGCAATTTACTCCACGTATGTTGTTGTGTTCATCTTCGTCAGGCGAATCTAATGAGAAATGAAGCAAGTTGACATTCCCGGCAAGAGCCTCTGCATGTTTATGATACAGCAGCCCATTTGTGGTAATGCTTGTCTGCATCTTCAAGGCTTTGGCAAACTTTACCATTTCTGAAATTTTCGGATGAAGCAGTGGTTCCCCACCGGTAAGATCAAGAAATTTCACTCCCAATTTAGCGATTTGTCGAACATTATTTTTATAATCTTCCAAATCGGCGAATGGAGTGTTCTTAAATTTTTCATGTTCACCGAAATGACAAAAATTGCAGTACGCATTGCAGCGGTACGTAACGTAATAATTACAAAGTAACAACACTAATATTCTCTTCCTTTCCACAAAACTTTGCGATTGAGCAGAACCGCAAAAGGAAGCAGCACCACGTAAAAAATAAAATAGATTTCAAAAATGAAAAAATATTTTAATGTTGAAATCAGTTTTAATTCATTTAAAACAAAAAAGAGAAACAGAAAATCAATAATCAATTTGAAAAAGAATAATGATAACGCTGCCGAAGTAAAAAAGAACGGGAGCAAAAGAATTGCAAGATGTGCTATCCACCCATTCCCCATGATAAAGAAACCGAGAAAAGGAGCCTTTAAACCCCCTACTGCCCATCGTTTTTTTTGCCGGTATAAGTTACTAAAATCAGGACAAGGAAGCGTAGTTACTAAACCGTTTCTATCGAGGGGATAAATGATTTTGTACTTTTTTAGATTGTGAATTGCGAACAATAAATTAAAATCTTCAGTAACACTAAATGGCAAATTCTCGTAACCACCGACTTCATCATACGCAGATTTACGGTAGGACATGTTGTTCCCGATGCAGCTTAAAGGTTTCTCAAAATTTATCGTCCCTGCGGCAACAGATAAAAGATAAACAAAATCAAGATGCTGCATCCCGGCGAATTGAGTGCCGGCATTTTGTATGGTAAATCCATTCACCATGGCAACATCCTCCTTAAAGTATGAAGCTAATGTTTTTGCCCAGGTCGGAGAAACCATACAATCCGCATCCGTGGTTAAAATAATTTCACCTTTTGCCTGCTCAATTGCATTGGCAATTGCATTTGTTTTCCCTTTAAGGTGACCAATTTCTTTTTTCGTTATAATTTTTTTGAATTTTGGTTTATCGCCTATGAACGAGCTTATAATCTCACCGGTTCTGTCAGTTGATTTATCATCAACGAGAATAATTTCAAGTTTGCCGTCAGGATATTCAAGCTTATTTAATGCCTCCATACAAGGAAGAACATTGTTTTCTTCATTTCTGGCAGCAACGATAACGGTAGCGTTAGGAAGCTGTTCGACAAATTTATTCGGATATTTTTTTTGCAAACCAAGAATAAACCAAACGGTTTGTAAAAAATATCCGCACATTGCTATAAGGAAAATTAACTCAAACATTCTTCAGGTGTTCCAAATTGAAAATTATTACTTCTCGCTTCATCCGCTAAATATTTAATTGCATCGCAAATGATCGGCGCTGATTTATCGCTGTCGTGCAAAACTACGATTGCATTTTTAGTTAGGTAATTTTTGACTGCAAATTTAACAACTTTTAGGTCGTTTTTATAATCGTAGGGCAGCAGCGACCACATAACATTTTTCATGGTATAGTCCTTTAATGCCCTGGCTAAGTGAAATGAAAATCTTCCGCGAGGAGGGCGGAAATATTTTGGAAGAGATCCAGCCACTGCTTCAACTTCGTGATTCGTGGAAATTATTTCCTGTGCAAATGCATCTTTACCCAATTTCGTAACTATTGTGTGATTATAAGTATGATTACCGAGTAAATGATTTTCAGCGACGATCAATTTTGCTAATTGAGGATAACGGCTGAGATTATTCCCAACACAAAAGAAGAGAGCTTGGATATTTTCTTCCTTTAATGTCTCAAGAATTTTCCCGGTTGATGAAGGATTTGGTCCATCATCAAAGGTAACGAGAATTTTCTTTGTTGTTGAGTGCCAGATAAATTCCGGAAAAAGTTTCTGAACTAAAGCGGGAGGTTGATACATCATTTTCATCGTTTGAAAGTTCTTCCCTTCCATTCAAAATTGCCGAACGTCCCGGCAATTCCTGCAAAAACAATGTAGGGAATATGAAGAATTTCCGAAACTGCAAATACTATTTTATCAATTTTATTAGAGAGCAGCGGAATCCCATTTTTTATTACAAAATATTCCATGATCCCCTTAATAATAAGTATCAGCATAAAAGAATAAAGAAAGACCAGGTTGAACACCACACCAAGCATTGCTTGCATAAGCAAACTAAGAAAAAACAAATAGATCAATACAAATTTTAAGATCAAAACTTTATCGGTATAATACAATCCTTTACTCGCCCAGCGTTTTCTTTGTTGAATGAACCCGGTTATCGTCTTACTCGATTGCGTTTCCACAACCGCTTGCCCGGAGAATAAAAACCGGACATTATATTTTTTAGAGTTCGCGATCTTTTGCATAAGGAACTCATCATCACCTGAAGCCAGGTGTTGGTTATCTTCATAGCCATTGACAAAATCAAAAGCTTCTTTTCTGAATGCAATATTTGCCGCATTACAAATAGCTGGTTTTTTAGAACCAATTAAACCGGCACCGACAAGCACTAACCCTCCAAATTCTAATTGCTGGATCTTTCCAAATAATTTATTTGAATCTGCAAATTTGACGGGTCCGGAAATGAATCCGGTATTTTCATCAAAACCGGCAACCAATGTTTCAAGCCAGGCTTTTTTGTGGATGCAGTCGGCATCCGTCGTAACAATAATTTCCCCTTTTGATTGCTCAAGTCCGAATTTAATGCCTCGTTTTTTCGGAGACAATTTGTGATAATCGTCCGGGACTGATACCACCCGGGTGCTAAAAAGTTTTTTCTGAGAGGTTAATTTTTGTACGGAATCATCAAGAGAAAAATCATCAACAAAAATAATTTCGTAGAGATCATTTGCATAAGATTGAGCTTCAAGACTCCTCAGACATTCAGCTATCACATCCGTTTCATTTCTGAAAGGCACGATAATCGAAACAAAATATTTTTTATCGTTATGAGCAGCCTGGTTTTTGACCTTCTTCAACCCCATTAATATTTGAACTAAAAATCTAAAATAGAATACAGCCAGAAAGAATATTATGAGCAGTAAAATCTCCATTAACGTTTCGCCGCAATTAAGATGACTGTACCAACAATTGATGGGAGGAGAATATTGAACAAAAAAATCGTGAATGCCGAGAGAAAACCTACTTCTGCAGGCAAACCTATCGCTGAAATAAAAAAGATTGACGCGCTTTCTCTAATACCCAAATCACCGAATGAAATTGACGGAATAAAAGATTTTACAAATAGCGTTAATATCCCGGCGAGAAGAAAAGTGTATTCCAACGGCTTGTTGGCAAAGGAGGCGGTTAATATTCCATATTGCAGCGCTATAATTGTGTAGAGTAGTAAGGAGTATGTAAGCTGCACAAAAACAATCCTGGAATTTGTTTTCTTTAAAACCTGTAGGTGAAAAAATAACTTTTTCATGAATCGTATCTTTTCAATTTTCCTGTAAAAAGATGCCGCAGCTTTTTTCTGAAAGATGAGATACATTGCAAGAAAAAGAAGACACACCAAAGGGAACAAAATTGCATAGATTACTTCAAACGGAAAAGTTGATGTAACGCTTAAAAACCATAAAGTGGAAAAAAGACCGGCAAAGATAAGCACAAACATGTTGGCAAGTTTCTCCACTACACTTGCAGAGATAACTTCACTTGCGGGGTATTCTTTTATAAAAAAACTTCTCCCGAAATATTCGCCGAGCCTCCCGGGAGTAAAGGAACCTGTCGCAACACCGACAAAGAAAGAAGCAAGCAATTTCTTATTCGGCAGTTCACCGAGCATTCCTCGAACAACGGCTTTCCATTTGTTGAATTGTATAAAGATGTTTACACACATCAGGGTGAAAACAATGCCCATTACTTGCATCTTTTGAAAAGTAAATATTTTAGCATAATTAAAAGATTGAAACTTTTGAAAAAGGTAAAACATTATTGCACCTGCAACAACTATCTTTCCTATGAGCGCCAACTTTTCCTTTTTCGAAAACGATAAAATCATCCTACTGAACCACTTTCACTCTACTAAACAATTATTTCTCAAATAGGTATTACTTTTATAAAATTACTATCACTTCTGTTTTTACCGGTGCAATTTAAGCTATTCATTCTACATTTAAAATTTTCGTATAATTCTTTATCTTACGGCAGTTATTCTTAACAATTAGGTAAAAGATGTTTATTAATTTTTCAGATATCCCGGGGCATCATAATCTTTTTTTAGATTATGTTTATGAATTTAAGAATGTAAAAAATTTTTACTCCGCTGATTTTAGAAATAAGGAACACTATGCGGACCACTTCCGGGCTGTAACTAAAGAGCAGAATCCACTTCTCTTCAAACTGCCGGATTTAATTCAATCCCAATATGGTTCGGTTCAACCCTCTCCAAAGACTCAAAAAAATATTGCTTTGTTAAAAGAACCCAAAACAATGGCAATCTTTACCGGGCAGCAATTAGGCGTTTTTGGCGGTCCGCTCTATACAATTTATAAAACGATCACCGCAATCAAACTTGCCCAGTACTTAAATGAACGGTTTGATGAGTTTAACTTCGTTCCCGTTTTTTGGCTCGAAGGAGACGATCACGATTTTAAAGAAGTGAATTCACTTACAATCATTAATCAAGAAAATAATTTAGCAACGCTTACTTACCAGGACTCATTGCCCGAAGATGAAATAAGAGGAAGCGTTGGAGAATTAGTTTTCACTCCCGGTATAAATAATTTATTGGATGAACTTCAGACAAATCTACGGAAAACAGAATTCACCGATTCGCTGATTTCCGAATTAAGAGAAATTTATCGGGAGGGGAAAACTTTTAAAGAAGCATTCCGGCAATTGATGTTCAACTATTTTGACCAATATGGAGTAATCCTTTTCGATCCCCAACAAAACGGAATAAAAAAATTGTTAAAGCCGATATTTCAGGAAGAACTGCTGAATTACCGCCAACATTCAGAAAAATTAATTTTACGCAGCGCCGCCCTCGAAGAAACCTACCATGCGCAAGTCAAAGTCCGCCCGATAAATTTATTTATGATGTATGAAAATGGCCGCTATGCAATTGAGCCGGTAGATGACCAATTTCGCCTGAAACATAAACGCGTAAAATTTACTCAAGAAGAATTGCTTCAATTTATTACCAATTCCCCTGAACTTTTTTCTCCAAATGTAATTCTCCGTCCTGTCTGCCAGGACTACCTCTTCCAGACCGCTTTTTATGTTGGAGGACCAAGCGAAGTGAGTTATTTCTCTCAAGTCCTTCCTTTGTATGAAGATTTTCAAATCGTCCCGCCGCTAATTTATCCACGGTCATCGGCAACCATAATTGAAAAGGGTGTACAAACCGTTTTTGATAAATATCAGCTGACACTTAATGATTTCTTTCTGAACGCAGATCAAATTGCAGGAAAGGTGATTAGCAATTTGTCGGACTTTGATACCGAAGCCGATTTTTCGCGTGCACAAAAAGATCTAGAGACAACAATTGACGTGTTGAAAGAAAAATTGTTAACACTCGATAAAACCATCGGAGATTCTGCCGACCGCTACAAACAAAAGATACTTAATACTCTGAACGAGTTTAAAGGAAAAGCCAACGATGCTCAGAAACGGAAATATGAAACTGCACTCCGGCAGACGACTAAAACATCCATAGCAGTTTTTCCAAATGCAAACTTGCAGGAACGTGAGTTGAATTATTTTTACTTCGCCAACAAGTATGGGAGGCATTTTATAAAAATTCTTTTTGAAGAATTGGCGATCAATAAATACGAACATCAAGTGATCAATTTATAAATCATATTCGCAGATTATTAAGTCCCCTTGCGAACGATGTTCAACATAATATCAAAATGGAGCTAAATTGTAACACAGAATAATATCCTGTGTTACGCGTCTACAATAAAGATGAATTTTTTACTCAAGCTGACTTCTTAAATTGATTAACCACAATCTTGAGAAGCTGTGTGAATCTTCACATAAAACCGGTCACCTTTAACAAATGCAAGGCGGGTTTCGAATCATTTAAGGATGGTCATTTTCTTCGTTTGAACAAACTCACCGGCTTTAAGTTGGTAGAAATAAACTCCGCTTGTTAATTCGTAATTCCTAATTCCTAATTCGTAACGATACACCCCCGGTTCTTTCTCTCCGTTTACAAGTACGGCTACTTCTCTGCCGAGCATATCGAAAACTTTTAAAGTGACAAATTGCTTACCTACCGTTCCGACTGGTAAACTGCTAACTGTGTACTGTAGAATTGTAGTCGGGTTAAATGGATTAGGATAGTTCTGCTCCAACGCAAATGCTGCTGGAGCACCAAGGTCTACTTCTACTTCATGGCTATAAAATGAACTGCCATCAATATCAATCTGCCTAAGACGATAACGATATTTCCCGGGAGTGATGTTGTTATCTGAAAAACTATAGGTATGCGGAGAAGTAGAGCTGCCATTACCAGTAACAAAGCCGACTTTTGTCCAACCCCATTCTTTTCCCTCGAAGGGAGAATTGGGACTCTTCCCTTCCTCTTGGGAAGGGTTAGGGATGGTTTTTCTTTCTAAATCAAATCCTCTGTTATTTAACTCCGTTGCCGTCCGCCACTCTAACAGTACATTATTGTTCTGCACTACTGCTGAAAAAGATGTAAGCTCTACCGGCAATAACAGTGTTCCGTTAGCAGTCGGGGTAGTTCCACTAATTAAATAATTCCTTGAAACGCCCGAACCATTGTATGCAAAGATTTGAAAATAGTAGCCCGCACTCGTGTCGGAATGATTAAACGATGCAACTGACTTCCCCTCTTCGTAAAGTACATTCAACACAACAGCCCCATCGCTAAAATCTGTATCATCGTTATATGTTTCACCGTCTATCGGAATGAAGTAATCCGTCTTTGTATATCCGATGATTAAATAGCCTGAAGGCAACTGATTACCCGCCGATGGGTTTGTCCAGATAAGGTTGACCGTAGTCCGATTTTTAATCGCTGAAAATTCCGTTACCTCTCTATCCGGCTCCTCAGCATAAAGAGGAGAAAGTTTCGTATGGTTATTGAAATTAATATAGTTCACATACTCTGGGTGATCAATAAAAGGATTACGGTTCTTCTGCGTTGATTGGATATAATCATTACGCTCAACTTCCCATTTATCGGGCGGGTCTTGCTTGTGCCATACTAACAACGAATCAACATACTGCGGCGCTTCTGAAAGGCTTGGTAAGATGGCGTTGTTAAGGTTGTCGAACGTCCAATTGCCTGCTACGCCATTATAGCGGATTGACATGTACAATAAAGCTCGTGCTGCATCTCCTTTGTGATTCTTCCGCGGCTCATACACAACCTGGTTTGCCGGGTTCTTTCCATATTTTGCATCGAGATACGTAGAGGTACCTGTAGTAACATTGCCTAAAGGATGATTGCTCCTTACAATGTTAGCGCTGTTCTGGTTAACGGGAAATAAATGATGCTGATCCGAACCTTCGGTTGAGGTGGTTGCACTTTTAAGTGGGAACCAACTCTGGCACCAGGTATGCTCACGACTAAATGCCGTCCCCGGTATCCATTTAAATGGAAGTGTATATGCTTCCACATATCCGCTATAGACACACGTTATTGCTCTTCGTCCGCCGGAGGTATCCCGCGATTCATAGTTTGCAATGATCGTCTCATCGTATTGATCGTACGACACTTTTGTGTATGGCAATCTTATCCGGCTTTGCAAGTCGCTTATAAACGTTGGACTCTCAGTATTGACACTCGAATAGTAAGTATCAACCGCTGTCTGAGCTGATATTTGTACTCCTATGAATGCTATAATAAATAGTAACCGCATGAAGGTTTTTCTTTCTTCTTATCTGTATTGGTTTCTTAGTGGACTAAGATTAGTGCTATCAGATTTGTTTTATGTGAAATGAGCTATTTTAAGCAGGTAACGGCGAAAATATTTTTCGCACATTACTGCCATCAAAAATATTACCAGATATTTAACCTCACCCCATCCCCCTCTCCTTGGTAAGGAGAGGGGTGGGATTTAGAACATGATATGAATTCAAACAAAATAAAATCTTCACTACCTTTTTTATTCTCATCGAAGATGAGATTAAAACTTTCCTATTCCCCTC
>MNVA01000034.1 GCA_001871325.1 Ignavibacteria bacterium CG1_02_37_35
TAAATAAATCAATTAAAATTGTAAAATATATTTTTTGCATTTTCTGAATCTCCATGTTTTTTTGTTACGTAAACTTTTTTAAACATGCTACAAGCTATAAGAAGTGTTTAGCTGAATCAATCGGTCAAGAGGATGAAAGAAGAGCTAATCCATTAGGTTGAGTATAATTTGTTTTTTGCGGAAATTTATTCACGCTTGAAGTTTTGCTTATTCTTGCGGAAGTTCTCTTAACACCATTTTGCACATTTACGAATAAGAACACAGGCTAACGATTCATTTGATAAACAAACCGTTAACCTTTCGCACCTTTATTTGCTACAGCTTCGCGATCAGTTCGCGAATTTGTTCTTTGGTTTTTCCAAGTCTTTGTTGAAGTCTTCCCCACAGTTCATCTTCTTTCCCTTCTTTGAAGAGTAAATCATCGTCGGTAAGATTGGCAAATTTTTGTTTTAGCTTGCCGGCGAGTTCGTTCCAGTTACCTTTAATATTTAACTTGCTCATTTGTATATCCTTTAAATTAATTCGTTTTATCATTAATAAATTTTAACATGGTCTTGGTTAGACTGCTGCTTCAATTTTATTTTTTATGTTTTCTATGTTCGCTTTTTTTCTTATTGTCATCTTTATTACTGCGGTTTTGTCCTTTATCATTTCCGTTATCATGCTTTTGCTGTTTGATCCAATTATTATGCTCGGGATGATTTCTGTTCTCGAAATATTTTGAATCCCGGCTATCTCGAATCATCTTTTGATCGTGACGCCCTTTAAATGAGGAATATTTTGCTTTATAGGAATTATGATTACGCCACGGTTCGCGCTCATTCACTACTACTTTATAGCCATTATATAAATTATAATGAGCATAACGAGGAGGTAAAGACGAACTGTAAATCCAATTCCTTCCGTTATAAAAGTAAAAACGATGTTGCGGTACGTAGTAGTAACTATCTATATCCGGTAGATAGTAATATTGAACTTCGTCATAACCTACGGGACCCCAAGCCGGTTGGCTTCCGATATTAAAATTTAGACTCAAACTAGCTTGCGCTTTAAGTGGCGCCCCGAGGGCAAATAAAATTCCCGTGAGTAAAAGGGTTAAATATATTTTTCGCATTTTGATTTCTCCTTAGAGAATTAGTCATGAGTAATTGGTAGTTAAAACAAATTATCTTGAATTTATATCGCTTCATCCGGCCCATCCGGATTAAAACAAAGTTCCCACGAAAGTCCCTGCATTTTTAAGTTGTAGGGACTTTATTTGATTTCTTAATAAACTTTACTTACTTAATAATTTTGAAAACGATTCTTCTGTTCATTGTTCTGCCTTCTTCGGTATCATTGTTCGCAACCGGATTTCCTTTTCCGAAACCTACAGTTGTAAGTCTGTTTTCAGCTATGCCTTTAGAGACAAGATAATCTTTAACGGTCACAGCTCTTTGAACTGAAAGTTCCTGGTTGTATTCATCGGTGCCAATATAATCGGTGTATCCTTGGATCTCGACGTTCGCCTTGAATCTTTCATTCAACATAATTACCGCTTTATCAAGTACAGGATATGATTCAGGTAATAGGTCTGATCTATCAAACGCGAAGTTTACTCCAACCAGAACTAATCTATCTTCTGAAATTGCTGCGATATATCTGTCAACCGCAACTTCTTTTACAACTTCTTTCGGGATATGTTTTTTAATCATATCTTCAATCTTGTTGTAGTCCGTCATGTCCTTCATTGCCATGGTAATTCCCTGGCAAGGTTCGCACTGTGGTGACGGCTCCCCTTTTTCAAAAAAGTAATTTAAACCGGCGCTGAGAACTATGTAAGAATCGTGTCCGTTAATCTCTTTCGAGACATCTTTAATAATCGTTCCGTCGAGTTCTGAATTGTTCGTTTGATGATAACCAAACTCCGCAACAAAATTCCAACGCGTACTTATTTTGAAATCGGCGCCAAGACCGAGATTTAACTGTGAGCCGAATTTGTTATTATCCGGCATCGTAGATTGTGCATTGGTTAGGCTCTTATAATTCCCACCAATACCGGCAAAGAGATAGGGTGAAACCGGTGCGCAAGGAACGAGATAATAAAGCATATCAAGATCGCCTGTAAGAAGGTTTGTGGTTTCCTTAATTTCATTAAGCGCTGGGTCGTTCCATCGCCCTGCAAGGTGACCATAACCGCCTTTAAATCTTAATCCAACATGCTCTGAAAAATTTCGTTGGACAGAAAGATATGCGCCGTAATCGCTATTTAAAGTAGTTATGTTTGCCGAATAAAATCTGGGATAACTTAACCCGAAGCCAAATGCCCAGCTATCGGTTGCTGTTTGTGCTTGAGAAACACCAATATTAACGAGTAACATCAATGCAAGCGTGATTAAAAAATTTTTCATTTCATGTTTCCTTTTATTTTTTTTGAATTTCTGTTTAACTCAATTTTATTAAATTTATTTCCGGATTCTTCTCCAAAACGTACAAACTCTTCAGCATGTTCATCTAGAAAAGAAAGGTGAGGAGATTTAAATCTCCTCACCCATAAGCCTTACGGCCGTTTATCAACAACATTGAAGTCCAATGTTACTGCTGCAATTCTTGTCAATGCTCTGCCTCGCAATGATGCGCCGGTTTTGATTGATATTGCTTGATCAGCTAAGATATTTCCGTAAAAGATACAAGTCGTACCAATAGTTGCTGAAGTGCCGACCGACCAATAGATGTTCTCCCATCTTGCACCACCGGCAAGAACAATACTAGTCCCTGGATCTGTTATGAGAGTTGAGCCCATCTTGAATATCCAGACGGCATTCACGTCTCCACCTGCGTCAAGAGTCAAAATCCCTAATGGTCCTGTTCCTGATATCCCACTCGTTGAAGAGTTAACATAGAGGCCAGGGGCAAGGGTCAATCCACCTAATTGTCCAGGTAAGGAGATCGCATCTAATGATCTTCCTTGAGCTTCGTTATAGGCTGTGGTCAAATCACCAATTGCTGTACCTACAATTGGATCAGCTGACGTGAACAGCGTTCCATTTACGATTCCCGGAGGGAATCCGTTAATTGTAGGTGTAGGAAACGCTCCTACATCGCCATAAATGATTGTAAACCCTGTGTTAGTTACTCCGGAACCGGACAGAACAGCAAAGTTTGCTGCAGACCGAAGGTTTATTCCTGCCATTCCTACCACAAAATTTGCAGTTAAGGTTACATTCCCGGTTAATGGGAAGGTGTAACTTGCTCTTGTTGATACGATTGTTCCGTTGTCTGTCCAATTAACAAATCTATATCCGGATTTTGATGAGGTAAGTACTGTAACTATTGTACCCGGATTAAATGAACCGGCGCCAAATACATTTCCACCTAAAAGTGGATCTGCCAACAGTGTTACTGTATACTGGCTAAGGCTAAAGTTCGCTTCTAAAGTTCTGTTTCCACTTATGGTAAACGTATAACCGGCATTTGCTCCCGGTATAACAATTCCATTCTCTTTCCAGCTAGCAAATGTATATCCAATGCCCGGTGTTGCAGTCACTGTTACACTGCTTCCTGAATTGTATGTCCCTGTTCCGGACTGAGCTACTGTTCCGCTTAAGAGAGGATTTGTTGAGAGCGTTACTGTATACTGGTTCAAAGTAAAGTTCGCTTCTAATGTTCTATTTCCACTTATAGTGAATGTATAACTTGCACTTGCTGCCGGTATAACGTTGCCATTCTCTTTCCAACTGGTAAATGTATAGCCAGCTTTTGGTGTCGCAGTTACAGTTACGCTGCTTCCCGCATCGTATGTACCGGTTCCCGACTGAGTTACTGTTCCGCCTGCTGCGGGATTAGCTGATAACGCTACGGTGTACTGCATTACAGTAAAGTTTGCTATCAAAGCTGTGTTTCCACTTAGCGTAAATGTGTAACTCGCGTTTGTTGATACACTGTTTCCGTTTTCCGTCCAATTCGTAAATGTATATCCGAGGTTTGGTGCTGCAGTTACAGTTACGGAAGAGCATGAATTAAAAGTACCGCCTCCCGATGTAGCTCCGCCGAGTGCAGGACTTGATGATAACGATACGGTATAAGGAACAACGGTTGTGAAGTTCCATGTGTAATTATTTACAAGTGTATTCCCTGTAAGATCATAAGCCCCGGTTGTAATTGTGGCTGTATATTCTGTATTCAGCTTGAGATTGGTCAATGTTTTAAAAGTTGCAATATTACCCACATAGCTTACGGTTCCGGAAATAAAGGTTGCACCTTGCACTTCCATTAAAGTAAATACTGCTGTGGTAATTGTTGAAGCATCCATCGCCTTGCTAAATGTTGCTGTAACTTGTTTGTTCAGAGCAACACATGTATCGGCATCCGCTGGACTAGTAGCAGTTATCGTTGGAGGAGTGACGACCTCTACTGCGCCTGTTGTAAATGTCCAAACATAATTTGCTGCAAGAGCATTACCTAACAAGTCCTGAGCCCCGGTGGTTATTGTCGCTGTATATACCGTTGTAGCTGAAAGATTGCTTGACGGTATAAAAGTAGCAATAGTACCTGAGTAAGAAACGAAGCCGGAAATTGGTGTTGCTCCTTGCTTTAAAGTAAATGTTGCCCCTGTAATAGTTGAAGCATCCATTACCGTACTGAAAGTAGCCGTTATTTTCTGGTTCAATGCTACATTTGTTTCGGCAGTACCAGGGATCGTGGACTGCACCGTCGGGGGAGTGACAACCACTCCTGCGCCGGTTGTAAAGTTCCATGCATAGTTATTTGCAAGAGCATTTCCTGCAAGATCCTTTGCACCCGTTGTAATTGTTGCTGTATATACTTTTGAAGCTGAGAGATTGCTTGACGGCGTAAAAATTGCCGTTGAGCCGGAGTAGGAAACAAATCCTGAAACCGGTGTTGTCCCTTGCTTTAAGGTAAAGGTTGATGCTGTTAATGATGAGGCATCCATTACTGTACTAAAAACTGCAGATATTTTCTGGTTCAAAGCCACATTTATTTCGGCAGACCCAGGGATCGTAGACTTCACAGTCGGAGGAATCACGGCTACTCCCGCACCTGTTGTAAAACTCCATACATAGTTACTTACAAGAGCATTCCCTGCAAGATCCTTAGCTCCGGTTGTAATCGTTGCTGTATAGGTAGTAGTTGGCTGAAGATTAGTTGATGGATTATAAGTTGCTGTTTTACCAAAAAAACTTAAGGTACCGGATACAAATGTTGTACCCTGCATTAAGGTAAAGGTTGCTGTAGTAATTGTTGAAGCATCCATCGTTGTGCTAAAAGTTGCAGTGATGTTCTGGTTCAAAGCTACACCCACCTCCAGATTTGCTGGAGCTGTAAAAGTTATAGTTGGCGGGATAATGACTACATCTGCGCCCGTTGTAAAACTCCAAACATAATTGCTTGCAAGAGCATTGCCTGCTAAGTCTTTAGCCCCGGTGGTTATCGTGGCGGTATATACTGTGTTTGATGTGAGATTGACTGACGGTGCAAAAATTGCCGTTGAGCCTGAGTAAGAGACAAATCCCGAAACAGGTGTTGCACCTTGTTTCAAGGTAAATGTTGATGTTGTAATAGTTGAAGCATCCATTGTTGTACTAAAATTTGCGGCAAGTTTCTGATTCAAAACCACACCTATATCAGCATTTGCCGGAATTGTAGAAAGTACAGTTGGCGGAGTGACGACCACCCCTGCGCCTGTTGTAAAACTCCATACATAATTGTTTACAAGAGCAATTCCTGCAAGATCCTTCGACCCGGTTGTTATAGTAGCCGTATATGCAGTATTTGGTGCAAGGTTACTTGTCGGTGCAAAAATTGCGGTTATACCGGAGTAGGAAACAAATCCTGGAACCGGAGTAATACCCTGCAATAAAGTAAATGTCGCTGCAGTAATAGTTGAGGCATCCATAGCCACACTGAAAGATGCGGCAATTTTCTGATTGATTGGCACCCCTATGTCTGCGTTAGCGGGGGCGGTCGCACTTACCGTGGGTGGAGTGACTGTCGCTGCTGCACCTGTTGTATAGCTCCAAACATAGTTTGTTGCCAATGCGTTTCCCGCAACATTCTTTGCCGTGGTTGTAATCGTTGCAATATAAAGAGTGTTAGGTGCAAGATTAGTTGACGGTGCAAATGTCGCTGTTGTTCCGACATAAGACACGGTGCCTGATACAAAAGACGTTCCTTGCATCAAGGTAAAGGATGCAGTAGTAAGCGTTGCAGAATCCATCACCTCACTAAATGTTGCGGTAACCTTTTGATTGAAAGGTACAGCGACTTCATTATTAGCAGGGTTTGTTGAGCTCACTGTCGGTGTTGTTGCAGGTGGAGGAGAGGTAAGTCCTATCCTTTCGTCGCAACCGGTCATGATCATGACCAGCAACAGTGGGATTAACCACATCTTATAATATTTTTTAATTTTGTTCATAATAATTTAGCTCCTGTGTTTAGTTAGTTTTCGTTATTTATCTAGAGTAAAGTTAGCCTCTTGTCATACGTAAGTAAATCGGTCTAAGGGATGAAAAAGGAACTACACCTTTTGGACGAGACCATCTTAAGATGAACCTTTTCTCTCTTAAAGAAATTTGTTGTACGTAAATCATCTAATTACCTTTAGTATTTTTATCATTTTTTTTATCAATAAGAACTACTTCAAAAGGATCAATTTTTTAGTTGAGACAAAAGCACCGGCTTCCAGCCGGTAGAAGTAAACACCGCTCGAAAGATTCCACTTAGCTTTGTTCATATTAAATGGTACTATATAATTTCCGGCTTCTTGATTGCTGTTCACAAGAACAGCAACTTCGTTACCAAGCACATCAAACACTTTGAGAGAAACCAAACCGGAATTCGCAATTGTGTATTGAATCTTCGTGGATGGGTTGAATGGATTTGGATAATTCTGAAAGAGTGTGAAAGCTTGAGGTGTTAAATCATTTTCAACAGAAGTTACAGTTGGAGTTGTAATGGCATTTGCGTCTAAGGTAATCGCCGTTTGTGCAAGCGCTCTACCATTATTCAATGTTGCGCCGGTATTCATCGCAATCTGCGTTTTACATAAAATAATTCCCTGCATAGCTGCGGTTGTTCCAAGAGTAACTTGTCCGGCGACCTGCCAAAAGATATTTGATGCTTGAGCCCCGCCGATAAGAGTAACCATTGCTCCATTACCTAATGTTAAATTCTGTGCTATCTGGAAAATCCAGACATCACTTGCGCTGCCCGAGATAGTGACTCCGCCAGCGGAGACAAGGACTCCAGTCGTCCACTTATAAAGACCCGGGAGAAGAGTCTGCCCGGTAAGGTTTCCTGTGTAAAGTTCAGAAAAATCAGGAGTAACTCTTCCGGCTGCGTTGGTGTAAGCAGTTTCCATATCACCCACAGCAGTAATCATCATAGTGGGAGTTGGGGCGGCATAATCGGCAGCATAGAGCTTCCCGGTAACTAAAGATGATGATGAAAATGTTCCCGAGGCATCTGCAATCAAACCAAATCCGGTTATAAAACTTGCTGCAGCCGGGCTTAGACCAATGTCTCCGGTAATTTGGGTAGTTCCTGTACTTGAGATTCCTGTTTTTGCAAGCAGCACGAAATTGCCGGCTGTTCCAAGGTCTACAGGCGGCTGAGGATTGAATACTACTGCTGTGCCCGTTGTAAAACTCCAAACATAGTTATTTACCATGGCATCACCCGACAGATTCTTAACACCTGTAGTAATCGTTACTGAATAAGTTGTATTCGGTACGAGATTACTCGATGGAATATAAGTAGAGGTCATACCTGAGTAAGAGACAAATCCTGAAACCTGGGTTGTTCCTTGCTTCAAAGTAATAGTAGATGCCGTAAGAGTTAAAGCATCCATAGCCATATTAAAGGTTGTTGTAATCTGTATGTTCAAAGCCACACCCGTTTCAGCATTAGCTGGGTTTGTAAGATTTACTGTTGGTTGGGCTAAAGTTGTGACATTCACCATAAATGCGATTGTCAGCATCACCCCGATGAAGCGTGTCCACCGAATTAATAAAGTTTTTGAATAGTTTGTCTCGTTTTTCATGATAATTTCCTATTGTTTATTGAAAATAAATAAGTCGTGTTTTTCTAAATCGCCGTTCTAATGAGCAGTGATTTCAGTGTTCAATCGTAATTTGGGTTTTAATCCAGCTATTTTATAGTGTTGGTTTTACCACGGTGTTACCTGCTAAATTTACAGCAGCAATGCGTGCTAACAACCTCCCTTCAACTCTCGCTCCTGTATTCAGCGAAATAGATTGATCAGCCATAATAGTTCCTTTAAAGACGGAAGTGGTTCCAAGGGTAGCTGAAGTGCCGACCTGCCAAAAAATGTTAGAAGCCTTGGCGCCGCCGCTCAAAATAATTTGCCGCCCGGATGTGGTGTTCAAAGTTGATGCGATTTGAATGATGAAAACAGCATTCGTGATTCCTTTTGCGTCAAAGGTGAGATCACCTGAAGATATTTCAAGAGATCCGCTGGATTTATAAAGACCCGGAGTAAGAGTCAGCCCGCCAATATTTCCGGAAAGAAGCACAATATCTGTTGATGTACGTCCTGCGGCATCGTTATAGGCGGTAGTCAAATCACCTTTTGCCGCAGTTAGCATTGCAGAAATGCCAGCGGGAGAAACATCATCGGCGGCGTATAATGTTCCTGTTACTTCGGTTAAACCAAAACCGGTAATGAACGATCTGGCTGCCGGACTCAATCCGATGTCGCCGGTAATTGAAGATGTAGGAACGTTGGATACTAACGAGCCGGCAAGAATCGCAAAACCTCCGGTTGATCGAAGATTGACGGTTGCCTGAACCGTGGTTTGAAGAGGGATGACTCTCGAGGCAGGCTCTACTACCGTATCGTCCTTTGAACAACCAGACAAGAAAAGAAAAAAGGAGAATACTACGAGTAGTCCCATCCTTCGCTGAGTTCCGGTTAGGCGGATCAATTTGATCAAATATGTTTTTCGATTTTTTATCTTCATTTTCATCAGAATTTCCATATAGTTAGTGAAAGAATAATTTCCCGTGTAATCGTGTTGTTCAATTTGCTTGTCTTAAATTTGTTCATTTTATAAATTCGTTTTCGTTATTTACTGATATTAAGTTACAGAGATGTTGTGCTTGAGTAAATCGGGCAAAGGGATGAAATGGGAACTACATCTTATGGTTGAGTCAACTTACAGATGAAACCGAAACTCATTTAGTAAATCAATAGTTGATTACCTAGCACTATATTGTTTTCACTTTTATTTGAGCGCTTTCGTAAAGAAATCTTTTTGATGAATCAAAAAGGTTCCCTCTCAATGAGAACTACATGCTGTAGGTCATTTGATACTATTTCATCAGGATCATCTTTTTGGTAGAGACGAATGATTCGGTCTCTAAACGATAGAAATATACACCGCTCGAAAGACCGGCTTTTCCTTTGTTCATATTGAACGACACAGAATAACTGCCGGCTTGCTGGCGACCGTTTACGAGAACGGCAACCTCAAGACCAAGCACATTATAAACCTTAAGGGAAACCTGACCAGTCTTCTCAAGACTATATTGGATTCTTGTTGAAGGATTGAATGGATTTGGATAATTCTGGAAGAGCGCAAAAACTTGAGGCGCTAAACCATTTTCTACCGAGGTCACCAAAGGAATAGTAACTGTATTGGCATCTAAAGAAACCATAGCAATCCGTGTCAATGCTCGACCGTACAAATTCACCCCGGTGGTTAAAGTGATTGACGCCTCAGCCATGATATTTCCATAAAAAGTCGAGTTCGTTCCCAGCGTGGCGGATGTGCCAACCTGCCAAAAGATATTACCTGCTTTGGCGCTTCCTGCAAGGACAATGCTCGTACCTGCATCCGTAACAAGTGTTGAACCCATTTTAAATATCCACACAGCATTCGCATCACCTGCAGCATCGAGAGTTAAAATCGCATTCGGACCTGTTCCTGATATGCCGGTTGATGACGAGTTAACATAGAGCCCTGGGGCAAGAGTTAAACCGCCGAGTTGTCCCGGTAACGAAATTGCATTTAATGATCTCCCTTGAGCGTCGTTATAAGCAGAATCTAAATCTACTTTCGCCAAAGTTACAAGAGTATCAGCAGTTGAATAAAGTATCCCCGTCACATTTCCCGGAATCAGCCCATTAATTGTGGCAGTTGGAAACGATCCAACATCGCCATAAATATGTGTAAGCGTACCAATGTTGTTTACACCGGAACCTGCCAGAATAGCAAAGTTACCGGCTGTTCTAAGGTTTACCGGAGCCGGTGATTGTGGCACAGCAGAGGCTGGCGCCAACAAAGCAATTATCAACATTGCTCCTGCAAAGCGAAGCCACTTGTTTATGATAGCGGTAGAATTTTTTGTATAAGTTTTCATGAGAATCTCCATTTTGTTACTATCGAGCAAGAGCTCGAACGATTTTGTTTTCTTTTTGATCATAATTAATTACCTCTTATAATAAATTGAATGAAAGAATAAGCGGCGTCTCCCAAACGCCATGTAACGCCAGCATATTCTTAATACCTTACCATCGTTATTGATCGAGATGAAGTAAGGGGGGCTTGTCTGCACTAATAAAAATTGTGTAGTGAGCATGTTTTGCAGCAAGGAACGATATTGACTCGTTCTGGATTACTGCCGTTGCAGTAATATTTCCTTCATTGATTGTCTGATAATCCGATGTTTCTCCAGGTTCGACATCATTAATAGCGAATTTAACCCCTTTCTCAGTTTGGATTTTTACATTGACTTTTTCTGCGTGTTTGTTCGAAATACGGAGTTGAGTCTCCGTATTACGGGAACACCCTGCGATGAAAACAAAGAGGAGTAAGCTAAAAACACCAACATAGATCTTTTTCATATTTTTCCTGTTTAATATTATTCGTCAACCATACAAATGCCGGCAGCAGTGCTATTTTTCTGTTAACATCTTCTCGAGTACAAGCTATTATAGCTGCCCTGTTACGTCATGAATACTACTACTTGTTGTGCGGAAGCAGTTGATACTTTTTTGATCGCCGCCTTTTAACAACTGAATCCGCCCCAATTCGGATGGGGCATGAATCACGTTATACGACCGGCATGCATCTCAACGAGTAATGAGTATTAATTCACTTGTTAATGTGCGGATAGCAAAGAGGGGTAACAATAGAGCAAAGGGATGAAAAAGGAACTACATCCTTTCGATACATCAGTGGATGAAATCATCCGTCATTGTCAACCAAATTGCTAATATGGTAAGATTATAAACTTCAACATCCTAACCCGGACAAGCCAGAACCAAAGAGTTCTCAGTTGTCAGTTTTCAGTAATCAGTTTTGAGCCAGAACAAAATCATCACATTAGAATAGTATCCTCAGTTAAATCCTTGTTTTGGGGACACGATTTACGAACAAGCCTGCCCGGCTCAGACGGGGATTAACGAATAGCGATTTTTGATTTGTTTGACTTCTAAAATCAAAAATCGTTAATCCTTGTTCTGAGATCAGAAAATCTTTGGTTGTCGGCCACGCCGCGCTAAGATTGAATGGAAA
>MNVA01000158.1 GCA_001871325.1 Ignavibacteria bacterium CG1_02_37_35
TTAAATCTCTCTCTTTTTTAAACATTTGCAGGGCTTCAAGAGCTTTTCCAGATTCTTCATTCTGCATAAACGAGCTAAAAACAATTCTGGATGCTATATACTGAAGAATGACTCCGGGACTTTCTGAGGGTACCCGGCTGATAAGAACGCTGTTTTGATAATCGCGGGATAGTTTTTCCGCCAAAGAACTTTTTCCACTGTTTTGCATTCCCTGTAGAAAAAGAATGTCGTTTCGCTCTTTGTTTTCAATGTATGCGGCAAGAACAGCAGACTCACTTTGTCTTCCGATGAATTGCGTTGATGAGACAAAATCAAGATAATGATTTTCAAGAGGAAGATCTAAATCATAAAATAGCTGTAAGGCGGATTGCGTCCGCTCCTCACGATTTTTTTTAAGAAGCTTAACGATACACTTGATCACCGGTGATGAAAAGTATTTGGAGTCTATAAAAACAAATTCTTCTTCTAAATGCGATTGATAAATTTTTAATTCATCAACTGCTGTAAAAGGAAATTTACCGTAAACAATGCGATAGAGAAGAATTCCAAGAGCATAGAGGTCAACGCGGTGATCAATGTTTTTGTTTTGTAAAATTTCCGGGGCAATGTAGTAAGCTGTTCCGCGTTGAATATTTTGTAAAAGCGCATCTGCTCTTTGTGTTAAACCAAAATCAACAATTTTTATAATAATATCGTTTTTACTTTGAATACAAAGTATGTTTTCAAATTTTAAATCTAAGTAAAGATACTTCGCCAGGTGAAGATAACTCAGAAACGAACCGATCTGCCCGATTACTTTGGAGAGCAATGTTGGGTGAGCGTTGAAATCAACATCAAGCAGACTTTGCCCGTCAAAATATTCAAGAATAAAAAAGCGGTTTCCTCTGGCAATACCCAACGCTTTATCATCTGCACCCACTTCGAGAATTGTTCCTGATTCGTAAGCTTTGATAATGTTGGGATGAGAAAAAATTTTCAGAAGAGTGTATTCATGATAAAAAGTTTCTTCTTCTTCTTTATTTGTGTGCGATGAAAGAACTTTAACTGCATACTTTTGCGACGGAAAAAACCTGTCTTCACAGAGAAATACCTTGCTTCGCCCTTCACCAAGTAATTTGATGAGGTTGAACCTGCCGTTAATCAAGCGTGCATCCGGGGATTAAATTGGTGCGCCAATTTTCTACCTAGATCATTTACCGTAATGAGCGTTAAAACAATAGCGAAACCGGGAAAAAATATCATCCACCAGGCTTGTGCAAGATATTCCTGCCCGGAGTTTATCATAGCTCCCCACGACGGAAAGTCATTACCAATTCCCAAACCTAAAAAGCTGAGCGCCGATTCGGAGAGAACAACATTTCCAAATTGAAAAACTGTGTTTACAATAACCGGAACCGCAATAACCGGCAAGGCTTCCCTTAAGAGAAGTTTCGTGCCGGAGAGACCAAGCTGCTGCGCGGTAATAAAATAATCTTTCGTTTTCAGCGAGAGAATCTCTCCTTTAACGATACGAAACAAACTCATCCAGCCGGAGAATCCAAGTACTACAATTACAGAGATAAACGAATTTCCAAAAAACGCAAGAATAAGAATGATAAAAAATATTATTGGAAAGGATAAGAACAGGTCCGTTAAACGGCTAAGCAAAACATCCGTTACCCCACCTGAAAAACCCGCTAGAAATCCGAGTACAACGCCGATAATTAAGGAGAGAATGACTGCACAGAATCCTATTAACAGTGAAATTCTTGTTCCATAAATTATTCTGTTGAAAATATCCCTTCCGAATTCATCGCTTCCGAGAACAAAATGCCTCATTGAGATCTTGGGCTTCCCATTCAGCAGATCAATTGATGAGAGGGGCAAGCTGATTAACAACCCGTTTTGAAAACAGACTACATTGCTTTTGTTTTGTCGGAGACTATCGTAAAAAACTATTTTATCATCAAATGAATTTTTTACTACATTTCTTTTTAACGAGAGAAAATCATTTAATCGCCCCGGCTTTTTTGTATCGCTCTTTAAGTGCAGAGCATGGATCGAACTGAATGGAGGCAAAAGTCTTGTAACCGAAATATCTTTTTGAAAATCAAAATTATCATTTGTTATTACCGGTGCAAAAAGAAAGATGTAAAAAATCACCGTTACTGAGTAGTGCAAGAATGAAAAAGTTTTTAGCGTCGGCAGCTTTTTTCTTTTAAAGTAAAGAAAAACCGGAATCGCTATGATCAAGAAGAGAGAGCAAAAATAGTCTGCCATATTTAAAGAGAATTGGTCGAGTGCGGTTCGATAATCGGAGAAGAGAAGTCCTAAATATGAAGCTAACAGCATCGCGGTGTTTCCCAATAAAGGCAAACGAAAGGCAATCGTTGTGAGTAATAAAAAAAAGAAAAAATGAAAAACAGAAAAACGGATTCCTTTCAATTTAATAACCCCTTAATTAGCCGTTTATCAATATTCAAGCGAATGAGATCCGCAAGCAGGCTTGTGAAAATAATTAATATTCCGGCGGTTAATGTACACCCGACAATCAATGGATAATCATGCCCAAGGATAGCGTTGATCGTTAATCGTCCCATTCCGGGCAGACTAAAAATCACTTCGGTAATCAGTGCACCGCTGAAAAGAATTCCTAAGTCAACACCGGCATAAGCAATAATTGAGTTTAATGAGTTGGGAATAAGATGACTTAAAAGAATTTTCCTTTCAGAAACTCCGTTTGCCCGAAGATAAAGAGTGAAAAGTTTTTTCTGGTTCTCTTCAAAATTTTCTCTAAAATATTTAAAATAAACCGGAAGACCGGTTAATGACAAAACAAGCACCGGAAGAAAGAGATGCTTTGTATAATCCACAAGAAGAAGAAAAAAACTTGACTCAAGCGTCCCAACAGTTTTAATCCCGGACGAAGGAAATATTTTCAACTGAACAGAAAAAACATAAATGAAGAGTAATCCGCTAACAAATGAAGGTACGGCATACAAAAACATGCTTCCGCGAGAAAGCAACTTATCCCAAATTTTTTGATTGTGGTGAAAAGCAAAAACGGCAAGCAATAATCCGGCAATCAATTGCAGGGCAAACGCTGACACAGCGAAAAGGATAGTAAAGGGAAGAACATCGAAAATCACTTCAACCACAGGACGATGAAAGGCATACGAAACTCCAAGGTTTCCGGTGGCGGCATTCTTTACAAAACTTAGATACTGCACGTGAATTTGTTTATCCAGCTGGAATGAGGTTTTAACTTTTTCAACTAATTTGGGGCTCAAATTAGGAGAAATGAATTTTTGGCTTGGATCGCCGGGGGCAATTCTCACCAAAACAAAAAGAAAACTGACCGTTAAAAACAGCACAAAAGCAGAGGTCGTTATTCTTTTTGCAAGAGGAAGAATCGGTAAAGAACGCTTCATGGCATCAATCGTTTACTGCCAGAGCCAGCAATGATGAACTGTGCCGAGAGGAGTAACCTCAATGTTTTTTAGTTTCTTGTTGTAAGCAACAACGTTATCAATCCAATAAAGAAAAGTTACAGGTTGATCCCGGTACAGAATAGCTTCTACCTTTTTATAACTGTCATTTTTTTGCTGCCCGGTAATTTTTGTTTCAAGGTTGTCCAGCAGCGCATCCAGCTCTTTGTTTTGGTATGATGGGAAGTTCATAGGAGTGGTTATTAGGTTTGAATACCACGAAAATTTTAAATCTAACGGAATAGGAATTATCCAGCTTGCCATCCATGCGTCCACGCTTTTATTGTTTATCCGGTCAATTAACATCCCAAGTTCAACCTGATCAATCTTCATATCAATGCCAAGCTGCCTAAAGTTATTCTTAAAAACCGTTGCAGCAAAAATTCTACGCGGATTGTTTGAGGAAATGGTTAAGGTAAATTTAAATTCAATTCCCTCTTTTTCGAGAATCCCGTTTTGATCTTTATCGCTCCAGCCTTCTTCCTCAAGAAGCGTTCTTGCCTTCGCCAAATCGAACGAATACGGCGGCAGTTTATCATCTACTGCATTTTTGAAAATTGGGGATATGGGACTGTTTGCAACTGCTCCATAACCTCGTAAATACTGACTCAGGACCTCGTTTCTGTTAATCGCCATTGAAAGCGCCTGCCTGGTTTTTACAGAGCCAAATAATTTGTTCGGCACAATTTTTCCACTCTTTTTATAAAGAATTGGATCAAGATTATTCCAGCCGAGGTAATCATATTCCCTTCCTTTAAGAGAAGTTACAACGAAGGAGCCGGAGTTTTTTAATTGACTCACATCCTCAGGTTTTAAATATTCCGCCAGATCAATTTCGCCATTTTTTAATTGAGCCAGCCTGGCGTTATAATCCGGGATCACTTTAAAAATAATTCGTTTAATGTTTCCATCTTTGTGCAAAAAAGATGTTGGATTTTCTTTAATAATAACCGCTTGGTTCTTTTCCCATTTTTCAAGATTGAATGGACCGCTGGTTACCGGGGCAAAACTTTCTTCTGCTGTTGCAATTTCGGTTCGTGGCATTTTATCAAAAATGTGCTTCGGTACAATTGGGAAGTCGAGGTTAAATAAGGTAGGTGTCGAACCTGGTTTAAAATTAATCTTTAATTTTGTTTCAGATAATTTTTCAAAAGTCTTCGAGGAAATAATGTGTTCCTCTTTATCGGTATAAAAACATTTGAACGAACCGTATAAATAACTTTCAACAACAGGGTCGGAGTATACATCGAACGAAAAGATAACATCGTTTATCGAGAGAGGCACGCCGTCTGACCACTGCACATCGTCGCGGAGCTGAAGCATTATTGCGCTTGAGTCAAGGTTCCATTCCCATGAGGTTGCAAACATCGGCTCGGTTTTTACTTCACCGGCTTGGCGATTCCACGTATGTTTAACGAGCGATAAAAACAAAAGTTCGTTTATGTTGGCTTCATTGATACTATAAGAAAACAGGGGATTAATTCGCTCAACATCCGAAGGAATTGCTATTACAACTTGCGAGCTGCTAGTGGTTGAATTGTTTTTGCAGCCGATGAAAAGTGAAAAAAGAATTGATAAAAACAGGGAAATATTCTTCCGGGGAACTGTCATTTATTTCTCGCAAATTTACTGAAACTATTTTTACCAATTTATTATTTTGTAAATTAATAAACAAAATTATGCTGTATAATGATACGAATAAATATTGAGTCCATTGCTTTTGTAGACCAAATCGGAAAGAAATTTCTTTTGCGGGATATTGCCTTTACTCTGGCAGAGCACAATATTTATACTATCCTTGGTAAAAACGGGGAAGGGAAGTCAACGTTATTAAAATCGCTTACGAAGCTTTTAGATGAAAATGTTTTTTCGATTAAAGGGGAAGTTCAATTTGAAGAAGTGAACTTGTTGTCACTTCCACAAAACCGGTTGGCGGAATTCCGCAAAGCAAAAATTCAATATGTGTTCCAGGATCCGGTTAATTCTTTTGACCCGCTAAAAAAAATCGGTTCTTACTTTGGATTATATTCTTTCGATGAAAATGAAATTAAAAAAGAATTTGATTTTTTTAATCTTCCGGAACCAACAAAATTATTTAACCTGTTTCCGTTTGAAGTAAGCGGAGGAATGGCGCAAAGAATAGCTATCGTCCTGGCTTTGCTTAAGAAACCAAAATTTCTTCTACTTGATGAACCGACTTCCGGAATTGACAGTGAAACAATTTTACTGGTCAAAAAGCGACTGAATAATTTTGCTCTAATGGAGAACTCCGTTCTGCTGATTATTACGCAAGATTTATCATTCGCCGAAAATATGACCGATTACATTGCCTATTTAGAGAATAGTAAACTTTCACAATTTGTGTCGTACAAAAGTTTTTTCAACGAAGAATCTCAATCAATTAAAAATTTTCTCAAAGCCTCTAAGCAGTTGAATAGTAATGCCGTTAGCAATAGTTAAAAATGTTTCTTATTCCGTTTGGAAAAATTCTTTTATAGAAAAGAGAGACGAAATAAAAATATTAGAAAATATTTCTTTTGAAGTTGAGAAAGGTGAACTGCTCGGCATTGCTGGTCCATCGGGCGGCGGTAAAACTGCGCTTGCAAAATTGTTGATCGGAATTCATCAACCGACACGGGGTGAGATAATAAAGAACTTTTCGAAATCAGAAAATCGAGCAGCTAACCAAATCCAACTTTTGTTTCAGAACTCCGAAGAGATTATTAATCCGTTTAGAAGAGTAAAAGATATTCTTGTTGAAGCGTTACAGCGGAAGAATAAAAATTTTCTTCCTTTTAAAGAGCGTTTGAGCGGCTTGCTTTCCGGCGTTAATATTCACGCCAATTTACTTGAGAAGTTTTGCCTGCAGTTAAGCGGCGGACAAAGGCAGCGCGTGGCATTAGCAAGACTTCTGGCTGTTGAACCGGAAATATTAATCTTAGATGAACCGTTCTCCGCGCAGGATGTTGAATCTCAATTAAAGTTATTATTGCTGCTCAAAAAAATTAATTCGGAAAAAGGAATTACGCTCATCTGCATTTCTCATCAAGAAAATGTTTTGAACCAATTAACTTCAAGAGTACTTCGTATAAAGGAAGGGAGATTGGTCTCCGGGTAAGCGGTAGAAAAACTAATGGATGACTTCGTAAGCCAGAACCTAATTATCCTTAAGATCAATGGATGAATTGTTGTATGCTTGAATGAAATTCATTCATCCATTCATTTCCAATCATTCATACTGTGAGGTGTTTTTCTACTCTACAAACATTCGCGCCAATTTCATTAATCCATTTATCTGATTTTAAAATTTTACAAATTTAGAAGCAAGCGTTCCGCATACCGGGCAGTTTTCTGTCGGCTTTCCAAATTCAATATAACCGCAAACCGGGCACAAGTAAAAATCTGTCACTTCCAAATCTTTTCCTTGCGCAGCAGCTTCCAGAGCCATTTTATAAAGCTTGGCGTGTACTTGCTCGGCTTTCACCGCATACCCAAACATTCTTTTTGCTTTATGATTTTCAGCTTCTGCCTGAGCTAACATCGGCGGATACATTTCTGTAAATTCATACGTCTCACCGGCAATTGCCGCTTTTAAATTTTCAGCAGTAGAACCAATCCCATCTAAAGAATTTAAATGTCCTTCAGCGTGAATTCTTTCTGCTTCGGCAGTAGTGCTGAATAGTTTTGCGATGTTCGGAAATCCATCCCGTTCAGCTTTCTTTGCAAATGCACGGTACTTTTGATTTGCCTGACTTTCGCCGGCAAAAGCTTCCTGCAGGTTTTCTTTTGTAGTTTTCATGGTTCACCTTTCTGTTTGTTGTTGCACAGTTATTTAAAGAACGATTTTATAAATCTTTCTTTCGCAAAATTAGGCAATTTTAATCTGAAATGATGAAGAAATATTTATCAACCGGCAATACTAAAAATGTATATCGATAAAAATTTTTTATGTTTAGAAAACGAATAAAAAACTTTACAATCATTTACGAAAAACAATCTTATGAAAACAGTACAAAAAATTCTTTTCGTCTTTCTAACTATGTTTGTTTTTACAAATCCTACAATACTTGCACAAGAGAAAAATGATTTTCTTATAAAGGGAATTGACGCAAGCGTTGATCCCGGAGTAGATTTTTTTAAGTACGCTACCAGCACCTTAAAGATATTTTTACAGTTGCATTTTACACCGGGTTACGTCTTGGTGAGTTGGTTAATATGCGGTGGAACTGGATAGACTTTATACAAAATCAAATCACCGTTAAGTGCTCTGATGATTTCCAGACTAAAAGTAAAAAAGAAAGAATTGTTCCGATGAGTGATAAAGTCAGATCAATTCTATTTAGGCGTTTCAATTCTGCTTTGCATAATTCAGATGAAGTTGTTTTCTATAACAGAAAAGAAAAGATGTTATATCAAGAAGCAATCAGTAAGCAATTCAAAAAAATAATTCGTAAATCTAATCTAAGTGATAAAATCCACTTTCATACTTTGCGTCATTCTTTCGCTTCTCTTTTAGCTCAAAAAGGTGTTTCGCTTTATATCATTAAAGAATTATTGGGTCATGAAGATTTGAGCACCACTCAAATTTATTCGCATCTGCAAAAACAAAATTTAATGGATGCTGTAAATTTATTATAACTTTTATTTCCAAAGCGTATCCTCATTTAGTTCCGAGGATACGCTCAAATTTTCTTTTTCTCCCTCAAAAATCCTATGCTCGATTCTCACTTCCCACACAAACCTCCTTACTCAATGGGTTTTATTTAGCATCTTTCTTTATTTCTAAAAGCATAAGTTGAGTCCGCATTTCTATTCTTTTCGATCGATTATAAAATCCATTTCTATATTTTACCTAATTAATTCGCTTGAATGTTGGTGTTGGTTCCAATGAATATCTCTTTGTATTTAGTTAAATATTACGATATTTTACTCTTGACAAGATATTAATTTCAATCTATATTATATATAGATATATTGATATTCATCTATATAATAATTTTAATGAGCAAAGAACTAAAACAAATAATAAAAGTTGCCAAGGCACTGGCTGATGAAAACAGGTTTAAGATTTTTACAACAATTTCTGAAAAAGGAGAAATTGCTTGTAAAGAAATAACTTCATTGTTTAATCTTACTCAGCCGACAATTTCTCATCATCTAAAGGTGCTGATGGAAAGCGGCTTGATTGATTTTCGTAAAGAAGGACAGTGGAGTTATTTCTTTGTCAACAAAGAAGTGCTTGATAAATATGTTTCTTCTTTGGCTGAACACGTAATTCAATAATTTTTTTACCGGCAATATAGATGTATATCAATATATCAATATTCGAATAAATTTTTAACAATAATTAAAAGGAGAAAATAATATGAAATACATACCGTTAATCGGAAGAATTCTTTTTTCACTGATTTTTATTATGTCTGGTCTTGGACATATTTTTAATGGAAAAGAAATGGTTGGAATGACTCAACAAATGGGCGTTCCACTTGCATCGTTAGCTGTTCCTCTAACCGGTGTAATGATTCTATTAGGCGGATTGAGTATTATCCTAGGTTATAAAATTAAAATAGGTGTATTACTGATTATAATTTTTCTTGTTCCAGTATCATTTATTATGCATCCATTTTGGGAAATTGCAGATCCGATGCAAGCACAGATAAATATGATAATGTTTATGAAAAATATTTCAATGACCGGTGCTGCTTTGATGTTTTATTATTTCGGCAGCGGTCCGTTAAGTCTTGATAAAGAAACGAAGAATAATTAAACGGAATTTTTAAGATGTCTAAACACACAATTGAATTATTTTATGGTTTAACTTGTCCGCATTGCCGGGCACTTAAAAAAATCTTGAAAGAAATTTTACCGGAATAAGATGAAAGATTTGAACTAAAAGAAACTTTAGTCAGTTCACCTAAAGGGTGGATTAAAAGTGCAAAACTTGGAATTCACTCAGTTCCGGTTTTAGCAATTGATGATAAAATAATTTTCAGAAGTTTACCGGAAAAAGAAGAATTAATTAATAAACTAAAAGAATGGAATTAAATATGAGTAAACAACAAAAACCATTACGCTGCCCAATGGGCGTTCCAGGTGGAATTATTTCTGCTATTATCGGACTAATTGGAATAATAATAAGTATCGTGAATTCAAACTGGACTGTATTGCCATTTGCATTAGCTTTGTTACTGCTTGGGTTACCACTTGCAAGAGTTACAATGCTCGTACATATAGCATTAGATAAAGTAACAGCATTAGAAGAACAAAAGAAATAATAAAATGAAAGGAGTTTAATATGATCTTAATAACAGGTGCAAATGGTCATCTCGGCGGTGCAACAATAGATTTTTTACTAAAGAAAAATCCGAACCTAAAAATAAAAGCTTTAGTAAGAAGTGAAGAAAAAGGTAAAAAATTAAAAAACGAAAGAATCGAGTTTGCTGTTGGGGATTATCTGGATTACGGCTCTTTAGTAAATGCAATGAAAGATGTTGAAACACTTTTACTTATTTCCTCAAGCACAATTGGAGACCGACACGCACAGCATGTAAACGCAATCAAAGCGGCTAAACAAGCCGGCGTAAAACATATCGTCTATACCAGTGTGTTAAAAGGTTCACCCGGTTCAAAATTTACCGCAGCAAACGATCATGTAAAGACAGAAAATGATTTGAAATCATCGGGCATCAATTACACAATTATGCGCAATACTTATTACGCCGATTTCTTACCGGATATAATTGGCAATGCTATTGAAAGCGGAGTTATTTATTATTCTGCCGGAAATGCAAAAATAAATTTTGCAGCACGAAGGGATATGGCAGAAGCAAACGCAGTTGTGATTTCAGATGTAACAAATCATCAAAATAAAATTTATGAAATGACTTCCGGGAAAGCATATACTTTTACTGATATAGCTGAAATACTTTCGTCAATAACCAGTAAAGAAATTAAATATACTGATGTTCCGATTGAAGCATTAAAAGAAAACATTGTTAAAGCCGGAATGCCAAATGAAGTGGCAGAACTAATGGCAAGTATTGCTGAATCAATGAAAGTTGGCGAATTTGATTACTGCGATACGGCTCTTGAAAAACTACTTGGAAGAAAGCCAGTTGATCTGAAAGCATTTTTGAAAAGTGTGTATCAGAAATAATATTTTCGATATTTTTTTACTATCAATATTAAATACAAGGAAAAATGTTATGAAAATTAAAGCTGCGGAAAATGGTCCTTATCTACTTGAAATAACAGAAGGAAAAATTGTAAGAAACGGTAAAGAAGAGATTCTTTCTCAAAAAATGATTGCCCTTTGTCGTTGTGGAGAGTCTTCCAACAAACCATTCTGCGATGGCGCACATAAAAAATGCGAATTTAAAGGAGAAGTTGTGGAAATGGAAGTGAAGTAAAGGCTTTCTGATTATATATTCTCACACATCAATTTAACAAATACAGTTGAAAGTAAATATTATAAAAAATAATGTAGTCATTAAATAATTTTAAAGATTCTAAAAAAAGGTGAAAATATGAAATATCAAACTTTAGGAGATACCGGTGTTTTGGTATCAGAATTGTGTTTTGGCGCTATGGGTTTTGGAGGCACCGATATGTGGGCTAATGTTGGTAAAACACAACAAAACGAAGCCGACAGATTAGTAGGAATAGCATTAGATGCGGGGATTAATTTTTTTGATACTGCAAACGTTTATTCAACAGGTATTTCAGAACAGATATTAGGCAATGCATTAGGAGCTAAGAGAAAAGATATTGTTCTTGCAACTAAGGTTAGAGGTAAAATGGGCGAAGGTGTTAACAATGTCGGTTTATCTCGTGTTCACATTATGCAGCAAGTTGATGAGAGCTTAAAGAGACTTGGAACAGATTATATTGATCTCTACCAGATTCACGGTTTCGATATACTTACACCTCTTGAAGAAACATTACGTGCTTTAGATGATTTGGTCAGGAGCGGAAAAGTTGGGTATATCGGTTGTTCTAACCTAACAGCTTGTATGTTAAATGTTATAAATAAAGTTCTTTGAAATATTGAATAAAATAGTTTCCTTTACGGAAGAGAAGGTTTGTGCCTTGGGTCTAAGAACCCGTCACGAAGTTTTTTCCTTCCGTCAGGTTTAAGTCGAGGAATAACTTGGTACCTGGATGCCGTATTTGACAAGACTGATGATTCCTGACAACACTTATTTATTAACCAAACTATAGGTTTTCTATGAAAAACTATTATCTCGGTATCGACGTAAGCAAAGGGTACTCAGACTTTGTTCTACTGAATGA
>MNVA01000091.1 GCA_001871325.1 Ignavibacteria bacterium CG1_02_37_35
AACTCAACAAGTAATTCAAGTTTGAGATTAGAAATTCAGAGAGAAAAAAGAACAACTAACTTCTGGGAATCCATCACTTCGTGAAAACAAAATCAGTCGAGGGGGATGACTATGTCTAAAAAACGATATGCTATGGCAAGCCTTGGCATGGTTTGTCGAAGATCATTAACGATAAAATATATTTGATTAAAATTTGGTGTTTCTCTAAAAGTTAAGTAAAATTCCCATAAGAAATTTTTAAAGAAAGATTTTTGTGTCGCAGTTTTTTGTACGCACAAATAAATCGCTCAATTTAGGTCATATTATTTATACAAATAATGAATACGTATTCCATCATACCAATAGTTGCACTTCTATTTAATGGAGCTGTATGGAGTTATATATTTATTAACAGGAAAGAACGGCCTGTAAACAATTCATTTCTACTCTACTCCACAAATTTAACACTATGGATTATTATCGAAATTATTCTACGCCAACCTCTGTCCGCAGAATATATTATGCCTCTTATTAAAATTAAATCAATAATGAGTTTGGCATCAACTTTTTGGTTTTTAAATTTTACCTACACCTTTGTAGGAAGGAAAAAAGATTTAGTTTATTACATTTCTTCCACCTCTGTTTTTACAACTATCTTAATAAGTCTAACTACTAATCTTATTTTGGCTGGTTATATTAAAACAGACTGGGGTTATGATAGGATTCAAGGTGTTCTTTATTTCCCGGCGATCATAGCAGCTATTATTTTACCGGCTGTTTACTCGGTATATCTCATTGTTATAAAGATTAGAACAACTTCGGATTATATTTATAAAAAATCGTTGACACTAATACTTATCGGTTCATTAATAAGTCTCGTATTAGGGCTGGTTTCCAATGTAATAATTCCTCATGTATTCAATATTCACGATATTGTCACAGTGGGAGAATCAGCAACAGTCGTTCAATCCTACTTTATTTTGATTGCAGTTATAAAGTACAGATTATTTACCCTGGGCGTTGAGGATATTGCACACGATTTATTCGCCAGTATGAAAGAAGCCGTGCTCATTCTTGACAAAGAAGGTAAAATGCTTCAATTGAATGCGTCTGCCGAAAGATTACTCAGATCGAGTCTTGCCACCAATGAAGAAGCCATCAATATTAACAACCTTTTTGATAATTATGAGATAAACAAGGACTTTACTGATTACGAGGTAGATTATATATCGGATGGCGAAAAGAAAATCCTCTCTCTTTCACAAATGGGGATTGTTCATAAAGATGTTGAATTAGGAAGATTTCTTATTGCACGAGACATTACAGAACGCAAACGAGCTGAAGAAGCGCTTCGTGAATCTGAAGCAAAATTCCGCTGGTTGTTCGAAAACGTTCCTGACGGGATATACCTTAGCACACCAGACGACAAACTCGTGAATGTAAATGAAACATTAGTGCAGATGCTTGGTTATAATTCCAAGGAAGAGCTTTTAGCTGCTGATATTGTGAACGAATTGTACCTGAATCCATCGGAAAGAACACTTTGGATACAGAAACTTGAAGTCAGCGGCAAATTGCGCAGCATTGAGCTTCACCTTAAACGTAAGGATGGTAGCCCATTGACTGTGAGAGAGAACGCTCATCTCCTGGTTGATAAGCGTGGTATGCTCTATTATGAAGGGACTCTAACCGATATAACCAAGCTCAAGGAGGCGGAGAAAGCGCTGCGCTCATCCGAAATCCGCTTCCGCTCTGTATGGAAAAACTCTGCTGAGGGAATGCGGCTAACAGACAAGAAAGGAATAATCATTGCCGTCAATTATGCATTTTGCAAATTGGTTGAAATGAAAGCACAAGACCTTATAGAACAACCACTCTTGGTCACTTATAGGGGTGAGAAGAACAGAGAGAGTATGCTTCGAAACTATCAGACTCGCTTCAAAGAAAAAAGCTTTCCAACTAAACTTGAACAGAAACTCATACTCCCATCGGGGAAAACTGTGTATCTTGACGGTACATACACGTTTTTTGAAAATGAATTCGGCCATGCGCTGTTGCTGAGCGTTTTCCGTGATGTTACCAACAGAAAACTAAATGAGCAGATGCTCAAAAAAAACAAATTAATGATGAACCAAGCGGAAGAAATTGCTCATCTTGGAAGCTGGGAATGGGATTTAGAAACAGATAAATTAAATTGCTCTTCCGAACTTTATCAAATATATGGACTCCAACCGGAGAATTTTGACGGGAAGTTTGAATCAATTTTAAAATTAGTTCACCCCGAGGACTCTAATAAAATTCTTGCAAATATTAATCATGCACGCGAATCACATGAACCTTTCGAACACTACGAAAGAATAATCAGACCGGATGGTGAAACTCGCATTTTATATACAAAGGGAATTGTTCTGGACGATTCTGAAGGATATGCAAAAACCATTTATGGTTCGTGCTTGGATATAACAGAATTTAAAAGAGTAGAGAATGCATTAATTAATTCCAGAGAAAAGTTGAGAGCTCTTTCAGCAAGCCTGGAAACAGCAAGAGAAGAGGAACGCTCATACATAGCGAGAGAACTTCATGATGAGCTTGGACAGGTTTTAACCGCCATTAAGATGGATCTGACTTTGATGCAAGACGATTTACAAGTGAATCCAAAACTATCTAAAGAAGAAATAACGGAGCAATTAATACAAATTGAAAAAATGGCTGATCGTCTTATCATCACCGTAAGAAATATTGCAACTGAACTTAGACCCGATATTTTAGACCACCTGGGGTTAATTGCCGCTTTAGAATGGCACGCAAAAGAGTTTGAAAAAAGGCATAAGGTTCGTTGTGTCTTTAATAGCAACATCCAAAAGATTGATTTAGGAAAAGATAAAGCAACCGCCGTCTTCCGTATTTTTCAAGAAACGCTGACAAATGTTGCCCGTCATTCAGGCGCTTCACAAGTAATGGCAAAAGTACAATTGTTAGGAGACAAATTACTTTTAGAAGTTGAAGATAACGGTAAAGGAATTTCAAAAGAACAACTTTTCAATATTACGTCCATTGGAATTATTGGAATGAAAGAAAGAGCAAAATTTATTGGGGGAAGAGTTTTTATTGAAGGCAGAGAAGGTGGAGGAACAAAAGTTTTTTTTGAAGTGCCTCTTTCCCCAACGGAAAAATATTAAATAAAATTGAGAGGATGCAATGAGAATAGTAATTGTTGATGACCATGAATTGGTGCGTGAAGGATTAAAAAAAGTTCTTCTCAAAGAACCCGGGATACAATTAGTCGGCGAGGCAAGCAATGCTACAGAACTCTTTAAATTGCTGGAAGAAACGGAAGTAGATTTAGTTGTATTGGATATTACGATACCTGGAAGAAGCGGTTTAGATATTATTGGCGATATCAAAAAACTGAACGACCATATTCGAATCCTGATCTTGAGTATGCATCCGGAAGAAAGATTTGCTTTAAGAGCATTAAAAGCAGGCGCTTCCGGTTATTTATCGAAAGAAGCCGCTGCAAAAGAATTGGTAACCGCTATTAAAAAGATTATGGGTGGCGGAAGGTATATAAGCGCCTCACTCGCAGAATATCTGGCTATTAATTTCGATAAAGAACTTGGCAAATTACCACACGAAACCCTATCTAACCGGGAATTTGAAATTTTCCGCCTGATTGCTAAAGGTAAATCGGTAGGGCAGATTGCTGAAGAACTGATTCTGAGCGTGAATACAATAACCTCTTATCGCTCCCGGATGATGGAAAAAATGAATTTTAGTTCAAATGCAGAGATAGTTCGATATGCAATTGAAAATAGCCTCATTGAATAAATTCAGCAAAGCAATTTTACTTTTTTGTGATAGAATATTAAGCGTAAATTATTTTACCGACAACCGACTAAAAAAAACAATTCATGCCCCAATAATTGTGGCATCTATGCCAATATTTATTTGGCACAAAAAACAAATGAATCGCTCTAATTAATTAATATCAAAAATATTATCATTAATATTAAGAATAGGATTTGAATATGAAGATACTAATTGTTGATGACTCAAAAGAAATTAGGGATAGAGTTTTAAGACTTATAAGCACAAATACTAAGTTTACAAAAGTGCTTCAAGCTGAAAATTTAGTTCAAACAAAAGATATGATTTCAACTGAGACTCCTGAAGTACTCTTATTAGATATTCAATTACCCGATGGTACCGCATTCGATATAATTGACTCAATTGACAGATCAACTTATACGCCGATAATTTTAATTCTTACCAACCATAACTTGCCTTCATACAGAAAAGAAGCCTCGGTAAAAGGAGTTTCTTTTTTCTTCGATAAGTCAACCGAATTTTTAGATCTTAGATATGCGTTAGAAAATCTTAAGAATTAATTAGTAAGTACCTTTCGCAAATGGGACTAAAGTCCCAAAATAGAAACGAGAGATTCTCTTCCACTATTTAAAGATTGTGGCTATTCAATTCAAATTTTCAATAGCCACGACTTTTAAGTCGCGGATTAAATAACCCAATAAACAATCGGCTTTAGCCAAAACTGCGTAAGATGAGTTACTAAATAAAACAGATAGAACAAATTTTAATATACTTATCTGCTACAATTATGTTAGACTTCAAATCAAATTCTTGCCATCGAAACCGTTACAAAGATGCAACACGAATGGTTACTTTAAAATCACGAAATACGCTCTATTATAAAAATTATTGCATCAATATCTTTACATACAAATTTTTATAACATCTTAGGAATACTAAAATGAAAAGCATTGTACGAATCGTTCTTTCCTTTATTCTCTTCCTCTCTTCAGCAATTCTCTTATCAGCACAACCAAAAATTGACAACAAAATAAAAAATACTATCCTTGGCGGTGCATCACAACTTGAAGTGGTAATAACCTTTAATGGTAATACAGCTCCATCGGCATTACAGTTAGCCGCACTCAAGCAATTGGGCATACTCAACGCTTTCAGTTTCAAATCACTTCCAATGGTTGGCGCTGTTGTTACACCCGCACAAATAAATGCTTTGACTAATAACACCGAGATCAAATCAATATACATGAACAAAAAACTGGATTACTTCAATTTTGATGCAACAGCTATTACCGGAGTAGACAGACTCAGAAGAGATCAAACAATAACATCTAAAAACGGGGGATTCCCGGTTTCCGGCAAAGGTATTACAGTTCTAATTAATGATAGCGGTGTTGATGGTTTACATGAAGATATAAAATTCGGAACTCATTTAATTCAAAATGCAATGGGTTCAACAAACCCGCACGCATACGATGCTCTTCTCCCTATTGTTTATCTTGAAAACATTCCTTCCACAGATCACAATTCAGGACATGGAACACACGTAACAGGAATAGTTGGAGGTACAGGAACAAAATCAGCAGGGAAGTACGAAGGTGTTGCACCTGGTGCTAACTTAGTAGGATATGGTTCCGGCGCAGCATTATTTGTTCTTGATGCTGTTGGTGGTTTTGATTATGGAATAACAAATCAATTCATATATAATATTAGAGTGATAACAAATTCTTGGGGAACTTCTGGAAATTTCGATCCTTACGATCCAGTTAACATAGCATCAAAAATTGCTTTTGATCGTGGAATTGTAGTTGTTTTTGCAGCCGGCAATGCCGGACCAGGAGAAGATACTCATAATCCTTATGCAATTGCACCGTGGGTAATTTCTGTTGCAGCAGGCGATAAGTTTGGTAGATTAGCAGATTTTTCTTCGCGGGGTGTTAAAGGTCAAACAGGTACTTTCGATATGGATGGAGATACCTATACCTGGGAAAATAGACCAACCGTAACCGCACCCGGAGTTGATATAGTTTCAACGAGAGTAATCGCTCCCGTCTCTTCTCTTGCAGCAGATGCCGATGCGACTACACTTGAACCGGCATACTTGCCGTTCTATACTACAATGAGTGGTACTTCAATGGCAACTCCTCATACCGCGGGAATAGTAGCGCTAATGATCGAAGCCGATAGAACTTTATCCCCGGCACAAGTAAAAGACATTCTTCAAAAAACAAGTACTAACATGCCCGGTTATGACACATGGGAAGCAGGTTCCGGTTATGCTAACGCGTATGCTGCTGTAGATTATATTATCAATCATAGAAATTACAGCTCGCTTGTTAATATGTATCAACAATTTAACAGCAGTGTTAATAATTCGGCTATTTATCAGAATTTTGGAATCCAGTATGAGCCAAACCCGGCATTATCCCCAACCAGTAACAGATATTCATTTAATGTAAGTTCCGGTATTTCAGCAATCGAAGCCAGTGTAGATGCTTATGGTTTTTGGGAAACCGGTAATCCGGTTAACTTAATTCTTATTTCGCCGAGCGGCACAGAGTATTCATCGGGAATCTCTCTCTTATTCGCAATTGATTATAAAAGAACAGTGGCAGTTACAAATCCTGCTGCGGGCACCTGGATAGTTGAGTTGAGAGGTTTACGTGGAAATACTGCAAATCCAACAAGCGGGGTTTCGTTTAGTGAAGATATTAATGGTAAAATTAAATTTTTAACATTTGCAGGTCATACCGGACTTAATGATATAAGCGGTCACCCTGCTGAAGCTTCCATTAAATTAGCTGTTGTTTCAAGATTGGTAGATGGATTCCAGGGTGGTAACTATATGCCTAATGATCCTTTAAAAAGAATAGATATGGCAAAATACTTTATGATGGGTCAGGCAATCAGGCAGTACTTTCCTATAAACGGCGTTCTTAATTATAACGATGTTAGTGCAAACGATGCTCTGTTAGTTGAATCAATAACAAACAAAGGCGCTGCTATTCGAGATAGATTTCAATTTTTCAAAGGTGTTATGCTTCCAACAAGTGCTGGAATATTTTCTCCTGTGGAAAGCGTTAAAAGAATAGACGTTGCTTATTCATTCATCCAAAGTTTAGGATTACAATTAAAAGCAGATTCTCTTGCCGGAACACAAGTGAAAGTAACATTCAATAGTCAAGTAATTACACTTGATGATAATGCAGATATTCCATCCAACCTAAGAGGATATGTACAATTAGCACTCAACTTAAATTTAATAAATGCATACTTCGCAATGACACAAGGTCCATACGATTTAACGCCGACTATGCATGCATCTTTTAAGCCAAACCAAGTAGTGAGCAGAGGAGACTTTGCGGTTATTGTAACAAGAACATTTAACGAATGGACAAAGGCATTAGGTAAGTTGGGTAATAATTCAAATACATTAAATTCGATTCCAAAAGAGTTTAAGTTAGAACAAAATTATCCTAATCCATTCAACCCATCAACAGCAATAAACTTTTCTTTAGCTAAAGATGGAGTTGTAAGTTTAGAAATATTTAACCTGCTTGGTGAAAAGGTAGCTACACTTCTTAATGGTTATAAACCTGCGGGAAATCATTCGGTTAATTTTAACGCAAGCAATCTAGCATCGGGTGTTTATCTGTATAGAATTAGTTCAAGTGAATATGTAAAAACACTAAAGATGAATTTTATTAAATAATTTAGTGGTTGATTATAAAAAGAAAAGAATGTAAACTTTAAGCGTCGAGAATAATTCTTGACGCTTTTTGATTATAATGAATTGATTCTATCAAAGAAAGAGATGGAATCCGTACACATATCCCAAGAAGGATTTATGAAAAAACTATACTTCTTTTTTTTCGTCCTCTTTATTTTTCAAGAGGTCTCTGCACAAAACTTTACATCCATAGCAAGTGGCAACTGGGACGCTAATACTGGTGGATTACTTTATACGACTTGGAATGAAAATGGGATAGCGGCGACTCGCATGCCGGGCAGTAACACGGGTGACTATGTGACGATCGACGCTGCGCACACTGTAATAATAGATGTAACACCGGCAAACGCACTCACCTCAATTACTGTAAACGGCATTCTGCGATTCGGTGCTGCTGGAACCGGGAGAACTCTAACAACCACCGGCTCAAGCGGCAGTGTTACTATTGGCAGCGGAGGTACAATCGATGTTTACGCAGATGGTGGAGTCAACACAACACATACCATGTCTATATCGGGCAGCATTATTAATAACGGTACTTTCGATTGCGCTCCTGCGGTAAATCGATATATCAATGTCACCTTTACTATTTCCGGGGGTAGTCAATCCGTTAGCGGAACCCCGACTTCAATGAAATTCAACAACATTACGTTGAGTGGGGCAGCTAATGTGGATCGCTTAGATATCAGCTTGGCATATACCCTGAACGGGCTCGTCACTATCAACACCGGCACCTTTAAACACTCTAGTTCCTCTACAATTACACCTTTCAGCGCATCACCAACCCTTGGTACTAATCAAGGATTATGGTGCAATGGGGGTGTTGTGAACATTGCCGGTTCTTTTACTGTCAATAGCACCGGCAATCTACTCGTCCAATCCGGCACACTCAATGTTGGTACAACAATATCGGATATATTGAGTATCAGTGGACAAAATACGAGCGTTTCGATAAGTGGAGGAAATCTTGTCATCGGCGGACGTTGGGAACAATCCGGCGGTAATAGTACGAACACGATGAATATTACGGGCGGTACTATTGTCGTTTCGAATGCGGGACAAATTAACGATGCCAAGGCAGTATTTCAGGTACCCAGCACAAACAATTTTACTATGAGCGACGGCACTGTGAAAATTATGCATGCCAATTTGGGTTCAGGCGGCGACCTTGCAATCACGAATAATTCGGTAAGTATAACATCGAATTCTACATTCCTTATCGGAAGCGGCAGCTCTACCACAGGTAATATTAAAATCAATAGCGCTGCCTTCTTACGGAACCTAACGATTGATGCAGGATCAACTTCTCCATATTTCGCAGGCCCAACGGTAGTCAACGGAACGCTTACGCTTACAAGTGGTACCTTAACTACAGGAAGTAATCTTACCATGGGCAATAGTGCAACCATTTCACGTAGTAGCGGATCTATTAGCGATGCGCCAACATTCAATACAAGTGCAAATGTGGAATACACGGGCTCATCACTGATTACTACGGGAGTAGAACTTCCCACTGTCTCTACTGTGCTTAATAATTTGACGGTGAACAATTCCGGCGGTGTAACTCTTAACGCAGGCGCTACCGTAAACGGCACGCTCACACTCACAAGCGGCGCGTTCAATAATTCTTCTCAAACGTTGACATTAGGCAATAGTGCAGCAATATCAAGAGCGACCGGAAGCTTATCTGCCGCGCCAACATTTGGGACGTCGGTGGATGTTACATATACGGGTTCGTCGGGTGTAACAACCGGCAATGAATTGCCAACATCTTCTTCAGTACTCAATAATCTCACGGTCAATAATTCAGGCGGTGTTACACTGAATGCAGGCAGTACTGTTAACGGCACGCCCACACTTGCGAGCGGTACATTTACAGTTGGCGCATACACATTGTCCTTAAATGGTCCTGCCATTGCAGGAACAGCATCAAACCTTTCGACTACCTCATCTTCGAGTCTGTCATTTGGCGGGAGTACAGCGGGTATAAATATTCCGGGTAGTGTGTTAGCTCTCAGCAATCTCACTATCAACAATGCTAATGGCGTATCATTAAACAGCAGTCCAACTATTGACGGCACGCTCGCATTGACCAACGGTGCGCTTTCCATTGGAGGAAACACGCTTACGCTTAACGGCGCCATTACCAAAGCAAGCGGCGGGTCGCTCACGGGCGGCGGCAGTTCTAATATCACATTTGGCGGAGTCGGCGCAAGCACAGATCTCCCTGCTGTTACGCTTAACAATCTTATTATCAACAGGTCAAACGGCATCGCTCTCGGAGGGGATGTTACAGTCGGCAGTACGCTCACACTTACGGACGGAACTTTCAGTGTAGGTTCAAACTCCTTATCCTTAAATGGTCCAGCTATTGCAGGAACGGCTGCAAATCTTTCAACGACCTCATCTTCAAATTTGTCATGTGGTGGTAGTTCATCAAGTGTAAGTATTCCAAGTAGTGTGTTAGCTCTCAGCAATCTCACTATCAACAATGCTAATGGTGTATCACTAAACAGCAGTCCAACCGTCAACGGCATTTTCACATTGACTAACGGTAATTTGGCAACCGGTGGTTCCAACACTTTAGCGCTTTCTTCTGGCGGATCGGTAAGTAGAGCTTCAGGACATGTAATTGGTAATTTCAAAAAGAACGTTGCTGCCGGGGCAACATCTAAAACATTTGAGGTAGGTACAGCTAATGGTTATTCTCCCGTTACGGTTGCTTTTGGTGATGTATCTGTTGCCGGAGATTTAACTGCGGTTGCAACACAAACAACTCATACTAATGCTGTTACACCAAACGAGACGCTAACCCGTTATTGGTCTTTTACTAATAGCGGTATCACATTCGATAATTATAGCGCAACGTTCAGTTATTTAGCAGCAGATTTCAATGGTGTTCAATTTATAGAACTCACAGATGAAGGTGCAATGGTAGTTGGTAAATATGCAAGTTCAGCATGGACTTTTCCAACGATTGGGACGCGCACTCCTGGGGGAACAGATGATGGCGGCAGTATCGAGGTTACCGGTGTAACTTCATTTTCAGATTTTGCCATTGGTAAAAATGAATCAGCCCTTCCCGTCGAGCTTACTTCTTTCACTGCTTTAGTTCAAAATAAATCTGTAAACCTAAACTGGCAAACTGCCACAGAGGTGAGCAACTATGGGTTTGAGATTCAAAGACAGAAATCAGAAATCGGAAATCAGAAGTCAGAATGGGAAAAGATCGGCTTTGTACAAGGGCATGGAAATAGTAATTCTCAAAAAGAATATTTGTTTGAAGACAAGAATCCGCAAGTGGGAAAATTACAATACAGATTAAAGCAGATTGATAATGACGGTGCGTTCGAATACTCGAATACTGTTGAAGTTAATTTTGATGCGCCGGTAAATTTTGTTCTGGAGCAGAACTTCCCAAATCCATTTAATCCGGAAACAGTTATAAGTTATCAGTTGCCGGTTAGCGGTTTCGTTGTTCTGAAAGTTTATGATCTATTAGGTAGAGAAGTTGCAACTCTTGTGAATAAAGAAGAAGAAGCCGGAATCCATCATGCTACATTCTCGCTTGCCACTTCGGGAACTCCACACGCTACACTCGCCAGTGGAATATATCTTTATAGAATTGAAGCAAACGCGGCAGCGGGACAGGCCGGAAGATTTGTTGAATCAAAGAAAATGATACTTATGAAATAGTGCTAAATGTCCCCTCAGAAATGAATATATTTCAAAAAAAGACTGAGGAGACAAATGGAAGTAAGAAGAACAGAAATAAGCAGAAGGCAAATAAAAAGTAGCGAGGGAGAGTTTATCTGGGAGTTAAAAAACTCATATGAGCTTTCTCCCAAGCTGAGTGAACAAATACTGATAACAGCCAAGGAAAGTTTGCTTCGAGAGTATCATTTAAAGGAAGGGGAGATCGAAGTAACGGTAATCGGCCTAGGAGCGTGTCCGAGAATAGAATTGAAAAGGGACAAGAAATAATT
>MNVA01000215.1 GCA_001871325.1 Ignavibacteria bacterium CG1_02_37_35
TCAATCCGCGCTCTTGGCTCATAGCTCCCTCTTTGATAGTTTGCCATGAACTTATAGGCTTCTTGAATATTAGAAGTTTTGGTTGAAACCGTTGTGCGTTTACCATTGAGATCGTAAGTCAATTGATAGAACGGCGATTTTTTTGTTTTAGAAATAAACATAAGATTTAACTCCTTATGTTCGGTAGGGCCTGAGTAGGGAGTGACTGAAAAAAGAGCGATTGTGGCTTATTTACCACAAGAATCCCACTTACTCTTAATCATCAGGTCGCGGGTTCGAGTCCCGCAGGGTGCACGAAAAGTGCGAAAATTAAACGTTTTCGCACTTTTTTATTTTTACTCCAGCCATTAAAATCACGAATTGACCTAAAGAGAACTCATTTTACCCCTCTTTTCGCACTGAACTATGGCAAAAACTCTGGCAGAAGGGGTTTGGATTGGTTTTTTTTTGCTTCTCGTTACATGTCTGATCTCTTAAACTTCTCCAGTTCTTGCTCCATCGTGTTGTACGGAATCTGATTGTAATACACATCTTTAATGTTCCCATGTTCGTGCCCAACTAATTCTCTCACAACAGATGCGTTCATATTAAACCGGGATCTCCAAAGGGAATAAATCTTTTTCTAGATGTCCGAGCTATATACCCTGTATCATTAATTCCAATTTCAACGAAGTGGCGACTAACAGCTCTTCTCAAATTCTCAACAATTTTATAATCTATCAACTTGCTGCTCGTTGTTTCCTCAAGCATTGATAAAAGTATTTCTGTTAATACGCTGTATAATGGAATATCTCTATACTTCTTCCGTTTGAGCGAATAGTAACTAACTGTTGAGTTTACCAAGTAAATCTTATCAATGAACTCTCGCGAAATCGGTTCGAATCTAATCGGGTTTGCGAATGTAGGATCCCATCCTAGTACCGAGGTGGGGTAGAAATAACACGGCAATTGAGATTTGCCTTTGTTTTTTTGAAGGTTAAACGGTTACTCTCACGCATAAGCCGTATACAAAAATATGCTCGACTTGACAGTTCCATTTTATATCTTAATTTTCACAACACAAATATTTTGTTTCAAACATCGGAGAATAAAATGGAAGTTAAAATTGAAGACAACAAACTCATCATCACGATTGAGTTGCAGAAACCGACACCGAGCGCTTCTGGTAAAACATTAGTGGTAGCAACTACTCATGGTAATACTCAAACACAATGTATGGTTGATGGCAAACCTCTAGTGATTGGTCTGAACGCTTACATAAAAAAATAATGTTCGATGAGTACAAAATGTAAAAGGTTTGGAGCGACCGTTGGCAATATTTCTTTTTTGGAAATAAGAATAATTAGTTTTAATTTCCTTTCACTAATTAAACAAATTAAAACAAGTAAGGGATAAGTTACTTTGGAATTCTGTTTATGCACTTCATCGGGATCTACAAAAAACATTCTAAGAAGATTTTATCCTCTTCTATTTAATTCTAATAAAAAATTATTGGTTACATAAGTATGCTTCGCACTATTATGTTTTAACTGGCGTAGTTGCTCGGTATGCTTATTTGTTGAGGTGAAAACGGATTTTTTACTTAAGTTGATTTTATAAATAATAGAGAGATTTTTATCGGTTACTAAGTTCTTAAATAATAATTAACACGTAGCATTTGCTATGTTCTTCACTGAAAACTGGAAACTTTCGATTAGACAAGAACATGCAAGAAGGCTGCGTCCTGAATGGACGCGCTTTCTTATATCTTTGTCTAAAAGTATTCCAGTACCTCAGTGAAGGATGTAACGGAAGTTGCGTCCTTTTTTTATATCAATCTCAAAGTACATTTCATGGAAAAAATAGATCAATTTGACAACCTCAAATTAAAAGTAGTTACTTTACTAAATGACTTGGAACTTCAGTGTTCAGAAAATGAGAATACTGCTAATTTAAGGCAAGGCATCAAGGAAGCTGTTGCAGAAATTAAATCCGATAAATTCTTAGTAGCTGTAGTTGGCGTTATTAAACGAGGTAAATCCACTCTATTAAATGCTTTATTAAAAGCTGATGTTGATATATTATCTACACAAGTAAATCCAGAAACAGCAAAATTAGCATTCCTGAATTATGACGATAATCCCCACGCAATTATTTACACAAAGGATAAGAAGGAAATTGACATTGAAATTAGTGAGTTGCCTAAATATACATCTACATTTGATGGAGTAAGTCCAAAAGGAGAAAAAGCCAAAGTTGAAAATACTCTATATGCCGAAATATTTTATCCAAATGATATACTCAAAAAAGGATTTTGCATTATTGACACACCCGGAGTCGATGACCCCGACGAGGCGAGGTCAAATGTAACATTAAACTTTATTGATCGCGCGGATGCAGTAATTTTTTTAATGAGTGCGAATGAAGGCGGGCTAAAGAATAGTGAGTTACAATTTATACAAAGTAAAATTCTTAATAATCTAGGAACCAGTAAAGGAATTATCTGTGTCTTTAATAAGATTTCCTATCTAAAAGAACGGCAACTTAAAAATGAGTTGCCGAAATTAATAGAAAAGAATGAGAAATTATTAAACGAGACCTTTGGAGAAAAGATAAATATTTTCCCGATTGATGCTTTAGATGCTCTTAGAGGAATTAGAGATAACGACGTTGAACTTTATGAAAAATCAAGGTTCGGACCATTCAAAAAAGAATTAGAAAATTATCTTGTTCAAGAAAAGGGAAAAATATTTTTAAGGTTAAGAATAAACAAATTTATTATAGAGAGCCTAGAACCTTTTATTGGTGAGTTGTTAGAAAAAATTGCTTATGAACCAACTTCACTAACTATGGTCGAAAACGAATTAAAGAAGTCCCAGACGGAACTAGAAAAACTCAGTAACAAAACCAATAATATTATTTCAAATTATGAGAACGCAAAAAACACTTTGAAAAACTGGATACAAAAGGAAATAACTTCCGATTTTAATACTCATATTTCAATCAGTACAAAAGCAATCCCAAATCTTTCAAGAGATATTAATAGTGTAACTGAATTTCTAACTGAGAAAATAAATACTAAAACCAAAAAATTTATCAAGGATATGATCAGTGACTTTGAATTAGAGAACATAAAAATCTCTCAACCGAGTTTTGATATCCAGGTGAAAAGTATCGATACATCCAAGTATTTTTTAAGAAAACAAGAAGTTATTAGTGGAAACAGTGATGGCGGTTTTGTCGGAGCAGCAATAGGAGGATTTATAGGCTTTTTTGTTGGAGGCCCTATTGGTGCTGCGGCAGGTGCTGCGGCAGGAAGAAGAGTTGGGAAAGAATTCAATTCGGAGGATAAAACAATTGAACATGTAACTTTTGATGAACTTGGATTAAAAAAGGAAATTGACGGAGTAAGGAATATGTTGATTAAAACATTTCATTCTTCCCTTGAGACCTATTTCAGTGATGTGTCTTCAACGGTTAGCAAATCGCTGGCAAACAAAAGAAAAAACATTAATAATATTTTTGAAACGAATAAAAAAATTCTGTTCAGCGAAAAATCAACTTTCAAAGAATATAAAAACGAAATTAATTCAAAAATAAATCAGCTTAATCAAAGTAAAAGTAATTTATCTCAACTACTTAAGGAGGTAGAAACATTATGAGCATTCTTGACATTCGTAAAGAGTTATCTTCAAAGATCAACAAACTTGAAGGTATTACAAAAAACTTGAAACTTCAATTAAATGATTATGGTTTTCTTACTCGTATCATTAATAAGACCACATTTGACATCGCAGTGGTCGGAGAGTTTACTTCGGGAAAATCTACTCTTATTAATGCGTTGCTTGGTATTGATTTACTTCCCACTTTATTAGAACCTACTACAGCCAGAATAACTTACATTTCTTATTCGGAAAATGCTCAGATCATCCTAATAATGAAAAATGGGATAAGGAAGGTTCACCCATTTGACTCTTCGTTTTTGAAATCGCTTATTGCGGAAAACAAGCCACTTGTGAACGAGATTGATTACATAGAAGTGTTAATAGATATTCCTCTGCTGAAAAATAGCATCAGAATTATTGATACTCCCGGAACAAATGATACAGATGAACAAAGAGTTGCCGTTACCTATGGACTGTTACCTGAAGCTGATGCTGTAGTATATGTTACGATTCATCCGGTGACTTCATCGAACGTCGAGGTGTATAAAGAACATATCCTTGGGAATAAAATAAAGAATATATTTTTCGTGCTGAACAAAATCGATTTACTTGGCGACAATCTTGAATTAGCAGCTAAAGATGTTTCAAATTGGTTTAGAAAGAATAGTACTGACGAGATAAATACTTTTTATACAGTTTCGGCTATTGATTATCTTGAAGGAACTCTAGAGCAAGACGAAAAATTAGTTACTATGAGTAAGTTCAAAATATTTGCTGATGCGTTGATTAAATTTATTGAGAGTTCGGAGAAATTTGATAATCTTAAAATTCAGTACGAGGCTGTTTTTCAAAAAATCAAATTACAAATAGTAGAAATTATAAAACTAAAAGCTGGTGGGCTTTCCATTCCAGAGGAGAGTTTTCAGCAACGGAAAGATGATCTTAAAAATGATCTAAAATTATTCAGAGAGCAAACCCGTGAACTTGAAAATCAGGTAGAACTGGATTTTGATTCCCTAACTTATAAAGTTGAAGAATCATTAAATACATTATTGAATGACATATTAGTAATAGTTAATGAAATATTATCCTCTGATAAACGTGATGTTAATCTTCTAATAAAAGATTTGGAAATGGAAATAAAATTTAAATATGAAAATTGGCGGGAGCGAAATGAACCATTAATTGAAAAAATTCTAAGATCAATTCACGAAGAAATAAGTATAAGAGTAATGAAATCAATCCAGGAAGTTAATGTATCACTTGTTAAATTTACAGGTACATCGCTAACCTCTTATGCACAGCAGAATACTCAAACACCATTGGATTCAATAATGTCTGATGATATGAAATCTGCAACAGCTTCAACAGTTGCAGTTGTTGGAGGGATGCTAATTCTATCTACTTTCGGCTTATTTACACCTCTCGCTTTTCTTTTGGGGCCGCTATTTCAGAATTTTCGCAAAAAACGATTGCAACAGCAGAGAGAGCAAATGAAGCCCCAAATTATTTCTTCTCTTCAAGAAAATTTTCAATCTTTCAGAAGAGAAATGATAAAGAATATAAATGTTCAGAAGGATTTGATGGAAAAACAAATTGATGAAGCACTCACTGCTCAAAACGAAGAAATCAATAAACAGATAGCTGAAATTGAAAAGGAAAGACAAGAACAAACAAGTGTGATCGAACAAAAAATCAATGAGTATAAGGCCGCAGTTGAAAACATAGGGAAAATATAAAATGGAATCAAAGGATATCGTGCTCGGTATTCTCGAATCAGCAGACAAATTGCTTATCGAAAAACAACACATGAAAGCATTTTATGAATATGAACAGATTTTCCCTATTCTTTCTTCGCTTCATATAAAAAGCCGACGGGCTGATGCCATTGGGAGTTTTACAGGTTGGACAGCCGGTTTTCTAACAGGAGGACTTGGCTTGGAGGATATTATTCTAATTCCTTTTGTTTCAAAAAGCGTTTCAAAAGCTCTCGGCAGCAATAATGAATACGTTTATGAAGTGATTGCAATGGTTTCGTTGAGGCAGATAAATTGTGTCCTTTCGTCAGATGTTCTGCTAAGAAATTTAGAAAAGGAAAAGGTTTTTCAGAAGTTTGCATTATTGATAGCCTCTGTTAAAAGTGAAAGTCTATTTAAGAAAATTGGGAAAAATTTCTTTCCCGATATATTTGCAGATAGTTCTCTTGATAATGCAGATGCTATTTACACCCCGTATTTTTTTCTTTTAGAGGAGGCAAATACTATTTCTCATCAGAACGAAGAGGTCTTCTTTTTACTTTTTTCTTATCTGAATCAGATTAATGATAATTCCGAATTAAAGAAGAAACTCTCCGGAATATTTAGCAAAAATAAAAATAGTGGGAAGGAAAAAACTGAACAAACAAACCCCCGTCACGACAATCGAAGTGAACCTTTTGATTACTATGATGTTCTCGGAGTTAAAAAGAGTGCGACGAAAGAAGAAATAAAAAAGGCTTATTATGAAAAAATGAAACAATATCACCCAGATAAATTTGCACACCTCTCAAAAGAATTTCAAGAACTTGCAAACAAAAAAGCACAACAGATTAATGAAGCCTATAATCATTTAATGAGGATGTGATTTATGAGTAAAGAAATATTGTTGTTAGGTGAGTTCAGTACAGGCAAATCAGCATTTATAAATATGCTTATGGGTGTTTCAATTTTGCCAGAAAGATTGGAATCAACAGATATGCCAATTATTAAAATACATTCGGGTACTCCTACGGGAATATGGCTACACGAACCTAATCAGAAAAATTCTAAAGCTTTAGATAAATTTATTGAAATTCCAAAGGACTGGGACTCTTTTGAATATGCTGAAATTACAATTCCACAACACCCACTTCTCAAAAATGGATTGGTTTTCTGGGATACTCCCGGTATCAATTCCACAAATCCTCACCATAATAGGCACCTGGATAATTTTATAAATGAAAGTCATAGAAATTATAAACAAGTCTATTTCTTTGTACCTGGAAATATTACTGCAACAAGCATAGAGTTTATAAAAAAAATAAAAAAATATTGGGATAAACTGAATATCTTAATCTACATTAAAGAAATCCGGAATGAACCAGAGTGTAGGCTTATCGAAAAGCAAGTTAAAAAAACCGTTAGTACGCAACTTGGAAATATTCCTGTCGAACTTTTGTATTGGAGAGACCTAAATGAAGAATTAAATGATTTATCAGAAGAAAAAAGAGAAGGATTATCAGACTACGAGTTGATAAAAGACTGGGATAAAAGAAAAACTGATATTTTAGAGTTACGGAGTAAATATAAAAACAGCTTGATCGGTGATAAAATATTTGAAATAATAACAGAAATAGCCAATGAAAAAGTAATGGACGAAAATTACTATCAAAATCTGAATATCGAGACATTGCAATCAATGGCGGATAAATTTGACCCTTTGGCGCAATATTACCTGGGAATAATATTTGAATCTGAATATGGATACTTAGAGAAGTCCATTGAGCTTTTAGAATTATCAGCTTTGAATGGTTGCGGTAAAGCGCAATGGGCAGTTGCAGAGCATTATAAGGAAAACACCGATGCTGGACTGCCTCTTGATCTTGATGCGAATAATGAATTATATCAAAAGTATCTTCAACTAGCTGTTATAAATAATGTACCGCAAGCAATTGCCGAACAGTATTTTGAAGGAATTAATACTATAAAAAATTCAAAGGCTGGTTTTTCTGTTTTGATTAATTCCTATGACTCTGGTAATGTTAGTTTAGCATCTGATATTGCCATTTGCTTTGAAGAGGGAAAAGGCGTAGAAGTTGATTTGAAACGAGCTGAATCATACAAGAGAACTGCATATAAAAATAATGAAAAACAGGGATCTCTCGGTTTAGCATTATTTTTAATTAAGCAACAGGATAAGATAAAAGTAGAAGAAGGGCTTAAATTACTTACCACTTTTTCCAGTAAAGGGCATTATTATGCTTCGTTATCTTTAGCTATACACTACAGATTTTATGATAATAATGAAAATAATAAATCTAAAATCTATGGACTCCTAAAAACGCATAAAGGTAAAAGTTTTTTAGTAGATATTCTTTTGGCAAGATGCTATCAATACGGGTACGGAATAATTAAAGATCATAAAAGGTCATTTGATTTATTGAGAAGAGTGTATGATAAAAAAAGCACAATAATGGGATTAGATGAGCTTATTAAATGCTATGTAGAAGGCCGGGGAACGGGTAAAAATATTGCAGCAGCCCTTGAAATATATGAATTTATGATTAAGTCCGGGAGTAAAGAAGCGAAATTTGAAATGTCCAAATTGATGCTTGACAATGGAATTGACATTGAGAAAGGACTGGGCCTTTTGCGGGAAAGCGCGGCAGAAGGAAATGAAAATGCAATCATATGGTTAATACAGTTTATTAAAAATGATCATCCCGAAGAAGCCATCAGATGGTTAAAGAAATTGGAATACCACGATGAAGCACTCGTATATTTTTACTTGGGCTCGGCCTATTTAAAAGATTCCGCTATTCGGGATGATAAAAAAGCAGTTGTTTACCTTGAAAAAGCTGCCTCAAAAGGGAATGCCGAAGCTCAGAACTTATTGGGAAAGTGTTACTTCAATGGTTGGGGTACCATAGAAAATAATCCCAAAGCATTTGAATGGGTTAAGAAAGCGGCTTTACAAGGCCTCCCGATTGCTGAATTAAATATGGGATATTTTTACATGCATGGTATTGGAACGAAAGAAAATTTACCAGAGGCTATAAATTGGTATAAAAAAGCTGCTCTACAAGGGGAGGCTGATGCACAATTCTTTCTTGGTTCGGCTTACTTAAATGGAAATGGTCTTAATAAAAATGAAACGGAAGCATTTAGGTTGTTCAAACTCAGCGCTGAACAGGGGGATTTTGATGCCCAAAATATGTTAGGAAGGTGTTATGAAGAAGGGTGGGGCACAATTATGAATTTACGCTTGGCATTTGAGAATTATAAAATGGCCGCAGATAATGGACATGTTAATGCACAATTTAATTTAGCCATACTCCATTTTAACGGAACCGGATGTGATGTTGATCTGGATTTAGCATTCAAATATTTTGAAGCCTCCGCGGGGCAAGGATTAGCAATTGCTCAGAACTGGTTGGGATACATTTATCAAAACGGATTAGGAGTAATTCCCGATATTAATCGTGCTTGGAATTGGTATGAGAAAGCAGCAGATCAAGGAAATGACCAGGCTATTCAAGCAATTAACGAATTAAACCGTCAACACAAAGTGAGGAGATAGATATATGCCGTTTTTTTTTGTTATCTTAATAGTGGTAGGAGTGATTTGGTTTTTTGCTTCACTTGATGACGACAGTGACAATACCAATAACAATACTTCTGAAGTTAGCAAATATACGTGTGGGAAATGTCAACATTCATTAGAGGGGCATGAAGTTTATTGTCCCGGTTGTAAAAGTAAAATTAATTGGTCTTAAAATAATTTAGATAAGGAGTATTCATTATGTGGTGGCTTCCATTTGTCATGGTTGGAAAGCATATTTTAGACGCTATGCAAGAATCGCAGAGAGAAAAGAATGAACCGAGTAATAATATTTCTAATGAGAGTTTTGAAGAGACTAAATATCTTCCGATAACTAATTACAAATGTGACTCATGTTCCAGCCCATTAGAAGGACACGAAATGTACTGCCCTTCTTGCAAGAAAAAATTAAAAGAATAAATTCATTGGTTGGTGAAAACAAAGCACATATCTAACAATATTACATAAGGAGTAAGCAATGGATGCATTTCATGATTTTCAGTTCAAACCCCATTTTGACCATGATAATCATCTTACGGGTTTTACCCAAAAAGATATGTTCGGAAGCAAGCATTACTTTGGAGAAGATGGACACCCAACCGGGCACTCGAGTAAAAATCCCTTCACTCACCACAGTGATTATTTTGACGCTTCGAACAAACCTTTAGGGGATAGTATAAATGAAATCAACGGACATGATTTTCAAAAATTTGATGGAAGCTTAGGCCATACTCCTAAAATGTTTGAACTAAAGGATCCCAATTTTCATAATGATGTTCATAATCATTTTTCAAACTATCGAAGTGGTTTGTTGAGCCATATTCGATAAGAAACGGATCAGTTAAGAAACAAGATATTATTAGTGCGTTCAGGCTGTCCTTTTTTACTTTCAAAATATTGCGTTTTAAGCGATTTGTTTTTAGATAATGACCTGGTTTCTTTGCGATTTCTTATTTGCAATAAAAATCTTTGTTATCATAATTGAGAATATTTAAGGAAGTCCGTTTCTTTTATTAATGTATAATTAATTTATTAGTATGAGTGGTGTGGAGTAAATAATGACCAACAATCTTATAGAAACATTCTCCAATCAAAAAAATATTCCGGAAGTAATTGGCGAATATTATTTTAATTTTACAAAGAATTGTGAGGATGGAGCTTTTCAACTCAGATATGACGGGGATGAAAATGGTTTTTTTACAATAACTCTATATAATCGCGGAGTAGACATCCCGGACAATCTCGAAGACCCGATAATGTTATCTGAAATTGAGGAATGTATAAATGCAATATTTGAGATGGAAGATCAGAATTGTTATCAAAATGTAAAACTTCTCATGAATGAACCATACTTCTTTGAGAATGATAAGGAACCAAAATTCTTAAGTGCGGTATTTAAGTACGATAGATACTTTGAAAATGGAGAATCCTTAAATGAAGTATCATTTCTATTTTTGCGGAGTGACCATGGATTTTTTAATAAAGTAAGGTTCTCTGTTTCTACTGACGCAAGTGAAGAAGTATTAGAAAAAATGGAAGCATTTTTAATTGATTGGCTAAATTATATTTCTGTGATTGGAGCTCCTGTTAATTGATACTTGGGGTTGAAAAAAGTTAACAAATTAAATGCATGAGGAGAAGGTTTTTGATATTACTATGTTTGCAATAAAAAAAATATTGGAAATATTTCGTGATCGTTGTTATAGTCATAGCACTTATGACAGTTGGATATTCTTTCGTAACAGCTGGGTTCAGTTATGAGTTGCAATATAAGTTAAAGATGCCTGAACTTAATACTGAGGTTAAAGCTGCGGTCGACAGTGCTGTTGTAGCAGAGAGAATTCAATCTGGAATTATTTCTCCAAAGAATCTAATGGATTTCACCAACGAGTTCGTAGCCGATAGGTTAAAATACGAATATAGTGTCTCTGTTAAAGAACCGAATTTAGCTTGGAGGGTAAGAAAAGTTAATTGTACGGGTTATTCCGCTTTACAGGTTGCAGTGCTCAATTATTTTTTCAGAGAATACAAAGGTTTAATACCGAATGAACTGCATGCAGAATGGCACTCTTCAAAAGTATTTTTATTTGGCTTTTGGTTGGGGAATATATCTCCCAAAATTGGATATCATGCTTACCCGGTTGTCTTCGATACCCAAGATGTTAAGTATTTTCCCGATGCATGTTTTAAAGACATTACTCTGGGTTTGGATGGGTATATAGTCAGGAAAGAGAATTAGATATATGGAGAGAATAACATGAGTAAAATCCCTTGTCATTATTGTGGTGTTGAAATTCTTAAAGATACCGCTAGGAGCGTGTCCGAGAATATAGTTTTTTCAAATAGTCAATGATAGGTTTCAGACCAATTTTTCAAATACAATCCCAAAACAGTAAAACAAGAATTAAAAAAAATAAGGAAGCAGATTTTAAGCCGCTTGTGGAATCATTTTCCCGTCAATGACACTAACTAACTCGTTCTTTATTGCCCTTATTATCTTCTTTATGTTATGCACAGCACAGACGAGTGAGAACTCACCCGCGACTTTTTCAACTCCCCGTAAACTAAATTTTCTAAATCCACCGTTTTTTATTTGACCAAATACCGGCTCTACTATCGTCTTTCGCAACCCGTATATTTCTTTCGATTCCTCAAGCTGCATTTTATCTCGCATCGCTTGCCGCAATCCTTCATAAAAATCTGTGGTT
>MNVA01000039.1 GCA_001871325.1 Ignavibacteria bacterium CG1_02_37_35
CGATACCGTTTACGGTATCGCTGATTAATACATGCTGATTACACATTATCTGAGGTATCATCTGTAAATGTTTCCAGCGCAGCATTTGTTTTTCCGGTTTGATGATGTTCCTTTTGACCGCTTATATAATGCAAAATGCGCGGGAGATCCTTTTCAGCAAATGATAAAACGCCAAACCCTTCCTGCCACATAAAATCTTTTGTTACCTGAATTTCCTTATTCAGAAAATAAGAAGCACTCCCTTTCAGTTTGCCGATAATATCACTAACCGATTTAGCCGGAGGAATAGATATAGCTAAATGGATGTGGTTAGTTGTTCCGTTACAACCGTGAATTTCACAATGGAACCGTTTTGCCTTATTTAACAAAAACGTATAAAGGTATTGTTCAATTTTTTCTGAAATTAGCTCTTCCCGTCTATATGTTGTCCATACAACATGATAAAACAATTTATAAAAAACCTTACCCATGTTTTCCTCAATATTTCTTGTAAATTCCGCATCACGCCAAGGCGTGATGCTGCACAAATAAATCCCTATATATCGGGATGGAATTTTCCTATCATCGTTTACGATGATTATTTCGATTAGCGATACCGTTTACGGTATCGCGAATTTACGACAGAGCGATTCATGATAATGTCGCATCGCAAATATCATTCACCGCATAACCATAAATGGTTTACGCTGTACAAATAAATCCCGATGAATCGGGATGTGATTTCCTATCATCATCGTTTACGATGAATTTTTCGGATAGCGTTGTCGTTTACGGCAACGCGATTAATTACATTTGCATTAACACAACACCGGCGTTATTATATCACCAGATCATGAAAACATGTTCGGTTTTATATAATTCCGCACAACCATAAATGGATTGTGCTGCCAGAACAAATCCCGATAAATCGCAATGATTTTTTAATTCAGCGCCACGCTTTAACGTGGCGCTGATTTTTCAGATAGGAAGTTTGCAATTACCCTTTAACTTTTTCGTACTCGGCAATTGCCATTGTGTTGAGTTCGTTTTTCAGTTCTTTGGGAATTACAACTTTATCGTAGTACTTCCCATCTTTGTGTTTTTCCTGCGGTGAACTGACGAACAAACCGTTTGAACCATCCACTAAAGTGAATCCCTTTATTTCAATTCCTTCTCCGGTAACAAGATCAAAAAATGCTCTTGTTTTATTTGTACCGTTGTACGGATTGAGTCTTGAAATTTTCATATGAACCTCCATTAAATATTGGTTGTGATGTTATTTATAACTTGAGGGGAAATAACTCATGAATAGAAACTCCGGAGTAAAAACAGTAGTAGTGGTTTTTCTTTTACAGAGATTATTATCTGCCCCTATAAGTTTGTTGCTAAAATAAAGTTCTTTTTTATAAAAGGCAAGATTTTTTTAGTTCGTTCATCAAAAAAATTTGCGGTGATGCAGCGCTATTCTTTGTTCCTCACGTAAATCAATTTAAATCTTCCCTTTTGATTTTCGCGCTGTTCAATTTCAAATCTATCAATTGACTTAATCAGCGGAGTAAGCTTTTGAAATCCATAATTTCGTGAATCAAAATTCGGCTGTTTTTTTTGTAAAAGATTCCCAACATCGCCAAGAAAAGCCCAGCCGTCTTCATCCGCCAAATCCGAAACTGTTGAAGCGATCAGCTTAATTACTTTGGGAGTAATTTTGTCCACTTCATTTTTTTTAGGAGTTTCCCCTTTTATTATAGCGGCTTCACTGCTTTCGGCAGGTTCCTTTGTCTGATTTTTAAGAATTTCCAGGTAGATGAATTTATCGCAAGCGACAATAAATGGCATTGGGGTTTTTTTCTCGCCGATACCAAATACTTTCATACCCGCTTCCCTTAACCGCGTTGCTAAACGTGTAAAATCACTATCACTCGAAGCTAAACAAAATCCATTAACTTTCTCTGAATACAGAACATCCATCGCATCAATAATCATTGCGGAGTCGGTAGCGTTTTTTCCGGTTGTATAACCATATTGTTGAATGGGTGTTATTGCGCTTTCTAAAAGAATATTTTTCCATTTGGAAAGGCTCGGTTTGGTCCAATCTCCATAAATTCTTTTGATAGTAGGATTGCCGTATTTAGCAATTTCCTCCATCATTTCTTTTATATAAGCGGACGGGATATTGTCTCCATCAATCAACACAGCAAGTTTTAAATCCGGTTCCATTTAGTTCTCCAAAGTTATTCAACGAATGTATAGCTGAATTTTTTCAATAAACTTTTTATCATGTCCATAACAAACTCAAACTACAATCAAAACTTAACCAACAAATTCAGTTTTAGCAATAAGCAGCAATGTTTTCGTTTGTATCTTCAATTCAAATGCCATTAAAACAAACCGGTTTTCATTTTTTGAATTTCCACATTCAGCATCTTCATCAATTCCTTCGCGTTTACCACAGCATTTCCTTGCGGATGGTTGTTCATAATGATGTAAATTTCTTTCACTTTATCATAAATCGTTTTTACTTTTTGCATCACTTCGGCTAACTCGCCGGGAGAATAACGATAGTTGTAACGCTCACTTTGCTGTTCGTAAGATTGTTCTTTGCCGATGCTGCCCAGCGATTTTTTCCATGCATCAACATTCCTGCCATGAAAGCGGAGATAAGATGTTTCATTTGTAACAACTGGTTCAAACATAATTGCTTTTCCAATTTCCGGTTGATCAATTGTACAAAATGAAATATCTAACGCTTTAAATAAATCATACACCGATTGATTACTCCACGACGAATGCCGCACTTCCACAAATTGCATATAGTTTGAAAATGTTTCATTGAGCCGCCTGATATATTCCGCGTTTGTTTCATTAAATTGAAATGAATAAGGAAACTGCATCAAAATTCCACCAAGCCGCTCTGCTTTTTCAAGCAAGGCTAAATTTTCAGACACCGATTGCAAGCTGTTTTTATCGTACTTCCGGCGATGGGTAAAATCTTGATGAAGTTTTATAGTGAAAAGAAAATCATCCGCATCTTCAACTTTTCTAATCCAGCCTTCAACAATGTTGGGTGAAAGATAGGTATAGTAGGTTGCGTTTACTTCAACACAATTAAAGTGAGCTGAATAAAATTGAAGCCAGTCAAAATCCTTCGATTGCTGTCTCGGATAAAAGTTTGGAACCCAGTCTTTGTAAGACCACCCCGCCGTTCCGATGTGAAAGGTTGGAATAGTATTCATCTTCTTTTTTGCTTTCGTTGAAATCAACATCGCGTAATGACGTGATACCGACCAAACAAATCAAGCAATATCGTAATAAAAATTTGCCATCATCGTTTACGATGATTTTTTCGTTCAGCGATACCGTTTACGGTATCGCTGATTATGAAATTGTTTATTTTATTGTCGCTTTAACCTTTGCAACGACTTCTTTCGAGTACAAGTTGCAAATTCCTTTCTTTGCAGTCGGTTTTATGCCAAGTTCGGTAATTGCTTTTTTAACTTTTGCATCAGAAATGGATAATGCTTTTGCAATATTGCCGGCAGTTAGTAAATCTGTTTGTTCGGTTTTCATATAGAATATTCCTCGTTTTGTTATTAAATTTTTATGATAGATTACTTGAATAATACTTTAATCTAAATCCAGAATTATTTTTAAGTTTTCTTTTACCCGGTCGGCCAGAAAGATTGGTAAAGTTCCAATTTTCTTTTTCAATCGGATAGTATCTATCGCTCTAATCTGGTCTATCATGATGCTGCAATTTGCAGAAACGCCTCCAACTCCTTTTTTAAGATGCACCCGTAATATTTCACTCTCATCATAAATGTTGGTTGTGATAGGACAAATAACTGTAGATGGATGATAGGCATTCAACAAATCAGTCTGAACGATGAGAACCGGTCGCACTTTTCCCGATTCGGTTCCGATTCTAGGATTAAGATCAGCTATCCAAATATCAAACTGCTTAATCGTTGTCATCAATTTTTTCAAATTCGTGTAATATCTTTAATGAATCTTTAGCTACAAGTTCAGATTCCCTCTGCAATTTTTCTGAAAGTGCATTCCGCTTATGGAGTTTGTTGTAGAAATTCAAAGCGTCATTAATGTACCGGTTCCTTGGCTTTTTAATTTTTGCTAAGACTTTCTCGGTCTCATTAAAGATAACATCATCTATTTTTAAGGAAATAGTTTTCATAAATAAATTCACTTTTTGTGTATGCTAAAAGTATATACTTTCACGGAATTATCCAATGCCATGAAATTTGTGCAAAATGATATCTTACGGAAACACTTTCCTTACTCTTTGTTTACCTTTTTTATTGCTTATAACCGTAAATCCTTCTTTTTCAAAAAGAGATAGCGTTCCCGTCCAAACAAAAGCTGCCGGCAATTCCTTTTCTAATTTTACAGGGTAACCCTCTATAATTTTTACTCCTTGTTGTTGCAAAGACTTCACGGAATGCTTTAATAACGCCGTTGCAACGCCTTTCCCTCTAAATTCTTTTTTGATGAAGAAGCAGGGAATAGACCAGACATTTTCAGCATCATCGCATTTTAAACTTGGCGCTCGATCAAGTTTCAAATAATCAATACGTTTATCGAATGAACACCAGCCGATTACTTCATCACCAGAAAAAGCAAGCGCACCGTGCGCTTTCCCTGAAGTAATTAATTTCTTAAAACGCTTTTTTGCTTCGATCCCTTTCACGTCGTCCCATTTATCATCTTTTGCGATGCGCCAACTGATGCACCAGCAACCACCGCAGGCTCCGTTGCTGCCGAAAAGTTCTTCAATATATTTCCACGAATCAGGTGTTACATCAACTGTTGTAATCTTCATTTTATACTTCCCCGTTAATCGTTACCACGATACTTCTCGCACCGCCGTAATTGCGATGTTCGCAGAGATAAATACCTTGCCAGGTTCCAAGATTTATTCCTCCGTTTGTAATGGGAATGGTAACCGACGATCCCAGCATTGACGCTTTAATGTGTGCCGGCATATCATCCAAACCTTCATTGGTGTGAATGTAATGCGATGAATTTTCAGGTGCAATTTTGTTGAAGTGAGATTCCAGATCAACCCGCACACCGGGGTCTGCATTTTCATTTATGGTTAATGAAGCCGATGTATGTTGAATGAAAACGTGCATTAGTCCGATGGAAATTTTTCTTATCTCCGGAACCTGGTTGAGAATTTCATTCGTGATTAAATGAAATCCTCTTTTTTTTTGCTGAAGCGTTATTTCTTTTTGAAACCACATTGTGCATAAGTTGAAAGTAAAAAGTAGAATCGAAGTCCTTTGTATTTATCTGTCCTCTATTTTATCGGTAAATAATTCTTTTGAATAGCTTATAATTTGATCTAATTCTTTCTTTGTCTCCGATTTTGCTCCATAAACAAAAGTCGCCGTCAGATAATCCCATTCCTCTTTTGTTAGGTTAAAAAGTTCTTTGGCAATGAAAAATTCCAGTTCTGCCCGAAGTTTAATTATATCGGCTTTTTTATCAATCTTTGTTTTAAGCTGACGTAGAAGGTTATCGTAATCTTCATCTTTACTGCTAAGATAGAGAATCGTTAAACCGGTTTTTACAATATATTCTTTTTGCTCTTGTGTCGCTTCCGGTATCGGCAGTTCGTTCATAAAATTCATCGTTAAGTTAGCGGAAATTTTATTGCGGATATAATAGTTAAGCGTAAGCGAGTTAAACAACGACAGAAGCAATAGTGCATCTTCTTTCGGCGTTTCTACTTGTTTAACCATCTCATCTTCCCACAGGTAATTGGCTAAGTAGTTAAGTGAATGCCCGAGAAAAACTTTTTTCGGAACAAGAGAAGCAATGATTGAGCGCTCATTTGTTGAACTGCCGATTGCTCGATAGACTAAACGATAATCTTGATAATCGAGATTAATTTTTAATTTATTCACCGCAGATTGTTTTAAGCCGAATAATCTTTTTACTCTGTTTCTTTCAGTTGCCAGCAGAGATGCTTTAGCTTCACTTTCGAGAATATAATATCTTGGTTCATCAAAAGAAGAACTGAATTGGTGAATCATTTTCCCTTCATACAAACAGAGAAATTTTTCTCTTTCCTTTTCGCTTAATTCAACAATTTCTTTTTTGTTATGGAATAAGCTACTGTCATTAGTCATGTGAAACTCTGAATTTAACTTATACGGAAGCTCTCCAAACAATTTATTTCCGCTTCTTAATTTTGCGCATAACGTATAATCATCGCCGCTTCTAAATTCCATAATGGAAAGATTTTCGGGAGAAAATTTTTTAATCAGGTCAACGGTATATTCAATCGGCGCTTTTTCATACAATTCTTTTGGGTGATGCAGATAAAACTTTGCGTCAAAAGTTGAAAAGGGATGTGACGGAGTTTTTACTACATTTACGATTGAGAACTTAAACTGTGGGTGAACTTCTGGAAAAAGTTTTATTCTTATAGCTTTCCCGTCGATTATTTTTTCATACCCTTTATTTTCAAAGGAAGAAATTTCCTGCAAAAGATATTCTGTGGTTAATAGTTTACGCAGCTCGGAGCTTCCCTGGTCTGTTTGAATGCCTGAAGGAATAAGAATGTTAAGCATCCCGTCTTTTTTGAGAATTTCCAAGTCACGTTCTAGGAAATATTTATAAAAATTAGGATCGCCGTTTCCTTGATAGTAATACCTTTCGCTTATATAAGCGTTGTAAAGCTCGTAACCGTTTTTATATTCTTCCCATTCTTTTTTGAAGGTTTGATCCGCTTCTAATTTTTTATTAAACCATTTTTTAAAATCAAGAATATCAGAAGAACCTTTTCCTTTTCCTGCAAATTCTTTTTCAATCGGCTTAATGGCTTCCCATGGAGGATTGCTGATAACACCGTTAAAACCTTGCCGGTCTTGCGGCAGAGGATTTCCCTCTTCATCAAAATAAGCAGTGAAAAATGATACACAGAGAAAAACCGGTTTTTCAATTTGTGAAAGCTCGCATTTTAATCTGTCATACAATTTCTGTTTTATTTGAACCGCTTCATCAATGTCTTCGGGGAAAAAAGGATTTTGTTCATATTTATTGCGGATGACAAACATTCTTTTAATATCTTGTTTGTGTTCGGATTCAAGAATAGAAAGTTGTTGTTCAATGGGTAAATCCGCTAAACTATCACCGGTGCAAAAGTTTAATTCAAGATTCGGAAGAATGTGGCTGCTTGCGCCATTGAGCTTTTTGTAGTTATAAATCTTAGGTCTTAGCTTGATAGCTTCTTTCCAAATATTTGTCTTCGCGGTATCTAAAGCCCGTTCATCAATATCAGCGGCATAAATATGGCGAAGAATAATTTTTGAAATTAGTTGTAAATGGTTAGAAAAATTATGCTGCTTCCTAAATTCGATTGTTTTTGTGTAAGTCTCCGGCATATCAAAAAGGTTTTCGTGGTCAAAACTTTCAACCCAGGCAGTTGCTTGATCAATTTTTTGATAATAAGCATACACTTCCCGCAAAACTTTAATTAAAAAACTGCCGCTGCCTGAAGAAGGATCAATAATTTTTATTTGATAAAGAGTTTCCAGCAATTTGTTTGCAGCTTCATAATCAGCAATATCTTTATGAACATATTTTATAATATCGTCAACTATTTGCTCGAAAAGAAAGGTTACTATCTTTTTTGCCATGTATTGAGTAATATCTTTCGATGTATAATAGATACCGGAATCTTTTTTGTTTTCGGCAATAAAAGTTTCGTATGCTTTTCCAAAAATATCTTCATCAATCCACCGGTAATTGTAATGGATCATCCCCCGTCCAAAAGTACTGTTCCAAGCATCTAAACCGAGTGTTTTTTCAAAGACATCAAGAAAGGCATTAGTATTCTGTTTGTCTTTAACTACGTAATCCCAAATTCTAGTTTTAAAAAGCTCCGTATCATAGAAGTAATCAAAATATTCTTCCAGGTTATGGAAGAAAAAGCTCAAGATTTTTTCACTTCCTTTTGCGCCCCACTTATCTTTCTTATCGTAGTACTCATCAACCAAATGTTTGAATTGTACTAAGCCGAAGTCTTCCAGCGTTTTAATAAAGATTACTTTGTTAAGCAGTAAAACGATCAGTTCTTCTTTAGAAAACTTCTCATTTTCCACAAACCGAATGCACTGAAACTCTTTGTACCAGTTTTTCAAATCGGTAAAGAAAGATTTATCCAAATCAATTTTAACATCATCGTCTTCAATACGGCGAACGGTGTCCCAAAGGTTTTCATATTCAAAGAACTTGGTCAGCAGCTCGGCAAAAGTTAGATGCTTGAAAGGTGCGAATTCAATAATAGCATTTCTACTGAAGAGGAATGCGTCTTTTAAGTTTGTCAGAATAATATATTCATTCTTTTTAGAACTTAAATATTTAAGGATTTGATCTTTATGCGCTGTATAATCAAGCGAGTCAGCTTTAAGAAAAGTTTTATTTTTACCAACCTTAAAGAGCGGTTTTAATTCGATAAGAATAGGATTCCCGGCGCTTTCTTTGAGCATAAAATCAACAAAACCAAAACCGATGTTCACTTCGCTAAAAGCGTTTAAATTGTCATAATCCAAAACATCTTTTATTAGGGTTTTAAATAAATCGTGAGAAGCTGTTTCCGGTTTGGTCTGGAAAGCAACCGCTTTTATATAATCTTTTATAGGTTCATATGAGTAACCTTCAATCGGGTCAAAAAAACCGCCGATCTCAATTTTAGTATGAGAAACAAGTTTTTCAAGTTCTTTAATAATATGTTTAGAATTTTTCATCATTATTCTTTTTTCTTATAAACTCCTGTTAAAACTTAAATGAAATTTATCTGATGCCAAAACAAGACTTAATGCAGCGATAATTTCATGCCAGCAAACACCCATCTACCGGGAAGAAAAACGCCGGTAAAATCTTTGTACGATTTGTTAAAAAGATTTGTCGCTTTTATAAATACATCAACATTAGCGAAGGATTTTCTCATCTGCATATCAACAAGAAAATTTTTGTCGCCGGTAATTCTGTTCTCGTAGCGAAGCATCCACGTCTGCGTTATATCGAAAAACAATGCATTTGTAATTCCCACAACAAGTTGATGACGCAAATGGTCAAGCACATACCGCGATTGAAAATTCTCTCTGTTAAGTGATGCCACAACATTTAAATACGTATAACCGACCGTTATTCTTTTAATCATTCGCAAAGAAATTTCTTCTGTGTTAAGTTCAGTATTAACCTCAAAACCATTGGTTACCGTGTTCACAATATTGTATGAATGCCATATTGAATCAGTGGCTGCTTTACCCCAATCAATAATGTTATATCCATTTCTTCTAAACAAACTGAACGAGGTAGAAAATTTTTCTCCCTTGACATGTAATCCGGCTTCGTAGTTCGAACTTTCTTCATACTGCAAACCGGGATTCCCTTTCTGAGTTCCGTTCTTCGGAATTACAAAATAATTGTAATAAAGTTCCGTATAACTTGGCAGACGAAAAGCCTTCCCGTACGAAGCATAGACCCGAACTTCCGGAAAAATATTATACCCGACACTTAAACCGGGCCATAACTTCCACCCGATATTTGCGTAGTTGTAAGCGAAAAAACCAACCGTTGTATTCACATTTTTAACGGAAATTTTCTGTTCGGCAAAAATTCCTTTTCGTTCGCGCGAGTGATCTCCTAAATTTGAACTTGCAATAATATCACGGTTATATTCAGCGCCAAAAGCAGTTGTTCCTACTTCTGTTTGCAAAGCAGCCTGCAGTTCCGCCCCATAAGCATTTGTTCTGTGAATATTCCGGTAAAACAAAGGATTCAAATAATTTAAAAGATATTCATCGTCATTTCTCCGCCAATAAAATTTAGGAGAGAGAACAATTTTCGCAACATTCATTTCACCGAAAACGCTTGCCAACTTTGTTCGAGTATGTTCCCACTGATTAGGATATTTATCTGAATAGAAATTATTTGCGCCAAATTGTTTATCATCATAACCGAATGAAAAGTTGAGCAGTTGCTCACCAAGAACAAGAGATGAACGATATGAAGCATGTATTTCATCAAAATTTGTATTGTGCTGGTAACCGTCGCTACTCTTTTTTGATAAAGAAAAATGATTACTCATTGAATTGAATCCATAACCACCGGATAACGTGGCATCATAAAATCCGTATCCACCGCCGGTAAGCTGAACGGCAGCGCTTTTTTCACTCCCTTTTTTAGTGATGATATTGATTACTCCTCCAATCGCATTTGGACCAAATGCACTCGAACCATCGCCTTTCGCAATTTCAATTCGTTCTACTTGATCTAAAGTAATTGGAAGATTTAGATTGTGGTGAGCTGTTTGCGGATCGCTCACTTTTATGCCGTCAATCATTATCAGCGTTTGTTCAAATGTTCCGCCACGGATACTCACATCAGCTTGCACCCCTTCCACTCCGCGCTGTTTAATATCAACTCCGGCAGTGTACTGAAGCAAATCTTGTATGCTGTTTACCGGTGAAGCAGCTATATCCTCCGGTTTTATGATTTGAATATTTTTTGTCATTTCCGACATTTTGCTTACGGTTCTCCCGGCAGTGACAACAATTTCATCAAGATTATAAACCTTTTCTTGAGGGAAAAGAGAAACAGCAAGAAAATAGTAGATCGTTATAAAAATGGATTTTTTCAGCATATTATTTTTTTATAGTGAATCTGTCAATTATTTTAATTTCGGATCCCGGCTCTGTATTTGAATTTTCTTTTGGAAAAGCGCCATACGTTGTTACCTGAACTTTACTTTTTTTTACATCAAATAGAACATATTCAAAAGCGCGCATCCCCCAAAAATCTCTTGAAGCCTGGGAATTTTCTCCCGGTCCATAAAAATAATTTAGCGTTTGATAATACGGAATAGCCTGCTCATAGGTAAATTCTTGTTCAGGGTTTTTCGGTTCATCATACTTCGGATTAAGATAATAGAGCGGTGCACCTGAACTTCCGGCAACAATTTGGTAAATTCCATCAACCGACTCCCTGCCGTAAAGATGCTCGTGACCGCAAATATATGCGGTGACTTTGTATTCTTTAAGAATCCGTAAAAACTCATTTCGCTGATTGAGATACAACTGCCGTGTTGAATCCAATGGTAATTTTAAATTTAAACCAAGATTTGGCAAACCATCACGTAAATGCCCGCCTATGGGGAAAGCAGGCTCATGACTAATAACAAAAATATCACTCACCTCTCTTTTTCTCGCCTCCATTAGATCCTTCTCGAGCCAGTCTAAATTTTTAATATAGTGCCAATCGCGCTTATCGTCTGTGGTGTCATTCGGCTTGCCATAGTACCAGCGGTCTGAAGTAACAAAAACAAAATGGTGTTTTTCGTAATCAAAAGAATATGAAATGCCTTTTTCATCCGTGGGTCCGTTTAAGAAAACATCGGGAAAAATCTTTCGAAAATTTTCTTCATCTTTCGGATGCTGCACTTCGTGATTTCCAACAACCACCCAAATCTTTGGCCAAACCATTTTTGGATTGTTGTAAATAGGTGCCATTATTTCTTTCCAATGTAACAGTTGTTCAATAGTTTCAGTTGGATTTGTCTTGCTCCCATTAACTAAATCGCCTGCAAAAATAACGAACT
>MNVA01000178.1 GCA_001871325.1 Ignavibacteria bacterium CG1_02_37_35
AGATGATTATAAAAATTGTTAGAATAAATAGAAGAAGCATGTCACCCCTTAGGGGTTTGTGTTTCTTATGGTGATTAGTTATAATAATATCAGCCCTTCGGGCTTGAAAAGGATAAAGAATTATGAAATCCCGAAGGGATGAAATGATTATAGAATAAGAAACAGCAGAAATTAAACCCCGAAGGGGTGATAGTAGGATCTCTCCCAATTCTTTTCTTCCCAATATTTTACGATTTTGCGATATGCAAAGTGAAAGGAAGTTAAACACTTTCAAGACTTTAGAAACTTCAGATTAGTATTTGACGAGCTAAAGAAAAGCCTTATATTTTATTTGTGGAAACGACAAGATGTTTCAGAGAACAAGTGATTATGAAGCGACCCTACTTGAGAGAGGAATGGATTGAAAGTATATTAAAAAATCCGATGAAAATGGTAAAACAAGAAAACGACGATCGTATCCGGTATTGGGGTTTTGTTAAAGAGTTAGGTAAATATTTACGTGTAGTTACACTCGTAGATGGGAAAACAGTTCACAATGCTTTTCCCGATAGAGATTTTAAGGAGTAAGAAAAATGAAGTTAAATTATTATCCGGAAACCGATTCACTTTATATTGATTTGTCGGAGAAGAAAAGTGTTGAATCTAAAGAAGTTGCAGACGGAATTATTGTAGATTTTGACGAAAAAGGCGCCGTGGTTGGGTTTGATATTGATCATGCCAGCAAAGTTGTAAATTTACAAAAATTAGAATCTGATTCGATGCCTGTTAAATCCTTTGCGATTGCTTCGTAACGGAGTTTGTTTGAAGAGGTAGAGTAATCAGACCGCTCCGATGGAGCTAAAATAATTGTTTTCTCTACATGTTATAAACAGAAAGCTCCTACGGAGCTAAAATAATTAAATGTTTGGAGAAGCATGCCACCCCTTCGGGGTTGATATATGTAGTGATGATTAGTGTTATTATAATGGCAGCCCTTCGGGCTTAATGCAAAAAAAATTATTGGATTCCGAAATATATAAAGATACCCCTTAGAGCATAAATAGGAAAAAATTCATTGAATCCCAACGGGATGAAATGATTATAAAAAATCCACCATAATAAATTAAAACCCCGAAGGGGTGACATTGGAATTATCCCAATTCTTTTCTTCCCAATAATTTACGATTTTGCGGTATGCAAAGTGAAGAATTAATTATTACGCCAATCGGGTATGTCCGTTCGGAACAAGTCTACCGTTACGAGACTCCGCGGCAGGGAGTTTTGGCTAAGGGAAATATCTCCACTATCGAACTCCTTCCAAATAAAAATTTTGAGCAAGCGGTAAAAAATCTAAACGGATTCGATAGGATTTGGGTTCTTTACAACTTTCATTTAAATACAAATCCATCTAACGGAAAGCCTGGTTGGAAACCGCTCGTTACTCCGCCGCGGCATACAAGTGAAAAGATCGGTGTATTTGCAACTCGCGCGCCTTACAGACCAAATCAAATCGGGATGAGCTGCGTAAAACTTGAAAAAGTTGAAGGACTTAAAATCTTTATTTCAGAATCGGATATTCTGAACGGCTCACCCGTGATTGATATTAAACCGTATCTCCCTTATTCGGATTCCTTTCCAGATTCAGCTACCGGCTGGGTTAAAAGCGGATTGGAAAATATTTATGAAGTTAAGTTTTCAAAAAAAGCGATAATGCAAACCGATTGGCTAAAAACGAAAGCTAAAATTAATTTGGTAAATTTTGCCCGGCTTCAACTGGAATTTAATCCAACCGATTCAACCCGCAAGAGAATTATTCAACTTGAAAGTAAAACTAAACGGATATTTATCTTGGCTTACCGGACGTGGAGAATCTTCTACACAGTTGATGAGGCAGATAAAAAAGTTTCAGTTAAGGGAACCTGTTCGGGATATACAAAAGAAGAAATGCTTAACTTTGCTATAGATAAATATGGAGATAAAAATCTTCATAAAATGTTTAACGACGAATTTAATCTTCAATAACCATGGAATTAAACAAGTGAAAACAAAAAACAATTTGTGCTTAACGATATTAACTGTACTGCTTTTTCTCTTCCTTCCGCAATTTATACAAGCCCAACCATGGGAAGAGGATAACCATATTTTTAATCCTACCGGAATTCCCTCATTATCTTTTTCGCAACCCAGGTTTTATGATTTAGATAACGATGGTGATCTCGATATGATCCTGGGAAGCACAGTTCAAGCTCCTCTTTATTTTAAAAATACGGGAAGTAAAACCACTCCAAAGTTTGTAATGGATAAATCTCTTTTTGCGAATGTCAACTCGCTCAATGCCGAAATGGGTGTTTGCGTTGATATTGATGCAGACGGTGATCTTGATTTTGTTACCGGCGGTTATACGGGGCTTCATTTATACGAAAACATCGGAAGCAACATGCAACCGGAGTTTATGGAATCAACTAATATTTTTGCGCAGTTAAGCGTTGGTGAAAATCCTATTCCAACTTTAGCAGATATGGATGGAGACGGCGATATTGATTTAGCAGTTGGTTTAAGTGAAGACGGCGGAGTGAAGTATTACACAAATTCTGGTTTAAAAGATTCACCTGAATTTTTGGAAAGTAACGGAGTTCGATGGTTTGATGTTGGGCTTTATGCCTATCCTTATTTTGTTGACTTAGACAAAGACGGTGATACTGATCTGCTCGTTGGAAGAGACGGTTTTGGAATTAAGTACTACGAGAATATTGGCGATTCGCTTACCTACAATTGGAGTGACAAAAGTTCGCTTTTCCAAACAGTTGGAACAACAACCTACTGGAATTCAGGCGCTTTGGTTGATCTTTCAGGCGATGGGAAAACTGATCTTGTATTTGGATCCGCTTCCGGACAAATATTTTATTATACCAACACCGGAACAAACGTAGCTCCAACCTGGAAAGAAAACACAACCGTGTTCGGCGGAACAATTGATATTGGCGGCGCAAGTTCACCTCTTCTTTATGATTATGATGCCGACGGCGGTCTTGATATGTTCACCGGAACTCAATTAGGGAACATTAAATATTTTGAAAATGTTGGAACGGCAAACAATCCTGCATGGAAAGAAAACTCAGCATTTTTAACGAACGTAAAACATTCAATTTATTCTGCGGCGGCGGTTGGCGATTTGAACAACGACGGGAAACAAGATTTAATAGTCGGTGATTTTACCGGTAAACTTTATCTACACATGCAAACCGCGTCCGGTTTTCCAGCTGTTACAACTGCGATGAATATTGTTGTAGATGGATTTGCGGTTCCGCGATTAATCGACTTCGACAAGGACAACGATCTTGATTTGATCATCGGAAGAGATAACGGAACGATCTCTTTTTATGAAAATATCGGAACTGCGGAATCGGCAGATTGGCTTGAACTTCAAAATTTCTTTGGAAGCATAGACGTTGGAGGAGATGCGGTTCCTTCTCTTGTTGATTATGATAAAGACGGAGATTATGATTTAATTGCCGGGAACATTTCCGGTGAAGTAAAGTTTTTTTATAATAATACTTTTGATTGGATTGAAGATACTTCCGTTACAAGTACTATCATTGTTGATCAAAATGCCGCACCGGCTTGTGCTGATCTTGACGGAGATGGAGATTTCGATCTGGTACTTGGAAATTACGAGGGAACTTTCAGTTATTACAAAAATCAAAATCCAACAGATATTAAGCGAGAGTCAATTGCTCCGACGGATTTTTCTTTATCTCAAAACTATCCCAATCCGTTTAATCCGGTTACTGTAATAAAATATTCAATTCCAGTCGTAGAGACGGGGCATGCCCCGTCTTTACAGATGGTATCATTAATTGTATATGATGTGCTCGGGAATGAAGTGGCGACATTGGTGAATGAAAACCAGTCGGAAGGAACTCATCAGGTAGAATTTCAGTCGGCAGTTGGCAGTAAGCAGTTGGCAAGTGGAGTTTATTTTTATCAACTTCGTTCCTCCTTCGAAGGGGGGAATTTTGTACAAACAAAGAAATTTATTTTGATGAAGTAGAAGATAGAGATCAGAATTAAGAAGTAAGAATGTTTAACTGAAACCTCCGGTGTTTTTGAAATGGCGGAGGTTTTTTATTCTTGACTTTAAAATGATGAAGTTATATGTTTGCCGTAGAACAAAATAATTAATACTAGGAGCCGTATAAATTATGTGCGGGTTACCAAAACAACAGACAGATACCACACACAAAACGGGCTTACCAAAAGGAACAATGCAATAAGACAATCTCGACTCTTTAACTAATGATGATGATTTGGGAACTTCTCTTAACATAGTTTGGCATAGTTTTTACTCTCTCTCTCAGCGGCGGTGGAAGGGAAAGATGCCGGTAAATGTATTCTTCCTTTTACTTCCCCTCTTTTATGAAACTCCAGAAGTTTTTACACGAATATTCATTCACTCATTCAACCTTTCATCCATACACCAAAACTACCCAACCGGTTTTATATAACTCAACCAAAGGGAAAGACTAGTCCAAGAAATAAATAAATTTAATGAGTTAAAAATTATGTGGAGTAAAAAATGAAAAAAGTATTTTTGATCGTATTTTTTTATTTAATTCAAGTTTCTTTTGTAAATGCACAAACTCTGAAACTTGGTAATCAAAACTTTGTCAAAGAAAAGAACAAGTGGTTTGTGGTAGATAGATACAATAAATACGAAGTAAATGAGAGATCAATTACTGTCAAATTAAAAGAAAATGTTAGTGAGTCGGCATTAAACGCTTTAAACAAAAACAAAGGTGTCATAGTCGAACGAAGTAATGATCTTGGTTACATTGATTTGCTTTTACCCGAAGGGTCTAAATTTGATGAAATGTTTACACACTTGGTAAGCAGCGGTATCTTTGAAAGTGTCGAGGTAAATTCTTACGGGGAGTCATGCTCAAACGATCCTGGTTTTTCTTCTCAGTATTATCTATATAATCCGATTACACAGTATAACCCACAACGACCACAAATTTATGGCTCATTGGAGCAGAGTGGCACGCTTGAAGATGGTTCAACTAATCCTGTTACTGTTGCCGTTATCGGGTATGGTGTTGATAACACAAACCTTGAACTTAATATGTCATCGTATGGTTGGGATTTTGTTGATAACGATGCTTTCCCATATCCTAGCGATGGTGGCGATCATGAAACCGGTATCGCCGGGATTATAAGTGCAAAGACTAACAATGGTCAAGGAGTGGCAGGAGTAGCGGGTGGTAATGGTAACAACTCAGGGGCAAAAATTATGTCCTTAAGAATTGGCTATAAAATTGATGCTATTCCACCTGCTGCGGATGAAGTGTATTACAGCAATTTAATTGATGATGCAATCATCTTTGCTGCAAATAACGGAGCAAAAATTATTAATATGAGTTTTAGGTGTGATGAATCATCCGCGATAAACAGCGCGATCGATTATGCGTATTGGCAGAAAGGCTGTGTGTTAATTGCTGCTACTGGCAATAAAGGTAACTCTTCTATATCATATCCATCCAGTAATCCTAAAGTTATTGCTGTAGGCGGAATAGATATTTGGTGGAATAATTTTGGCGATTGGGGTCCAGGGCTTGATCTTGTTGCTCCTGCAACAGATATTTACTCAACTGTTAATGTGTCTCCATCCTCTGGTCCCTACGCCTGGGGATTTTTGGATAAGGGAACTTCTTTTTCCGCCCCGCAGGTTTCGGGAGTTGCCGCTCTTCTTTTATCGTATAATCCTAATCTGTTGAATTTTGATGTTGAAAATATATTAAAAAAGACTGCGAATACTGATCTTGACCATGGACCTAACGGAGTTTATGATGAATTACACGTTGGTAGTGGTATGTTAAATGCCTATGCAGCAGTATCTGAATTGATTGAACCCAATCCTGGAGTGCCCCAAAATATGGCTATATCGGCGATTTCCGGCAACCATCCTATTATATCTTGGTCTGCTGTATCAGGAGCTACACAGTACAAAGTTTATAGGGCAAACTCAGCTACCTGGAGATATGCCTATTCATTGCTAGGAACAACTACCAGTGCAAGCTGGACTGATAATACTTACACCGCGTCGTTAGTCCAAGATTTGCACTTTCAACAAATTATTATAGAGTTACAGCTATGGATGGTGATTTAGAATCTGTTACCTCCGCAGAGGTTAGTTGTGGGACAAATGCAACAAATAAAAGGAATCCCGGAATTGAACAAATTGAACCTCTGGAATATTCTCTTGAAAACAATTACCCAAATCCTTTCAATCCTAGCACATCAATTTCTTATTCAATAAGAGAAATGGGGTTGGTAACTCTAAAAATATTTGATGTGTTGGGAAGAGAAGTTTCGGTACTGGTCAATGAAATGAAAGAACCGGGTAAATACAGCATTAATTTTGATGCGTCAAAACTATCAAGTGGTGTTTATATTTACTATATAAATGCAGGTAATTTTACTTCTTCAAAGAAGATGATCTTGACAAAATAATTTAGTTAGATAAAAAAGGTTGGTTAGCTTAAGTTAGCCAACCATCTATTTGAAAGGGACTTTTATGAGGAGTAGATATAAAATATTGTTTTTATTCCTAATAACAATAAGTGTATATGCACAAGAATTTGAATTAGTTGGAGCACCCGGTGCAAATGGTGGTGTATACAGGATTACGATTAATCCGGATAATCCTTCAACAGTAGTTTCAACACATCGTAATGGAATTTTTAAATCCGAAGATGGGGGTAAAACAATTAAGATAATCCCCACACCATTTAACGAGTCTTACATCAATGATCTAATTGTTTATGGTGCAGACAACAAGATGCTTTTTGGTGAATACTTCACCGGCTATCATAAAAGCATAGATGGGGGAATTAATTGGACAATAATAAACACCGACAAAAACGCCAGAAAAGTTATTCGAATAAACCCATTGAATAAGGAACAGTATTATATAAAGAAGAATTACAACGAGCTATGGCGGAGCAATAATAGTGGTGATACATGGTACAAATTTGCGACATTTGACGATGAAATAATGACCTTCTCCATAGCTCCGGTTGATACTTCGACTTTGTACGCGGCTACATATAATCAATTGTATAAAACAACAAATGCAGGTAAAGATTGGGTTAAGAAAGTCCCTCTTTTTGATACAAGAATTATAAATATAAATCCATTAAATGCAAATGTACTTTATATTCAAACGGGAGGATTTATTCAGAAATCTGTTGATGGTGGGGAGCGCATAGACACAATCCTTGGTCCACAAGTTCTAACATATAAACTTAGCACCGCCGATACTTCAGTACTTTATGCCTCAATCCTAATGGATGATGTTGGAGTAAAGCGGGGAAATTATAAGTCAACTGACGGAGGATTAACCTGGCAGGAACTAAAAATAGGGATGGAGAATTCTCCAACAAGTCTGCCGCAACCGATGCATGAGATAGAAATAAACCCGCAAAATGGTGATGAAGTTTATGTGGGAATTGGTGAAATGGGAGTATTTAAGACAACGAACGGTGGAGTAAGCTGGTTTCATACGAATTTGACTTGTATGGAAGCTTCTTATCTTTCCACAGATAAAGACAATCCGGACGAGATAATGGTAGGGAACCGTGGCTGGGGAATATTAAAAACTAATGACGGTGGAAAGAATTGGATTTACCCACACTTTGATATTTCCCCAACAAAGATTGAGCCAATTGAACGATGTTTTAATTTTGACCCTGCCAACAGAAAGGAAGGTTTCTTAGCCGGTTCCAATTATTTGTACAAGACGGTAGATGGAGGTGACAACTGGGGATCAGTTAAACAATTTGATAAAGAAGTAAAGTCCGTACAATACCACAAATATTTACCGGATACGGTTTTTGCCGGTTTGGTGGGAGCATTTTACATAAGTACCGACAGAGGAAACAGTTGGGAACCGTATAATGGTGTGATACCATTCAATGTTCGTTATATAAGAAGCGACCCCAAGCTTTTATACAGCTTTAATGTTGAACTCATAGGTGCCACCTATACTTTTGTAGCAAAGAAATCAACTGATTTAGGGAAAACATGGTATCAGATAAATAATGGCTTGCTTGAAGCTTCTGAACTTAATCCAGTGAATGCTATTTCGTCTTTAGAACCAGATATAAATAATCCGGATATTGCTTATTGCGGACAAGTTGGTGCGTTAAGCAAGACGACAAATGGTGGCGAAAGTTGGTTCCAAGTGGATTCCTCAATAAAGGTTTTAGAACCATGGTTTGGGTATCCAACTATTTTATTAGATCCAAATAAAAGTGGAAGAATTTATGTAGGTATAAGAGGCAGTGGTGTTCTCTATACAGATCAATTCACTAAAGGGGGATTATATCTCACTGAAGATGATTGCAAAACTTGGAGGAGAGTTTATGAAGGCACAGTCCTAGGCATCTTTTCAGATGAAGGAAATCCGCGCCGGGTGTTTATAAACACTTACCAAGGAGTATTCAGATTTTTAGATACTCTTACTGTGTCTGATATAAAGGATGTTCCAAATAACTTACCGGAAAGTTTTCTTTTACAGCAAAACTACCCAAATCCATTCAATCCAAGCACAACAATAAACTACCAAATACCAACTAGCAATCTTGTTACTCTTACGGTATATGATGTTCTTGGTAATGAAGTAGCAGTACTTGTAAATGAGTGGAAAGAAGCCGGAAGTTACAACAAACAGTTTACAACAAGTGGTAAGCAGCTTGCAAGCGGAATGTATTTCTACACCTTAACGGCAGGTAAGTTTACGGATACAAAGAAGTTTATTTTGATGAAATAGTATCTTTTTGGGGAACACTCAAATGTAAATTCTTGAAAACCGATTCTTTTGAGTCGGCTTTTTTTCTTAATTTTGTACCGCTTTGAATTCCCATAAAATTATTAACAATGAAAGAGATTGATCTTGGAACTAACTTGTAAAATATTAAAAGAATCGAAAACTGTTGCCGTTGTAGGTATCTCAAATAAAATGGAAAGAGACAGCGGCAGAATTGCGGAACTGCTTAAAAGAAGAGGATACGACGTTGTCGGCGTTCATCCGACTTTAAAGGAAGTTTTCGGCATCCCTGTTTATGCTTCGTTAAAAGATATTCCGCATAAAATAGATTTAGTTGATGTCTTTTTAAGTTCGGATAAAGTTCCGATGATCATGGATGATGTTTTGGCGATCAAACCGAAATATTTGTGGTTCCAATTTGGAGTAATAAATGATGAAGCTGCATCATTAGCCGAGCAGAACGGCATTCCTACTGTGCAAAACCGATGTGTTGCGATAGAACTGAACGTATGCTAATTAGAAATTACGAATTAGGAATTAGGAATGGGGGAAAGAATTGAAATTCTTCTTTTTGATTTTTGTAATCATCACTTCTGAAATGTTTTGTCAGATTGTAATCCCTAAACAGAATTTGTCTTTCAAACCGTTTCGAGTTGATTCAATAGCTATAAAGGGAAATGATATTACCGAACCGGAAATCATTCTAACCGAATTGACTTTTTCAAAAGGTGAGGTTGTCGATTCAGTAAAACTTAGATACAATCGTGAACGTATCTACAGTTTGGGAATATTCACGAACGTTAAACTTTATCCCGAATCGAATGAGGATAAAACAACACTTATTATTGAAGTAAACGAGAGCTGGTATATCTGGCCAATCCCTTTTTTAGCATTGCGTGATAGAGACTGGAAAAAAGCTACGTACGGTTTGGATGTTTTAATAATGAATTTTCGCGGTCGTAATGAAAAACTTAGAACCTCTTTCAGTCTTGGTTATGATCCATCATTTACATTGCAATATTCAAAGCCATACTGGTTCCGGAAGGAAGCAATTTATTTTGACGCATCATTTGTTTATGTAAATCAAAATAATAAAAGCAGATTAGCCGAATATTTGTACGGAGAAAAATTTAAACAAAAATTTATCGGCGGCAATCTTACTCTTGGTAAACGTTTTAATCTTTTTAATAAAGCGGATGTTTATGGCGGTTTCTCCTATGTTGCAACTCCCAAATTTATTTCGGGTGTAAACGCGTCTAACTCGCGAATTGATAGACTTCCGTTCCTCGGATTTCGTTACTATTATGATTCGCGCGATCTTGCACAATTCCCTAAAGACGGAACTTATTTTAACGCGGATATTTTGAAAAAGGGTTTTGGTGAAGGTGGAATAGATTATAATATTTTCTCTGTTGATTTTCGTGAGTACAGAACAGTTTATAAAAGTCTCTCCTCAAAGTGGAGATTTACAACCCGTCAATCTTTCGGTAAGCTTATCCCTTTTTATGATAATAGTTTTCTCGGTTATAGTGAAAGAGTCCGCGGGCACTTTACAGACATCTCGGAAGGTCATAATATGTATCTCACCCAACTTGAGTTTAAATATCCGCTGTTAACGGAAATTAATATCCATTTGAATCTCCCGTTGATTCCCGAAGCGCTTTTAAGTTATCGTGTAGAAATCTATGCGCAAGCTTTTGTTGAAGGAGGAGTAACGCAGTTTAGAGGAAAATCTATTAATTTGTCTCACGGCTTTTCCGGATATGGATTTGGATTAACAACGTTAGTGCTTCCATACAACATCGCGCGTTTAGAATTTGCACTTAATGAATTAGGAAAATCAGAAGTAATATTTGACCTTGGCATATCTTTCTAACATAGAATTATATTACTCTCATCCCGACTCCTTTTCCGGTACTTCGGTAAAGGTAACAGGCGAAGAATTTTCGCATCTAACGAGAGTTATGCGTCATAAAATTGACGACGATATTTACGTTACCGACGGTTGCGGAAAAATATTTACTTGTAGAATTACTGAAATTGATAAAACTTTTTTGTCGGCGGAAATTCTGTCAGTTGAAACATATGAGAATAAATTTCAGAATATTTTTTTCTGTATTCCGAAATTGAAGAGTCCGGAGCGATTTGAATTTGCGCTCGAAAAATGTGTGGAGTTGGGAATAACGAACTTCATAATTTATGAGTCGATGCGAACGGTTGCGAAATCTATTAAAGTTGAACGGTGGGAAAAGATTCTTCTCTCCGCGATGAAACAATCGCTGCGAAGTTATTTGCCGAAGATCCATTCTTTAACAAATTTTAAAAACATTTTGGAATTAGATGGGACTAAAATTCTCTTTGAACAAAACGCGGAAAAGAAATTGAGTGAGTTGAAATTGGCAAATGATAAAAATTACTATTTTATTTTCGGTCCGGAAGGCGGTTTGGACAAAAAGGAAATTGAATCAGCCGGAACGGAAAACCTTTTTCAACTTACGGAAAACCGGCTGAGATCGGAGACGGCGATTGTTTTTGCTGCTGCGAAAATTACAGCTACTTTTTTATGAGCGATGAAATAACAGATGAAG
>MNVA01000045.1 GCA_001871325.1 Ignavibacteria bacterium CG1_02_37_35
TTCCCAAGCAGCGTCTTGGGAAAAATGTAGGCACTTAGAGAATCGCTATCGCTAACATGTTAACGATAATTAAATATCGAATATTGAACAAGGAATAATGAATTTCGAAGTGAATGCAATCCGTATTTTAACTTCATCATTCGAAATTCCTTGTTCGATATTCATTATTCATTTTTTCCTTTAGCTTTTTTCCCAAGCATGGTCTTGGGAAAAACGTAGTACCTTATCGCTCAAACTTGAGTAGTATCAGGCAGAAAAAATAAAAGACAAATCCCAAATGACAAATAAGTCCCAAATTCAAAATTGTAAAGATTCAAAAGAGTTTTGTTTTTGGGTAATTGTTTTTTGTGATTTCCGGTTTACCCGGGTTAAGATTAAGAAAAATTAAAAATGGCACAAGAAAAAAACGAAGACGAAATACTTGGCAAAGCGTACGACGCAAAGTTAATGAAACGGCTTTTGACGTTCATTAAGCCGTATAAGCGCTATGTCATTTTTGCAATATTGCTAAACATCATTGTTGCAGCGTTAGGACCACTGCGCCCTTACTTAACAAAAATTGCAATTGATAATTATATTGTGAATAAAAACTTTACCGGTTTACTTTGGATAACGATCGCTCTTTTTGCAACGTTGTTTTTTCAGTCGGCAATTCAATATTTGTTAACCTACTATACGCAGTATCTCGGACAAAAAACTATTTACGATATCCGAATGAAATTATTTTCGCATACGCAAAGACTTGCAATAAAATTTTTTGATAAGACACCGATCGGCAGACTTGTTACGCGTGTAACCAATGATATTGAATCGCTGAACGAACTTTTCTCCTCCGGCATTATCATGATCTTCAGCGATGTATTTATTATTCTTTGGATACTTGGATTTATGTTTTTTATGGATTGGAAGTTATCGCTTGTTTCGCTTTCAATATTACCGGTGCTTATTTACGGCACATTTCTTTTTAGAAGGAAAGTCCGCGATAACTACCGTGATGTCCGGTTTCATCTTGCGAGATTAAATTCCTACATGCAGGAACACATTACCGGTATTTCGGTAATGCAGCTTTTTCATAAAGAGAAGGAAGAATTGCAAAAATTTTCCGGCATTAACGGCGATCATAAAAAAGCCAATATCGAATCAATTTTTTATTACGCGGTTTTTTATCCTGCTGTGGAATTTATCAGCGCCATAGCTTTGGCTTTGATTATTTGGTACGGCGGCGGTGAAGTTGTCCATAACGTACTTACGCTTGGGACCCTCTTCGCGTTTCTTCAATACACAGAAATGTTTTTCCGCCCGATACGCGATCTCTCGGAAAAATATAATATTATGCAGACGGCAATGGCTTCTTCTGAAAGAGTTTTTAAATTGCTCGATGATAAGACGTTTATTAAAAATCCGGACGACCCAAAATTTCTCAATTCGGTTAAAGGATCAATTTCTTTTGAAAATGTTTCCTTCGCTTACAACAAAGACGAATATGTTCTAAAAAATATTTCGTTGGATGTGAATCCCGGCGAAACCGTTGCCATTGTAGGCGCTACCGGTGCGGGCAAAACGAGCATCATTAATATCCTTACACGGTTTTATGATATTAACAGCGGATGCATTCGCGTTGATGGAATTGATATTCGCGAAGTTGATAAACGCGATCTGCGGAAGCAAATATCTATTGTTCTGCAAGATGTTTTTCTTTTTTCGGGAACAATTAAATCGAATATCGGGATGAATAATCCGAAGATTGCCGACGAACAAATTCATCGCGCGGCAGAACTTGTGGGAGCAGATAAATTTATTCAACTGCTACCGATGAAATATGATGAAGAAGTAAAAGAACGCGGAGCTACATTAAGCGTAGGACAAAAACAATTAATTTCTTTTGCGCGTGCTTTGGCGTTTAATCCGCAAATCTTAATTTTAGATGAAGCAACCTCAAGCGTTGATACGGAAACGGAAATTCTTATTCAACAGGCGATAGAAAAATTGCTTGTTGGAAGAACGGCGATCGTTATTGCTCACCGGCTTTCTACAATACAGAACGCAGACAAAATACTTGTTATGCACAAAGGTGAAATAAAAGAAACCGGGAATCACCAGGAACTCCTTGCAAAACGAGGAATCTATTACAGACTTTATCAACTACAATACAAAGATCAAGAAATAAGCAAAGTCATCTAACCAAAAGAAGGAGACGTTATGGAAAAAATTCGCTTTATGACGTTAGAGCGTCATATCATTGAGGGAGAACGGCAGCACCCGGAAGCAACGGGAGAACTCTCCGCGCTTCTTTCCAACCTTGCGCTTGCCGCAAAAGTAATTTCACGTGAAGTAAACAAAGCGGGACTCGTAGATATTCTCGGTTTTACGGGAGATGAAAACGTTCACGGCGAAAAGGTGAAAAAACTTGATATCTACGCCAACGACATGATGATAAAAGCGATGGACCACGGCGGACACCTTTGCGCAATGGCTTCCGAAGAGGAAGAAGATATTATTCACATTCCAACTCAACATCGCGTAGGAAAATATGTTATTCTTTTTGATCCGCTCGATGGTTCATCCAACATTGATGCGAACATAAGCATCGGAACGATCTTTTCAATTTATAAAAGATTATCACCCGACGGAACTCCGGGAACGATGGAAGATTGTTTGCAGCCGGGAATTAATCAAGTTGCCGCGGGGTATGTAGTTTACGGCTCAAGCACAATACTTGTTTACACAACCGGGGCTGATCACGGTGTGCATGGCTTTACGCTTGATCCTTCCATCGGCGAATTTTTACTTTCGCATGAAAATATTACAACTCCGAAGAAAGGAAAAATCTACAGCATTAACGAAGGGAATTATTTGTACTGGCATCCGGGATTAAAAAAATATATTAAATATTTGCAGGAAGAAGATGCAGCAACCGCCCGCCCATATTCTACGCGTTATATCGGTTCAATGGTCGCCGATATTCACCGCAATATGTTGTATGGAGGAATTTTTATGTATCCCGCCGATTCCAGAAGTCCCAACGGAAAATTACGCTTGATGTATGAATGCAATCCGATGGCAATGGTAATCGAAGCCGCAGGCGGACGAGCAATTGACGGCAAACAAAGAATCATGGAAATTGTTCCAACTTCTTTGCATCAACGCATTCCTATTTTTATCGGCAGTGCGGATGATGTTACAACAGTTGAGGGGTTTATGGCGAAAGAAGAGAATGGATGAAAGAATGTTGAATGATCTTGGTTTATACACCTAAGATTTTTAAATCTTTGGAGGTCTCTTTTTAGTTTTGTTTTAATAAAACATTATTTTATTTTTGTTCCCAACAACCGCATTTAAAAGACAATTTTAAAGGCGGGGTTAAAATCAACATTATGGAGGTTCTGTTTGATGTCCATTCACTTAAAAATTACTAACTGTAAGAACAAGTACAGTTAAGTAGAGAACTAATTGCAGAAGCCGATACTCCCGCAAAAATACGCTTTCAGCAAGGGGCAGTAAGTTCTTAACCCAAACCCAATAAATCAAAATAAATTATTCTAATTAACTGAACCACTCTTCGTGTTCCTTCGTGCAATCCTTCGTGGTTCTTCGTGCAAGGATTTTAGTCCTTACACGAAGTTCTCGAAGAAAGCAAAAAAGGAAATAAACGAAGATAGACTTCTTGATGTCTTTTTTAGAGGGAAGCGAACTAAGATTTGCTCCTTGCTATCTTAGTTTGATAAGAAGTGAATTAGGTTTGACTCTTAGCTATCTTAGTTTGCTATGAATCAAAACGATATGAAAAGGAGCAAAAGTTCAATTTTAACAAAAAAACATGGCGTTCTCTTAAATTGATGCTCGATTTACAATAATCTATGAGTTCACTCTAAAAAGGCGATAATAATTTCACAACAATGTTTATATGAGTAGATTTTTAAATAAATTCCTAAAAGCAAAATCACTCATTTAGCAGTAAAAACAATCTTTAAAATTAAGACAAGACATACACAATCCAGCATCCTTGGATTCACCAATAGGGTATCTCCGAAGATGGAAAAAGAACTTCAAACATCGGAAGTCCGCCAATGGCGGATTATGAACTTATCTTCTGCAATATATAAGCAGACTTTTCTTGTTTATATTCAGAGATAGATAGTCGTCCTAATATACCGGTCAATTGTCTGGTTTCTGCAATCTTATTGCAGCACAGACAGAAATTAACTTACGAAAAATTATTGAATAACATAAAATTTAATTTATTGACCAAAACGGCTCTTGGGTTGCAAACCTTAGACGAAGTTCCATTCTCCGAAGCATCTCTTTTTAATTTTCAGAATAAGTTTACTACTTATTTCATTGAGACCGGAATAAATCTTCTTGAAAAAGTTTTTGACCATTTAACAGAACAACCGCTAAAAGAACTGAAGATAAAAACCGATATTCAAAGAACAGATGAATAAATGTAAAAACTCAATAAAAAAAAATTACCCAACATTTTTGGGAATTAATTAGCCCAAGAAAATAATCAACAGTTTTTTTAACAAAAAAGCATCGAATTTAGAAATTTGCTTTTTAGAGTGGGCTCATCACCTAATTCCTAATGCTACCGAACTATCGTCCAAAAATCCTTATATTTGCAACGTTAAAAATGAAAAGGATTATATGGACTTCCTCGAGAAATTGAGAAAAATAAAAGAAAAATTTGATAGAATAAACGATCACCTCTCCGACCCCGATATTGTAAAAAACACTGACAAATTAATTTCACTGAGTAAAGAACGAAGTGAATTAACTCCGATTATTACCGTGTATGATGAATATTCAAAAACGATTTCCGACATTGAAGGGAACAAAGAAATTATTGATGCCGGCTTAGACAAAGAACTTGCCGAACTTGCCGAATCAGAACTTGATGAGCTCAAAATCAAAAAAGAAAAATTAGAAGACGGGATAAAAGTTCTCCTCCTGCCAAAAGATCCGAATGACGACAAAGATGTAATTGTGGAAATCCGTGCCGGTACCGGCGGCGATGAAGCGGCTCTTTTTGCAGGTGATTTATTCAGAATGTATTCCCGCTATGCGGAAACTCGCAGTTGGAAACTTGAACTGATTGACATAAACGATACCGCCGGACTTGGCGGAATAAAAGAAGTAATTTTTTCCGTAACCGGCACAAGCGTTTTCGGCGACCTAAAATTTGAAAGCGGTGTCCACCGTGTGCAGCGTGTCCCCGCAACCGAAGCAAGCGGGCGTGTACATACTTCAGCCGCATCAGTGGCGGTTCTTCCTGAGGTGGAAGATGTGCAGGTTGATATCAATCCAAGCGAATTAAAAATTGATGTTTACCGCAGCGGCGGCGCAGGAGGACAAAACGTAAATAAAGTTGAAACCGCTATCCGCATTACTCACCTTCCTTCGGGTTTGGTTGTGCAGTGTCAGGACGAACGTTCTCAATTAAAAAACCGGCAAAAAGCGATGAAGGTTTTAAAAGCCCGTCTGTTCGATCTGAAACAGCGGGAACAAAATAAAGAAATTGCGGCTGTACGGAAATCTATGGTTGGCAGCGGTGATAGAAGCGATAAAATCCGCACTTACAATTATCCGCAAAACCGGATTACCGACCACCGCATTGGATTAACACTTTACAATCTCTCCGGCATAATGGAAGGCGATTTGACCGAACTAATCAATCAAATTAAAATGGCGGATAGAACGGAAAAACTTCAAGCGGAAATGGAGTGAGATGATTTTAGTTGTAAGTTATCAGCAAAAAAATAAAACTAGGTTTACCACAAGCATTTGCAGAAATGATTTGTTAAATTAGAGCATGATTAAAACCGCAGAAATATTTCCGTCCGAAAGGAAAAAACTATTTGATCGACTTGAAAACAAGTTAGAGACAGCATATAACTTAAATAGAAAAGTTGTCAGTTTTCAAGCCAACAAAGATGAACCAGTATATCGTTGGTTTAAATACAAAGAAGGATTCTCTTCTGCTTTAGTAAAATACTTTTTAACAAAATATGCCCCTAAACCGGGGAAAGTTTTGGACCCATTTGCGGGAGCGGGGACAACTCTGTTTGCTGGACAGGAATTGGGATGGCAATCTTATGGAGTTGAGCTTTTACCTGTCGGGACTTTCGTTATGCAGACACGCCAAGTTTTAGACAAATTAGATGTTGAAAAACTAACAATAATTGAAAAAGGACTTTGGTCAGAAATTACTAAATTAAAGGACTTTAAAAACCACATAAACCATATTTCCATTACTAAAGATGCCTTCCCAGACGAAACAGAAGAATATTTAAATAAATATTTATCGTACTGTTCTAAAATCAAGGACAAACATATTGAAACGATATTAAGGTTTGCCGCTTTCACGGTTTTAGAAGAAATCAGTTACACAAGAAAAGACGGACAATATTTGCGTTGGGACTATCGTTCAAAAAGAGTTTTACCTGGTAAATCTTTTAACAAAGGTAGAATTTCAACTTTTAAAGAGGCGCTAAAATCAAAGTTAAACAAAATTATACATGACCTTTCACCAACTCAGATAAGCTCATTGTTTGAACAATTCGAAAAAACAAACTCTGAAAAAAAACCAGTTAAAATAATTGAAGGTTCATGTCTTGAAGAATTACCAAAATTTGAAAACGATTTTTTTGATTTTATTATTACCTCCCCTCCGTATTGTAATAGGTACGATTACACAAGAACATACGCCTTGGAGTTGGTTTATTTAGGTTACAACAATGAGCAAGTTCGAGACTTGCGTCAATCGATGCTTTCATGTACCGTTGAGAACAAAGAAAAAATTGAATTTCTAAGTAAGTTTTATACTTCTATTGGAAAGAGTGAAGTTTTTGAGGAAGTTCTCCATGTTTACAATCGTTCAAACGCAATGATGGAAGTAAACGCAATTCTTGATGAACTCAATAAATTAGAAAAGCTGAATAACAGCAATATTGCACGAATGGTTAAAAATTATTTTCTGGAATTATGTTTTGTTACTTATGAAATGGCAAGAATTACAAAGAGTGGTGGGTATTGCGTTATGGTTAATGACAATGTTCGATATGGTGGCGAAGAAATTCCAGTTGATTTAATTTTGTCAGAGTTTGCGGAGAATTTTGGTTTCGAAATCAATAAAATTTTTGTTTTACCCAAGGGAAAAGGGAACAGCAGTCAACAAATGGGCAACTATGGACGAACTGAAGTCCGGAAATGTGTTTACTTATGGCAAAAAAAATAAGAGCGAATAGTTTAATAAAAGCGGCAAGCGATTTAGTTACTTCTCGTGAGAAAACCAGAGCTGGTTTTATTGCAATGGCATTGGAGAAAAATTATATCGCTTCTCCGTATATCGAAGAAGCAAAGGCTTTAAAATCTCTTGCAAATCAGATCAAGGAACCTAAAGACCTATTAAAAGTGACTGATTTAAGAATTGGTTTATTAACAGCTTCGGGTCTCTCTGACAAATCATTGAACTATTTAACCGAAGAGGATAAGACGCTTGCAATAAAAGGACTAATCGAGGAATTTTTAGAACCCGCTGGAGTAAGCTTTATTGACGAACTTGTTTATCGCTATCTACTAACAAAAGGTGATGCGTTGGGTGGAAAGGCAAGAAACTTAGCAGGCTCATTAGGTGAACGAAAGTTTCTTCGTTCTCTTTTATCCGTTTTAAATCTTGCTGGCATTAACTACCAGTGGAAAGACGATGACACAAATTCTTGGCTCGACAGGCCTAAAGACGACAACGGAATTGAAAAAAGAATAAAAGCTCTATACTGGAAAAAAGAAAAAGTTGATAGGGTATTGGTTATGAATATCAATGTTCCGCTTGTTAGTAAAAATGTTGACCTTTCAATCCTAAATGGAACAACTGAAGACTTAAATTCGAGTAAACAATCCATTATTTATAGTCACGATAAATACATCGCTTTGGGTGAATTAAAAGGTGGTATTGATCCGGCTGGAGCCGATGAACATTGGAAAACTGCGAACTCTGCATTAAATAGGATAAGATCCTGTTTCGCTAAAGATAAGTTAAAACCACAGACTTTTTTTGTCGGTGCAGCAATTGAAAACAGTATGGCAACAGAAATTTTTAAACAGCTTAAGACCGGGGCGCTGAACAATGCAGCAAACTTAACTGATGACGACCAATTAACGGCAATTTGCAACTGGATAGTTCACCTGTAGAGCAAGATTAATTTTTACATCCACACATTTGTTAATACTAATCGCTGACGACTGAAATCTAATTACTGAAAACTGACGACTGAAAACTTTTTCTTATATTTCTTCAAATGAAAATCTACAATAATTTTTTCCCGGAGAACGGACAATGATAAAATCTTCCGTTAAGTTTTTACTTTATTTTGTTCTGCTTTTTTCTTATGAACTGCTCCCACAACCAAAAGAATTAACGGTTGAATTGATCCAAACCAACAAAGATTTTTTCGGAAAGAACTTAAGCGGTGTACAGTGGTTTTCCGGTGGAGAAAAGTTTTCTTTTTTGAAAAGAGATTCCGAAACAAAAGCAACTGCAATATATGAGCACGATGTCAAAACCGGAGATGAAAAAATTCTTGTATCCGGAAATGATTTGAAATTGAAACCCGGAGATAAACCGTTCGGCATACAAAATTACGAGTGGCTCCCGAACGAAAAATATATTTTGTTTACGGGAACACTTCCGGCGCGTTCGCTAAAGACCGGCGGTGCGTTCTACATTTATGAAATTGCAAAGAAGAAGTTTTTTGAACTTGCCTCTTCAGAAAAAACTCAACAAAACGCATCCTTTTCTCCCGACGGTGAAAAGTTGGCTTTCGTTCGTGATAACAATGTTTTTGTCGTTGACATCCAATCGAAGAAAGAAACGCAAATTACTTTTGATGGAAGTGAAACTCTTCTAAATGGAAATTTTGATTGGGTGTATGAAGAAGAATTCAGCATTATCAACGGGATTGAATGGTCGCCCGACAGTAAACGAATAGCTTTCTGGCAGCTTGATCAGTCGCAAGTACCGGAGATACACATCGCAAAATGGGATTCGCTCTATCTTAATTTTCTTGATATGCGCTATCCGAAAGCGGGAACACGCGGCTCATCAGTAAAAATAGGAATTGCGGAAATTGCATCTCCTAAAATTACCTGGGTTGATCTTGGTAAAGAATCTGATATTTATATTCCCCGCATAAAATTTACAGCCGATGCAAATCTCCTTGCTGTGCAAAGGTTGAATCGGTTGCAGAACAAATTGGATCTTCTTTTTGCCGATGCAGCAACCGGCAAGACAAAAACCGTTTTTACGGAAAATGATTCGTGCTGGATAGACATTAACGATAACTTGAATTTCTTAAAAGATAAAAAACATTTTGTTTGGACTTCCGCTAAAGACGGCTTTGAACATATTTATCTTTTCGATTATAACGGAAAACAGATCAAACAACTTACAAAAGGAAATTTTGAAGTTGATAAAATTCTCGGCGTTGATGAAACGAACAAGGAAATCTATTTTACATCGAACGAAAGAAGCACGGTAAATAGTGATTTGTACTCGGTCAATTATGAAAGCAGTAAACGAAACCGTATCACAGAAACCAAGGGCTCACACAAAATCGATCTTTCTTCAAATCAAAAATATTTTATTGATCGTTACTCAAACGCAAATCTAATTGCTTCATCTTATCTTTATAATACGAGTGGTGATAAAATCCGTGACCTTGTTGTTAACGATATGGCGGCATTTAAAGATTATAATCTTTCGCCGGTTGAGTTTTTCCGTTTCAAAACTACCGACGGAGTTGAACTTGACGCATCAATAATTAAACCGGCAAACTTCGATCCCTCAAAAAAATATCCGGTGCTGGTAAATAATTACAGCGGACCCGGTTCAAAAACCGTTACGGATGCTTGGGGAAGTCTCTGGTTCCAAATGCTTGCACAAAAAGGTTACATCATCTTTGCGCTTGATAACAGAGGCACCGGTGGACGCGGTGAAGCTTTTGAAAAAATGGTTTACAAAAATTTAGGTTATTGGGAAGTGAATGACCAAATTGAAGGAGCAAAATATCTTGCTTCGCTACCGTATGTTGACGCAAATAGAATTGGCATTTGGGGCTGGAGTTACGGCGGTTATGCTTCAGCTTTAACTTTAGCCAAAGCTCCCGATTACTTTAAAGCTGCCATTGCCGTTGCTCCGGTAACCGATTGGAGATATTATGATAACATTTATACCGAACGATATATGTCAACTCCGCAGTTAAATCCCAAAGGATATGAAACAAGTTCGGTAATGACGTACGCCGATCAACTGAGAGGAAAGCTGCTTCTCATTCACGGCACTGCGGATGACAACGTTCATTTTGAAAACTCCGTTGCTTTGGCGGCTAAATTAGTTGCGGAAAATAAACCGTTCCAATCAATGTTTTATCCCGAAAAGAATCATGGTATTTTTGGCGGTAAGACTCGTTTGCATCTGTATCAATTAATGACGGAATTTATATTAAATAATCTTTAGAAGTTGAAAGTGAAAAGTAGAAAGTAGAAAGTTTTTACTACTTTCCACTTTCCACTTTCCACTTGCTACTTTATACTTTCTACTGTAAAAGGAATTTATGAAAAGAGAACTAATCGAAAACAAATATTTACGCTGGCTTTTTCTTGCCTTGGGATTTTTCTTCTTAGGTCTTGGCATTCTAGGAATAATTCTGCCGGTCATGCCGGGAGTAGTTTTTGTTGTTATTTCCGGGTATTTTTTTTCGAGAAGTTCGCATAAATTTCACGACATACTTATCAACAATAAATATGTCGGCAAGTATATCCGCGACTATTACGCGGGTGTTCCGATGCCTTTACGCGCAAAAATTCTTGCGGTTCTTTTCATGCTCATTTCGGTTGTAGTTGGTATTTGTTTATTATGAGACAAAAATGAACATTCAAATCTTTGGAACGAAAAAATGCAGGGAAACGCAGAAAGCTGAACGTTATTTCAAGGAAAGAAAAATTCCCTTTCACTTCCATGATCTAACAGAAAAGGGAGTAAGCAAAGGAGAACTTGATAATATTTCCTCCGTTATTCCGCTTGAAGAATTGATTGACCGGGAAGGAAAACAATTTGAAAAACGGAATTTGAAATTCATGAAGTTTGATATTGAAGAAGAACTACTAAGCGATCCCCTTCTCTTAAAAACTCCCGTTGTAAGGAACGGCAGACAAGTTACCGTTGGCAACAAACCGGAAATCTGGAAAACCTGGAATTAAAAAAATAAAAATATTTTAAAACCTCTTGACTTTCTTATTTATTCTCTATAATCTGAACTCAGAAAAAAATAAATTATTCTTACTTGTTCCTTTTATTTAGTTCGATGGGCTTAGGTTTTTGTGTTTAAATAACTCATTATTCTTAATTTATAACTAACGTAAAGGGGTTATATGATAACCTTTTTTAGAACTGTTCAAAATAATTTTTCCTTCTTCGTTTATTTACAACTTGTAATTTTTTACTTGTTTCTGTTTCACTATAATTT
>MNVA01000234.1 GCA_001871325.1 Ignavibacteria bacterium CG1_02_37_35
AACTTTTCGATAGGTTAACTTGTACAAATAACTTGGAGCGAATCCAAGATACACGCACGCTTCCTTGAAGCTTAGTGGTCGGTCATCTTTCTTTTTTAATAGGTTCTCAAGATTGTTTAGCTTTTCCAGAACACTTTCTTGAGATCCTTGATGTTTTGAATTTTTTAAGGTTTTCATTTCTTACTCTCGATTTAATTGAATAATTTTATTTCGAGGGCAAAAATGGAAAATAAAGGAAGGAATATGTAACTACTTAATAACTACCATTAACTACCTAACTTTGGTTCTGTAATTTGTCTACAATAATTTTCATTTCATCACTTACTTGATAGACTTCCGTTTTGTTCTTTATATTATTTTTAAGATGTTTTAATTGTTCGGATGTCATTTCTTCATCAATCCAGCTAAAATGTTTGCTCAAGGATACAAATTTGTCTTTTTTGTAAGAGACAAATCCGACATTCATTAACACATCAAACAACGCTACAAAATCTTGTCTGTTTTTTAACCATACAATTTTATCTGTACTCTCGATTGGCTTAATAGATTTTGTTTTTAGTTCGCTCTCTTTTTTAATAAAGGCTATTTCATTTTCTACTTTTTCCACAAAGGTTGGTCCCGGCACATAAAATTCCAAGTCCAACCCTTCGCTTTGATTCATTTTTTCTTTTTTAACATACTCCAGATAAAGTATCTTTTCTTCCGGTGTGTTTAGATTATCAACGTGTTCTTTAACTTCATTAAATCTGAAATTATAAACTTCATATTGATTATTCTTTTTAACAACTTTCTTTTTTATCGTTGTTTTCTTCTTTGCCATTTTATCCTCTTGTTTTTATGAATCCCTTAAATTCTATATCTAAAAATGCCTAATTATTTTCAAATTTTTAATAATTCTTCTATCATACATTGTCAATAATTACTATTTTTGTAAAAGGTCAAAATATTCTCTATATGCTTATTCAATCAAAAATTTTAGACAATTCAGCATCTTCTTTTCAAGTCGAACGATTTTTATCCGAGAATCTTTCGTCGGGGAAATTTACTCAATTCAGTGTTGCTACTGGTTATTGGGATTTACCTGCCGTAATGGAATTAAAACCAGCTTTAGAAATCTTTTTAAACAATAATCTTTTTTCAGAAATCCGCTTCTTAATTGGTGAAGAACCCACTATAAGAACATCTCAACTTGACACTTCATTTCCTGAAAAGTATTTAAAAGCCGATCTCTCAGAACTTCCCTTCAAACCCGAATTTAAGGAAGTGGTAGAATTTTTAAGAAGGTATATTGAAACCGGTCGTATCAAAATAAAACTCTACAAAAAATCCTTCCTTCACGCAAAATGCTATATACTTGGAGCAGAAACTGAAAATGCGATTGGAATTATTGGGAGTTCAAACTTTACCCGTAATGGTTTACTCGGTAACACCGAACTAAATGATGTTGAATATGACCACCGGATTGTTAATTACCTTCCTAAAAACGAAACTCAAGACCCAAGTCATCGTAGTTGGTTTGAAAAACTGTGGAATGATGAAAGCAGTATTGACTGGACAGAAGAATTCAAAATTGAGATTCTCGGATTAAGCAAGTTTGGAAATCTGAGTTATTCTCCATTCGAATTATATATCAAGATTCTTTATGAAATCTATGGCGACGATATTGAGATAGAAGAAAATCTCCGGGCAGAAACATTCTTTGAAACAAGAGTTGATCTAACTCTATTCCAAGAGGAGAGCGTCAAAAAAGTTCTTGCCCGTTTACGCAATCCAAAAATTGGGATGTGTTTACTTGCCGATAGTGTCGGACTTGGTAAATCTTTTATTGCCAAAAAAGTTATTGAAGAACTTGGTTACTTTGGAAGACAAAATGTTCTTCTTATTTGCCCCGCTTCTTTACGTGAGGATTGGGAAAATCACCTAAAAGAAATTTCTCTTAATGCCCCAATTTTCTCAATCACCGAGTTTGCTTTAGAAGACAGTTTCGAAAGGATCAAAAACGATTTGATGCTGCGGAAGCTCAAATCTAAACGTAACAATGCAATCGAACTCTTAGTAATTGATGAAAGCCATAACCTTAAAACTCAAGCAAGCAAATCTTTTCGCCATCTATTAGAGTTACTTTCTGATAAAGAGTATTGTGAACAATCTCCAAAAGTATTAATGCTCTCAGCCACACCAGTAAACAATGGCATTAAAGACCTTGCAAATCAAATCTTACTCGCCAAAGGTGGGAATGATAAATTCTTTTCGCCCTTTGGCATCGAGAGCATATTTAATTTCTTTCGAACTACTCAAAGTGAATTTCGCAGAATTGGTTCCGAGGAAGTTTTCTCAGAACTCTACCCAATTCTTAATAGAATTATGGTTAAACGAACGCGGCATCAAGTTAAAAAAGATTTTCCTGATGCAACGTTGAATGGTGAAAAAATAATATTCCCGGTAGAAAACCTTGAAAATGTTCTTTATGAATTAGATAGTAAAATAATTCGTAAAGTTATCAGCGACGAAATCAATCTTTTGGAACATACTAAATCAAAACTTTATAAACATTTTACAAATGATTTAACCGATGAAGATGAACTCGTAGAAGATAAAATTGGGTTGGAAGAATTTTTTAAGTTAAAAAAAGAAACGATTAAAAAACATCAAACTGAATACGAATCAGTCTATCATTTTATTGATAAAGCAATAAAAGGATTGAAACTCGTTCCATATAGCTACTTAACAGAAAAACTTCTGAAAAATTCAGATGAAGAAGCCCAAGCTAATTCCAGAAAGAATTTAACCGGAGTAATGAAAGTAACGATGTTCAAGTCTTTTGATTCATCAATCTTTACTTTTTCTAAACGAATCGAAAAGTATTCCAAATATCTTGAGCAATTTGAAAAATTATTCTTTGTTGAGAAGATTCTTGTTAAACCGGCAATTATTTCAAAAGCCCTCAGTCGCACAGAAGATGAGTCTGATGAAGATGTAATAGATTTGATTTACGACGAGATTGAAAAATATAATGAGCGTCAGAATCACAAAGAGGTTAATTCGGATAAGGCGTTTGTTGAAATTAATATTGACGATTACAACACAACAAACATTAAGAACTTCATAAATCAAGACAGAGAAATAATCCAACTTATTGAACAAGTATTACACTCAATTACAGAAGATACAAAGCTTATTCGATTGAAAGCATTACTCAAAACTCTTAAAGGAAATAAGGTACTCATCTTTTCGTATTTCGCTACAACAGTTGACTATCTCAAAGAAGAATTGAAAAGTGATTTTCTTTATTCAATTAATGTTGCTGATGATGAAATAGCATTCCTTAAAAGTAAGAATGGGAAATTCAAATCCGAGTATGTAAAACGTTTCGCCCCTAAGGCGCAAAACCAGACTCTAATCAATGGCATTGTAAATGGGAAAAAAGAAATTAAAATTCTCTGTTCTACTGATGTCTTAAGCGAAGGTCAAAACCTTCAAGATTGCGGCATTATTATCAATTACGATCTTCATTGGAACCCGGTAAAAATGGTTCAGCGTAATGGTCGTATTAATCGTTTAGGCTCAACATTTGAACAAGTAAGAATTTTTAATTTCCGCCCGGAAGATCAGCTTGATAAATTTCTCCGTCTGATGTTAAAGCTGCAAGAGAAAATTCAAGTTATTGGCGCAAGCGTTGGACTTGATAGCAGCGTACTTGGAGAAAACATTACTCCAAAACAATTTGGTTTAATTGAAAACATCTACAGCGATGATCCCGAAAAACAGAAACAAGCAATCGAATCTCTTGAAAGAGAAAATGATTTAGCATTTGATGAAATCTTTGAAAATGACCTTCGTGTTTTTATGCGTAAAGCTTCCGATGAAGATAAAGAACGAATTAAAAACCTCAATCTTGAAAAGTGGTGTTTGCTTAATAAATTAACTGAAAAAGAAAAACTTCTCCTCTATAATATTGCTAAAGGTGAATTTCGCTTTATCAAAGAAGAATTAAATAAAGTTGCGGAAGAAAAAAACCATCTAAAAGCACTAACTATTATTCGCAGTTTCGATAAAGAACGGCAATTTGTTAAACTTTCGGATGACACAATCTCTGAAAGTAAAGACTTGGCAAAGAAGTTCTTTGATGCAGAAAAATCATATCAATTGGCAATGGATTTTGGAGACATCACAGACTTCCAAGGAGTTCGCCGAACCGGTGGAGCAGCGTCTCTTTCCTCATACAAAGAAGAATTGCTATCACTCCTCAATGAGAATATTGAGCGCTATTCTTCTGATAACATCAATAGGATGCGAATGCTTTTATCAAAACAAAATTACTTACCGCTTGAAAATCGTCTGAGAACTTTTGTCCGCCGGAATAATGGAAAGGTTTCAATCGATTTTCTTGACAACCTTGCAATCATCAGCAATCACTTATTAAATAATGATAAACCGGAGGATGTACCGGAACCTATATTCTGGTACGGCTATTATAACCAAGTAAGTGGGCAATAAGTTTATGTCAATTCGAAATCTCGTAGAGAATCAATCTAATTTAAATTTCAAAGAGCTTACAACTTCCCTAATTGCTGAGTTTGGAATCACCGATACGGTTAATTGGGATGCTGTTATTCCCGCAAACGTTCAACAAAATTTATTCGGTGGTGAAACTCTTCGGTTATTTGAAGACCACCCCAATTTTGCTTCTCAAAAAGATATTAGAACAATCGCATTAAAAAAAGGCAATACCTCTCAGCTCTTAATTCTCTTTGCTCGTTTAAAAGATGAAAAACTTTCTAAAACAAATATTGAAAAAGTAACTAAAAAGTTTATAGGCGGTTCTGCTGCTGAAAGATTTGTAGTATGGTTTTTTGGTAATCCCTCAGATACAGTATTCAAAGTTGTTCTTTCCGGTAAAGAAGGAAAAAAAATAGTCTTAAAGACTCTTCCGTTTGGTGTTGAACAACCTTATTACAAGACCTACGATTTTATACTTGATGAAGTTCATAAAAAAGTTTCTCGGTTATTTGTCGAACCAAATGAATTATGGAAAGCTCTTTGGAAATCATTCGACATTTCCGTAGTTAATAAGAAATTCTATCTTGATATTAAAGCAGCTTTCGATTCTCTTATCAATAATGCTGTTTTCAAAGGCTCAATTAGAATCGAGGAAGCTCGCAAACAATTTGCAGTTCGTTTGATTGGTAGAATAATCTTCTGCTGGTTCTTAAAAAAGAAAAATATTGTTGCTGATTCAGTCCTATCTTCTAATGCTGTGCCTAAGTACGAAGACTATTACTTCGAATTCTTAGAAAAATTATTCTTTGAAGTCTTCAACACTCCTCAAAAAGAGAGAATTAAACTTCCCGATGAGATTAAAGATTATCCATTCTTGAACGGTGGTTTGTTTGAAGATCAAAAAGGCGACTTTGGCGATTACAAACAAAAAGTTTTCATTGAGAACAATTGGTTCTTAGAGTTATTTAAAAACACACTTGAGAAATACAATTTTACTATTGATGAAAACACTTCCTCAAGTTCAGAAATTGCCATTGACCCTGAAATGCTTGGTCGCATTTTTGAAAACTTATTAGCAGAACAAAATCCCGAGACACAAGAGTCTGCACGTAAATCAACCGGTTCTTACTATACTCCTCGCGAAATTGTTGATTATATGGTAGAGCAAAGCGTCTCAGAATATCTAAAATCAAATGTCACGCTGAGCGAAGTCGAAGCGTCTCTTATCGAAGATTTCGTACACACAGAAGAACTCCCCGAAGAACTTAAACCATATACAGAACAACTACTTTCAAAATTAAACACCGTAAAAGTTCTCGATCCCGCGTGCGGTTCCGGCGCTTTCCCAATCGGGATGCTCCAAAAACTTATCGCATTAAAGCTCCAACTTTCCCCCTTTGCGAAAGGGGGAAACACAAAGGGGGTTTATGATCTCAAACTCCAAACCATTCTCACCTCCATTTACGGTTGCGACATTCAACCTATGGCAGTAGAACTTTCCCGTCTTCGCTGTTGGCTTAGCTTAATTATTGACGAACCAGTTGATAAGAAAAAATATAACTGGGGAATTGAAAACTTACCTAACCTTGATTTCAAATTTGTTTGTGTCAATACTTTGATCAGCCTTCCTAAAATGGTCGAGGATTCTCTTGGTACTTCCGCAGATGATTTTGAAAATTTAAAACAGTTAAGAACAGAATTCTTTTCCGCTTCAGCTAAACGTAAAATTAAAATTGAAGAAGAGTTTAAATCCTTACAAGACAATATTGCAGAAAAACAACGTGAGTGGTCAACAAAAAATACTGAAGCGGTAACACTACTGATTAATTGGAATCCATTTAAAGTTGATAAAACTGATTGGTTCGACCCTTTCTGGATGTTTGGTGTTAACAGTGGTTTTGAAATTGTTATTGGCAATCCACCATATCTTAACGTGGAATTAGTGCCCTCTACTATAAAAGAATTGTATAGAAAATTCTACTCAACTATACATAAACGCTATGACGTCTTCGGCTTGTTTTTTGAAACAAGTTTACTTAATTATGTTAAAAAAGGTATCATAACTTTTATTATACCTTCCCAAATAATGAACAATCTTTCTTTCTCTAAGTTACGTGATCTCATTCTTAAAAATCGTTGGCTTCATGAAGTGTGTTATTTGGGTGATAAGATTTTTGAAGCCGCAAACAATGATGTTTGCATCTTCATTCTTAAAAAACCAGCTATTGAAAAAATTAAGTTGGTGGACGCATTAAATTTTGATAACAAGATAACAAGCGTTGTTCCTACTAACTATTTTGAAAAATTTAACAATATTATAAGCGCTAATAGTAGCGCAGTAAGTGATTCTATCTTTACTAAAATGTATGGTTCTAATAATTTCCGTTTACGCCAAGTCTTCGATGTTTTCCAAGGCATTGTTACCGGCAATAATGATGTCTTTATTCTTGATGACGATACTATTGCTAAACATAAAATTGAAGAAGAATTATTACATCCCGTTTTGCACGGGCGTGATTTCGGTAAATGGTTGATCAGAAATACAGATAGAAAAATATTATATGTTACTTCAGATACTCAGATTTTAAAATACAATAACTCTTATAAATGGTTAGAAAAGTATAGAGCTTCATTAAAGCTAAGACGTGAATGTGCCAAAGGTGTAATTGAATGGTATTCTTTACAATGGCCAAGAGTTAAATCACAATTGGACTATACACCCAAAATTATTGTTCAAGGCACTCGCAATCCAAGATTAGAAACCCGCATTGTTGCTACAATTGATGATATTGGTATTTACGGCTCACAAGGTTTAAATTTCATTGTTCCCTCTGACAAGAAAAACACCTCTTCTGTTTTTTATCTTGTAGCTCTTCTGAATTCCAAACCAATCAATTATCTGTTTAAAACTAAATTTCTCAATGTTGCCATAAAAGCAGAATATCTTAAAGATATTCCTATTCCCGTAACTGATGATAAAATTAAAGATAGATTTATTGATGTTGTCACAAAAATTCTTGAGAGAAAAGAAATCAACTCAAAAGCCAAGACAAAAGAATTAGAAGACCAAATAGACATAATGGTTTACAAACTCTACAAACTCACTTACGAAGAAGTAAAAATTATAGACCCGGAGATAGAAAAAATAATTTCTAAAGAGGCTTACGAGAAATTTTCGTTATGAACAAAAACAAAACAGAAAAATATATAAGCTCTTTTAAGAAGGGTTATGATACTGCACCGAGCACAAAAGAAGAAGACTTATTAAACCGTTGGAACTTTGCCCGTGAGGTATATACAATTGCGTCCCGTACACCTCTTGATTGGTCTGTTAGAATTGGAATTTATGGTACCTGGGGTGAAGGAAAAACTGCCATTCTTAAATTTGTTAAAACAATTGCCTTAGAAGATAATCAAATAGTTATTTGGTTCAATCCCTGGGAATACACAACACCAGATGAAATGTGGGAATCATTCGTTCAATTAATTCTCACTAATCTAAAAAAAGCTGGCATAAATATTAAAAGACCCTCAAGATTATATTTGATAATTACTATTTGGTTAAAAAAAATTTTAAGAAAACCTGTTGATGCCTTCAGTTCATTAGCTCAATTAGATCCTTATGCAAGTGCTGGTCTACCAATTCTGAAAAAATTTTTAAGCTTTAATAAAAAATCTTTACGCAAACTTCAAAGTTTTACTTCTGGGAAAAGAATAATTGTACTTATTGATGATTTGGATCGCGCCAACCCTGTTTTAGTGCCACAATTATTATTTGCCATAAAAGAACTATTAGATTTACCCAGTATGGTTTTTGTTTTAGCATTTGATCCGGTTGTTATAAATAAAGTTTTGTACTCAAATAGGAACGATGAGGGACAAGATTATCTTGATAAAATAATTGATTTTCCCAAATGGCTCCCCAAATTGACTGATAAAGATTTGTTAAAATTATTGCAAACAGAATCCTATAAATATCTTCCCTTCTTAGACTTCGATTATATTCAACAAGTATTTCATCATTTAGATAAAAATCCAAGAAAACTGAAACAGTGGATACGCATATTTGTTGGATTTGAAGATGAAATAAAAAGATATAATAAAGAAGAAATTAATTGGGCAGTGTTTTTATTAGTTAATATTGTTAAAATAAAATTCCCTCAAATTTTCGTTCAAATATTCAGTGATGACACAATATGGAAAGATTTATTTACAGAAAGGTGGTTGGGTCGCAGTCAAACATCGGCAAAACAAGAACTGCCATACCTGCTGAAAATCAAAGAAATTTCCACAGAAAATCATTTGTCTAAAATCGAAGAAAATATATTAGTTGCATTAATAGAGGAGATAGTCAAGTTAGATAAATCTTATACTTCTGAATCTTTTTTATCTTATGCACATTTAACCGAAAGACCTGCGGTCATAACATGGAAAGAGTTTAACGAAGTTTTGGTTAACTATGAAGACAATACAAGTATTGATGCACTAAATACACTCCTTAATCCTCTAATCAAAAATAGTGATTATACTGAAACTGAAATTCTTAGTGGTTTTATAATTAAAGCTATCGAATATTGGAATTGGGCATTAGGTCAAGCTTCTAACTCCGTACCCGGTGATAAAACTAAAAGTCATGCTACCGATGCAGTTTTATCACTTAAACTTATTGAAAATATCTGCTTTGATAAAAATGGTTTTAGTGGAGCTACTCCGTTTTTAGACGTTACTCATTTCACCCTAATTTATAAAACAGCAACCAAGTGGATTGACTTCACAACGCCTGCGGAGGTATATATTCCAATCAGAGAAAAAGAAAAACAAGTATTAGTAAAAATTTGTAAAGAGACATCTTTTAACCTGAATGAAATTTTGTTTTTTCTAAAACCTTGGAATGTTTTCCGTAATGGTGTTTATAACCAAGAAGCTGAAAAAGAATTAGCTGGTGAATTATCTATAATTTTAGAAAAAAGAATTGCATTAGAAATAATCTATAATTTTAAGGTAGATAATTGGATAAACTCCATTTTTGAACAAGATGGCCATTTTGTTGAACATTATATCCTTCTACGAAAAACAAGCCATCTTTGGTCTCCTAAATTACGTCAACAGTTTTTAGAACTCTTGGATAATAATGAAGCACAAAAAATTATATCAAACAATATGTATCAATTACTTTCGTTAATTGATGCCGCCTTTTTTAGTAGAGAAAGCCTTAACGGTATAATTAGCTTAGAGAATTCTATCTTATCAGATAAAGAATTAATAATTGCAATATGGAAATGCGCATTCATTGAAGAAATTAATCCTCGGATGTTTAAAGAAATAGAAGAATTAAAGAACGAGCTTAAATCTAAATGCGACATCGATGTCCCCTCTCCACTTTGGTGGGAAAGAATTAAACGACTTGTTGAAAGTATAGAAAGAAAATAAAATTAAAGTCATGGCAGAAAAGGACATGGTAATCAGTCATACAAAAGCATTATTGGCTTATTTCACAGTCAAGGATACTGAAGATTATCGGTCAATTTATGATACTATAAAGGAATTACGTGAATTGAGTTTCTCCTCTGATGTTGCAAAGAATAAACTTCTCAAACTAATTTATTCGGAAAATATTAATACAAAAATGCACTCAGCAGAATCATTATCATTTACTAAATCTTTTCCAGAAGAAGTAATCCCAGTATTCCAAGCATTTCTGGAAGTCGCACGCGAACAAGATAAGGTTGATGAAATGGATGGTTGGTTGAGACTATGCTTAGGTTCTATCGCACGATACGAAGATAAAGCAATGCTTGCAGAAAAGAATGTCTGGGAATATTTATATACTCAAAAAAATGTTAATTTAATTTTATATGCCATTGAGGCATTATCCAAAATCGCAAAGGTATCAACTGCATCCTGGACAATTTTGTGTTTAATGTGCCATCATGAAGATGAAACAATTAGAAATTTCTCCAAAGATTTAATGAAAAGCGATGAATTTAAATTATATATGAACAAATCTGATTTTAATTTTTTAAATAATTAATTCGATATGGACAAATTCACGTTACTCGAACACTTTGAAAAATATCTTTCAACGCTAACAACAAAATCCTTCACGGATTTTAGCGAAAGATTGCTCCAAAAACTCTATCCTCAAGAAGAGATTGAAATTAAAGGGTCAATAAAGAAAAATAACCATTGTCTGTTTTTGGGTTCTTTATACAAACCCCAGTTCCTTCCTTTAGCATCGCCGATAGATTCTAAATCTCTGATCAATACCGATCTTGTAAATTTTAAGAAAGAAATAAAAGGCTTATCAAAATTTATTTATCTCACGAATAACGAAAATTTAACTTTCTCCCCTGAACATCTATCTGAATTAAAGGAAAGATATTCTAATTTGTCTTTAGAAGTTTGGAACAGCCACACGATAAAGCAAAAACTCTATCAGTTATCCGAACCCGATTTGAAATATGTAATTTCCGAATTCACAATGATTGAGGGCTATCAGCAGACTTATTCATCTCCCGAACAAGATAGAAATATCATTAACGATATTTTTGCTCATTTGTTTGTTAATGCTAAATACGTTGATAAGGATAAAATTCTTAAATCAAAAACATTAACCCCACTTACAGAAAAAATAAAATTAAACTTTGAAGAAACTCAACATCAACGCATTGAACAAACATATACAAATAATATTCATCATATCAGTCTTATAGAATCATTAATTCAGAACCAGCAAACCCGCGATGAGAATCCGGTCAATGAATTGGTTGATATGATTCAAGATGAATTTTGCAGATTAAGGAAAGTTGCTCACGCAAATTTCCCTGTAAAAGATCATCTCTTATTTGCGGAAATCGCAAAAATATTGTTACCACCTGGCAAAGAAAATAATTCTTATTATAAATCTTGTGCAAAATCCATTGTCATTTATTTCTTTGAATATTGTGATATTGGACAACGGACTGAAGATGAAATTAAAAAAGCTAACAATACTTTGCCATTGTTTGGAGATGCTTAATAAATCTAAAACAATTTTCATTAATTTTTAATTACATTTATTCCTATTTCTTATTGTCAAAGCGCTTAATGTTTTTCTTTATCAATATATTTCGTGTACATAGTTTTTACTTTCTACTTTTAACTTTATACTTGCAACTTGTTTTTCTATGCTAATTCCTAACAAATACGAAAATATTAATAATAACTTATTAGTTATCGGCAGCCATTTAATTTCATTATTAAAAAAAGATACCTATAACATCGAAGACCTTTTTATTGTGATAAACAAGGAAAGAGAAAAAAAGACTTTACAATTAATAAATCTCGATCAGTATTTCAACACCTTAACTTTCCTTTGGCTTGCTGATCTAATTAACCTAAATGAATTTCAAATTTTTATAAACAAAGATGATACTCAAAAAATTATATCTTGACCCCGATTCACCATTTGAACCCGTAGTTTTCAAACCGGGTATTAACTTTATATTTGGTAAGAAAGAAGTAGAAGAAGGAAACGAAAAATTTTCTCTAAACGGTATTGGTAAATCCACTTTTTTAGACTTAATTGATTTCGCTCTCTTATCTTCATTTACTAAAAAGAATAGCAAACGATTATATGCTGCGTATGATAAAGGTATCTTAAAAAACAAATCAGTTGTTCTTGAATTTGAAGTTGAAAACAAAAGGTATTTAATTACCCGTGCTTTTGATGAACCTAACAAAGCAACTCTCACAACGCCAAAACTAATAAATGAATCAGCAATTCAGAACCTTGATGATGTAAAGAAAACACTCTGTGATCTAATATTCAAGCGTGATAAATACCCCGGTTACTTTTCAAATACCTGGTTACGCAAGCTAATTCCGTTTTATATCAAAATTCAAAAATCAAAACGCGGGAGAATGTTTGACCCAATCAAGTATATTAGTGAAGCTACCGAAGTTGAACTAAATCAATATCACTTTTTTCTACTCAATATTGATAACACACTCGCAAACAAGAATTTTAAAATTCAAACTGACTTAAAACGCCTTAAACCGACGATTAAAGAATTGAGTAATTTTATCAGTGAAAGTTATAATGTCCCCAATATTGATGAGGCACAGAAAAGAATAAACAGTCTTCAAGTTGAAATTAAGAAATTAGAGAGTTCAATAAATCTTTTCCGTCTAAGTCATCAGTATAAATTAAGCGAGGATAAAGCAGACAATCTAACGGCAGATATTAAAACACTATGGTTCGAAAATAATGCTGATGAAAAGAAGATAGAAAGTTACCGGAATAGTCTTCGAAACGATATTTCTATTAAAGCTGGTGCGGTTAAACGGATTTATGAGGACCTTAACTCATTATTGGCAGAAAATATAAAAAAAACACTTCAAGAGGCAATTGATTTTCGTAAGCAGTTACTCTCATCGCGTAAAGAATTTATTGCGAAAGAGATTAATAAGCTGCAAGAAAATATTGAGCAAAGGAATAAACGCATTTCGGAAAACGAAACTACTCGTAGTGAAATATTCAAGATTCTTGCTGCTCAAAAAGCTATTACTGATTTAACAGAAGCCTATGCTGAACTTGATAGAAAACGTGTTGAAGCTGCAACCTTGCAAGCAAAAATTCAAGTGTATTTAGACCTCTCCAAAGAGAAAAATGAAATTCAGCAAGAAGAAAGTAAAATCGTATCCGAGATATTTACATTTAAAGCACTCATTCAAAAACAAGAAATCGATTTTGCTTCTGTTCTTATCTCAGTTTATGAATATCTCTATCCTGAGATAAAAGACATTGATCCATTTTCTATTATTCCAAAACAGAATACCAATTCAAAAATTGAATTCAGCATTCTTTCAAGTACCAAAGCAAATTCTGAAGGTATCGGTCGTGGTAGAATCTTGGTATATGATCTTTCGGTTTTGTTCTATTCTATTCAACAAAACTATAAAGCTCCACGTTTCATTATTCACGATGGCATTTTTGACGGTATGGACAAAAGTCATTTTATTAAATGCTGTTTGTACCTTGAAGAAAAACTATTTGAAGGCAATAATTTCCAATACATCATTTCTTTAAATGAAGAAGGCACGCTAAACCAGAACTTTGGTGAAACCGATAAGATAAACACCGAGAAAATCTTAAAAGAAGCTATTTTGATTCTTACACCAACCAAAAAACTTTTAGGTGATTTTTGATATGAAAATATTGAAATATTTTTTAACTGCAATCATATCCATAATTGTAATTCTTTATTTGTTAAATGCTCTAGTTAATTCAATAAATTATTCGGTTTATTGGTTTACTAAAGTAAGCGCCATAGCTACAGCGTTTGCTGCTGTTGGTGGAATATGCCTTTTAATTGCAACAGTTTGGTATGTTCTTGAAACGCGTAAAATGGTTACTGAAGTTCAACGCCAAAAAGAACCCGCAATTACTGTTCGTTTTGCCCCTGATAAGCACACAAACCATTTTATTAATGTTGTCTTAAAGAATACTGGTGGTGGTCCTGCTTATGATATTTCAGTTACTTTTGAACCTGATCTACCTTATCGCAAAGGGGGATCACTTAACAAATTAAATGTCTTTAAAAGACTCCCTTTACTTGAAAGTGGTGAATCTTACGAATTCTTTTTTAACTCCGCTGATGATTATTTGAAAAGCGATAGCCCTAAAAAATCAAAAGCAAATATTCAGTACTATGCTCTACCATTAGATACTAACCCATCACCCCTACCCAAAAACAGATCCATTGAAATTGATTTAGAGGAAAGAAAAGGTCAACTATACGTTCATCGGCATGATTTGCATTCTCTTGTCGAAGAAATGGAAGATTTAAAACAGAATATGGTTATGTTATTGGCAGATAGGAAGAAAGATGCCAACAGTTAGCGATTTTTTTAACTCTCTATATAAACCGCAGCCACCAATTATTATTCCTGCTGGTGAATTGATCTCAAATGATCGCTGCATAGCAAAATTAAATGTAATCTATTTTTTTTTCGTTAATAAATATTATAACGTTTACTCGTTTTTAAATAACGGAACTGAAGATATTATTCAAGGCTACTCAAAATATTCCGGTTATTTTACAACCGATACCCATGCGTTTGTTTTACCAATTGATAATCTCTCGATTAAGGGTGAAATCAGTGAGAGTGATGTCATAATGATTGAAGGTGTTAGTCTATCCAAAAGACAGTCTAATGAAAATTCCTATAGTATTTGTAAATTCATGGCAAGTAGTTATAATTTCATTCAAGCTGAGAATAAGAAATGACAGATGATGAATTAATCAAATTGTTAGATATACTCCGCTCCTCTCCAAAAGAATCCGAATGGATCGAATTCAAACATAATCGAAGTATCGATAATCAAGAAATTGGTGAATATATTTCTTCTCTTTCTAACAGTGCAAATCTTAATAGTCAACCTTTTGGATACTTAGTATGGGGTATTCAAGATTCTAATCACAATATTATAGGCACGACTTTTAAACCAAAATCTGTTAAGGAAGGGAATCAAGATTTAGAATTTTGGTTAAACCAAAACATTAATCCTAAAATAAATATTTTTATATATGAGTTTACCTCACTTGGTTATAGTGTTTCTTTAATTAAAATTAGTGCCGCTATCGATCGTCCCATTAAATTTAAGCACGAGGCTTTTGTTAGAATAGGCTCTGTTAAGACCAATTTAAAAAACTATCCAGAGAAAGAAAGACAAATATGGCTCAAAGCCCCTGAATATGATTGGTCTGCTCAAATAATTCCCTCTGCTTCAATAAATAATTTAGATCAAATAGCAATTCTTAAAGCTCGTGAAGTTTATAAATCAAAGAACAAAGAGAAATCTGTTTTTAACGAAATAGATAATTGGAACGATATTACTTTTCTTGATAAAGCAAAAATTACTGTAGATGGAAAGATTACTAATACAGCAATTATTTTACTCGGTAAATCTGAATCAACTCATTATTTATCTCCGTCAGTTGCAAGAATCACTTGGAAATTGGAAGCAGAAGAATCCGGTTACGAACATTTCGATCCTCCATTTTTCTTAACCATCAATAATCTTTATCATAAGATTCGGAATTATAATTACAAAATTCTACCCTCTAATACATTAACACCAATCGAAGTTAGTAAATACGAGCAGTGGATTATTTTAGAAGCATTGAATAACTGTATTGCGCATCAAGATTATTCTCTTAATTCTCGCATAAATGTAATTGAAAAAACTGATGAATTGATTTTTTCAAATTCCGGTCAATTCTTTGAAGGCAGTCTTGAAGAATATCTTTTCAAAGATAAAACACCAGGAAAGTATCGAAACACTTTTTTAGCCCAAGCGATGGTAAATCTTGGTATGATTGATACCGTTGGTCACGGTATCAAAAAAATGTTCACTGAACAAAAGAAAAGATATTTACCTCTACCCGAATATGATTTTTCTGTTTCTGATAAAATAACATTAAGAATTTACGGTCGCGCTATCAATGAAAATTATTCTAAACTTCTTATTGAAAAAGCCGACTTAGATTTATATTCAACATTTCTTTTAGACAAAGTTCAAAAAGATCAACAACTTACAAAAGAAGAAAACCAACATCTAAAAAAATTAAACCTTGTTGAAGGAAGATACCCTAACATTTTTGTTACATCCAAAATTGCATCAATTACCGGTGATAAATCAAGCTACATTAAAAACAAAGCTTTTGATAAAGCGTATTACAAAAAATTGATAACCGAATACCTATCCAAATATCAATCCGCATCCAGAGAAGACATAGACAATTTATTAATGAGCAAATTACCCGATGTTTTGAATGAAATACAAAAACAAAACAAAATCAAGAACTTGTTATCAGAACTCTCCCAAAAAGACAAAAAAATAAATAATGTTGGTACTCGTTCTTCCTCTAAATGGATTCTTAGCAGTTAATTTAGAAAAGAAAAATCCATCTTTTTAGAAAAGCCTAAGTAAATCTTTACTTGTAACTCCTTATAAATAAAAGAATTACCTTTTCTAAAAATCTTCTCACTTCTAAAGAATAATCAGTTTTTTAAGTAAAGAAATTGTACCCGATACTTTTCCCCACCGTGATTTAATTCCTAATTCTCAATTCCTAATTGATTAGACCCTCCGCCGTTTTAGTCGGTCGGTCGGCAACACGCCAAAGTTTTTTTGTTCGCTCGTTCCTCACACAACAAAAAAAACTTTTATAGTTGATAGGCGTGTCTCCCTCCCTCTTACATAAAAAGGGGTTATAATGCATTTATTTTATCTGACTTTTCCTTTGGCACAATGCAGATTATAACACTTTTTATGTAAACTAAAACGGCTACTACATTCTTTGAACCCAAACTAACCCAAACAGTTTTCAGTTCGCTGCGCTCATAAACTTTCAGTTCGCAAAGCATCCCGACAAAGTCGGGATGCTTCGCTCAAAACTAATGTAAAAATAAAAATGTTTTTTAGGTAAGTGCAGTTTCTTTGTAGATTAAAAAACCATTTTATTTTTACTGCAATACAAAGGCAACCTTTTTTCCTTTCGCTCATTCAGTCGCTCGATACCTCACTCCATTCATTCGCTCAAGTCAAATAAGTTGCTGAAAGACAAATCACAATCCATACTCGTACCCTTGCTTCGCCGGTTGTTATGCTGTCCGCTTCGCTTGCGACAGCCAACCGGCTCGCGTTAATCGCAAATAAACCCAAATAAATTACACGTTCAGTTCACTCCGTTCAAAAGACAAAAACAGAATGTAAAAAAATGCTGTTAAAAACATTTTGCAAGTCTTTGGATTATTGAATTTTTAATAACATTTTTTTACTGAAACTGCATCCGCCCTTTAGTCCGTTTCACTCCATTTGCTCCACACCGGTTTTTTAGTTTCTTAGTAATTCATCATTCGTACAATTCCCAAAACCGGTTTATTCCGCTTCATTCCGTTCCACTTCCTAAAAGGCGGAGAACAAATCGCATTGAAGATTGAAAGTGAAAAGGAAGGTTTAAAATAAAAATGCCCGGTGGAGGGCTACCGGGCGTGGGAAGATTCACTATGGGGGGTAAGCATAATGAATCGTGGTGCAAAAGTATAATTGTTTTTAAATAAAGTCAAGAGATTTTATAAAAATAATTTTCACAAAAAAGATTGAGAATGGGAATGAAGGTTCAGCCGTAGGCTGACAAGTAGGAAGAAGAATAAGACTAAGATTATGGTTATG
>MNVA01000157.1 GCA_001871325.1 Ignavibacteria bacterium CG1_02_37_35
GGCGGATCACGCGATTTATATTTGAACGGTGTTGAGCAGGCGCTTAACGGAGCAGCGATTACAGTTGGCGCTAATACAAATCCTCTGTGTATTGGGGTAGATTATAAAACAAGCGGTACATATTTCGCAGGTGATATTGATGAAGTTAAAATCTGGAGTGTCGCTCGTTCTGTACAGGCAATTCGTGAAGGTATGCATAGAACACTCGATACTACCGAAGCAGGACTTGTATCTTATTGGCAGTTTAACGATGGCAGCGGCTCTGGTATTTTGGGAGATATTGCCCATGGTTATATTGGAACCTTAACTAATATGGATAATACTAATGCGTGGATTACTTCACCTATTCCAGGTGGCGGAGGCACAAGCAATAGCGGTAACATTTCATTTACAGGCTCAGTGAGTCTTGGCAATGTACAGGTAACAACTACGGAAGCTTTTGATGATGTTGTAAACCTTGTAAACACCGAAATAAACCGTTCACCAAACTCAACCACCGGCATAGCAGAGAATGCACTGAATAAATATTTTGTAATCCATGCCTACGGTACGCCAGGGAGCTTTTCAGTAACTTTAACTTTCACTTTGCCCGAAGGAAACATAAGTATTACAGATCAATCAACACCATCAAATCTAAAATTGTACTCACGGGAGAGCAATGCTGATGGTAGTTGGACTTTGGTAACATCCGCTTCATCTGCCACTTCAACAACAGTTACTTTCAACGGAATTACTTCATTCAGCCAATTTATCATTGCAAGTGCAACCTCGCCATTACCGGTAGAGTTGAAATCATTTACCGTAAACGTCATGAATAATACAGTTCAGTTGAATTGGCAGACAGCAACGGAAGTGAATAACTACGGATTTGAAGTTGAGAGAACCTCACCCCGTCCCTCTCCTTACCAAGGAGAGGGTGGCGAAGCCGGGAGAGGTTGGGAGAAGATTGGATTTGTCGAAGGACATGGAAATTCAAACTCACCGAAGGATTATTCCTTTGAAGATAAATCTGTTGAGTCGGGCAAATGTTCTTATCGCTTAAAACAAATTGATAATGACGGCGGATTCAGATACAGCCAGGAGGTTGAGGTAAAGGTTGAGGCTATTCCTACAGAATTTGCGTTGTTTCAGAATTATCCGAATCCGTTTAATCCGTCAACAACAATTAAGTTCTCGCTTCCCGAAACCGGATATTATTCCCTAAAAATATTTAACACACTTGGTGAGGAAGTTGCACAATTAATTAATGGTCAATTGGAAGGCGGGAACTACCGTTTACCTTTTGATGCATCCAAACTTGCCTCTGGGGTTTACATTTATAACTTAAAAGGTAATAATGTAAATCTTTCAATGAAGATGACTCTGATGAAATAAAATTTGGTTGTAAATAGATAATAGTTAGAGCCTCGAAGTTTGTCGGGGCTCTTCTGTTTTGAATAAAAATGAAACATAGAGATTCTGAAGTAACAATTTGCGCCTTTGTTAAAAGGCTTATTCGGGTTGAAGGGAATCGGAAACAGCCCCCCAATATTTTTTTCTTAATGCTAATGAAGTTTTTGCATCAGTTTTAATTTCAAGTACCGAAAAATATTTTTCTAATAAAGCAGCGCTCAAATGTTTTTCAAATGCACTCTGCTTATTAATCAGCGAATAATTCCCGCCGAATTCTTTAACAAAGTTTTTAAATGATAGTGAGTAAGGCATCGTAAAATATTGTTCAAATACATTTTCATATTTCGAGATCGGAAGAAATTGGAAAATGCCGCCGCCGTTATTATTCACTAAAATAATTATTAAAGGAATACTGTATTGTTTGGCTGTAAGCAGGGAAGTGAGATCATAATAAAAAGCAAGATCACCTGTAATCAATATTGTCGGTTTTTTTGACACGGAAGCAATTCCCAACGCGGTTGAAAGTATTCCGTCAATTCCGCTGGCTCCACGGTTATGAAATACTGTGATTTCTTTATTCGAAGTTGAGGCAAAAAAATCAAAATCGCGCACAGGCAAACTATTTGAAAGCATCACATTTGATTTCTGCGGTAGACTATTCAGCAGTAAATTGACGATTGACGGCTCGTTCGGGAAAGAGGGAATCTTTAATGTCTGTTTTTTTATCTTTTCAGTGTGCAAATCCGCAGTTGTTAAAAATCTCAACCAAAGTTTATTCTCAACCGTGGGTTTTGATAATGCATCCGACGCTAATAATTGTTGACAAAAGAGAAACGGTTTCATTGCCAAAGCATTTTTAGCTCTTCCTATTGGATCGAACCAATCCCCAAATTCATTTATGAAATATTTCGGAGCGGAAGTTTTTTCAAGGAAGAGTTCAAGTCCTTTTGAAGTGATTGTTCTTCCAAAATGAAGGATCAAATCGGGAGAAAAATCTTTTAAGAAATATTCTGAACGAAGAAGTGCGTCATAATTTGTGATTACCTTATTTTTAGAAGTTTTGCCGAATCGAAGTTGAGAAGCTCCATCAGCAAAGATCGGGAAGCCGGTTTTATTTGCAACAGCATTTATTAACTGTGGAAATTTAGGATTGTATTCATCCGGTCCAACAATGATTAACCCTCTCTTTGCTTTTGCAATTATTTTAACGAGCGATTCAACTCTTTTTGTTTTTACTCGTGCGGTTTGCGTTAATTCTTTTTCCCGAGTGTATTGCAACTTGAAATAAAGAGGAATAGTATCGGTGTAAGTTCCCGGTTCAAATGGTTTTTCAAAAGGGAAGTTGATGTGAACCGGACCTTTGTTCTTTAACGCGGCAACTTCAAATGATTGCACAGCAATTTTTTGAATCGTCTGAAGTTTCTTTTTTGAAATATCCGGCAGACCCGCATCTGCAAAAAAACGGATATGATTTGCGTACAAATTCTTTTGATTGATTGTCTGATTTGCCCCTTTATTTACAAGCTCCGGCGGGCGGTCTGCTGTGCAGACAATTAAAGGGATTCTCTGCTGGTATGCTTCTATAATTGCCGGATAATATTCAGCTGTTGCCGTACCCGAAGTGCAGATTAGTACTACGGGTTTTCCGGTAGTGCGCGCAATACCCGAAGCGAAAAATGCCGAAGAGCGTTCATCAATTATTTTTAGGCAAATAAGTTTTTTGTTGTACACGGCTGCAAGCGTTAAAGGAGTGCTGCGTGAACCGGGAGAAATGCAAACGTGCTTTACTCCGAGAGTTGCAAGTTGTTCAAAAAAGATTGTTGACCACAGTATATTTTTATTGATTTTTATCATTCAACGTTGAGAGGATTGTTTTAAATTTTGTTTCAGTTTCTGCGAATTCATTCTCCGGGTCTGAGCCTTCTACAATTCCACAACCGGCATAAACAAATATCGTGTTTTTATTTATAAGCGCCGAACGTATTGCCACAACTAATTTTGCGGATGTTGGAGAAATCCAGCCTATCAATCCTGCATATAAACCGCGGTCAAAATCTTCTAATTCAGAAATGAGTTTCATTGCTTTTTCTTTTGGGTAACCGCACACTGCCGGTGTTGGAAATAATTTATCTACAACTGAAAAAATCTTTGCGTTGTTTTTTAACGCTGCGGAGATCTCTGTTGATAAATGCTGAATAGATGCGAGCTTTTTAACTTTCGGAACATCTGAAAAGTGAAGCTCTAAAGCAAAAGATTTTAATTCTTGTGTAATAAAATCAACAACAGAACGATGTTCGTTGATTTCTTTCTCGGAATTTCTTAATTCATTTTCTAAATAAACATCTTCTTCAGCAGTACCGCCTCTTTTCCGTGAACCGGCAATTGCTTCGGTTAAAATATTGTTCCCTCTCAGTTCAAGTAAAATTTCGGGAGAAGCGCCCAAGAAAATCGAATCGTTTTTCTTTATACAAAAGACATGAGCGTTAAGATTCTTTAGCTTTAAACGATTTAGTAAATCTTCAATATTAAAAGATTTTCTTGTCTTTAATGAAATTCTTCTTGCAAGGACAACTTTAGTTACTGATGACTTTCTAATTTCGGAAAGGGCTATTTCCACTCTATTCTTCCAAACTGTTTTTTCATTCGATGGAGTATCTGTTCGGTTATATTTTATGATTTTCTCGGTTGGTTTGTTGGAGATACTTTGAGAAATTGTTTGGAGGATCGAGGAAAATTCCATTACCGAATTTTCAATTGAAAAATTATCATTAACGAAAACATTAAACCGAAAGAAGGAAGAGTGACGTTCAAATTTTACGAGAAATTGTGGAATGTAGAACTCACTATTTTTAAAATTACTCCACTCATCACTTTGATTATTGGCATTAAATTTAATCGCCGTTAGAAAGAGAGGTAAATTAATAAACTGTGGTTCAGCGGAATTTAGAAACGGCTCGGGAAAATCAATGTATTGTTTTTCAAGTTCTTTCCAGCGTAAAGCACCACGCGCAGCAAGAGAATGAACATTCCCAACTGCCAAAACCTCTTCATTCTTTTCCCAGGAATAAAAAACTTCGGGGGAAGTATTGAAAAAATGTGAGAAATCATCTTTACTAAACGGCTTTGGGAATGTAGAACAAAAGCTCAAGAGCCGGTTCTGTTTTTTTTTATTTGTTTTTTCTGCGCATGATTTTTTTAGAAAAATTTCATACGAGGATGTTAACTCGGCGATAAATTGTTTCATTTAAAAATGGTAAATAGTAAGTCAAATATAATTTTAGCTGAACAACTTTCCAATAAATTTCGCAACCGGAGAACTTTGATTGCATAAACATGTTCGTTTTTGTTAGTTACAAAAAAGATGAAAAATATTTTATCACAACAATGACACTTGTGCGGCAAAGATCGAAGTTTAGATTTTATGAAAAGAAAAACAATGGGACGCAGATTTGTTATGATTGAGTTAAGACTAATTAAGATAATCTTAAAAAATCATAAATGATCTTAATAAATCTGCATCCTATTTTTTTTGTTCACTTGCTGCTATTTATTTTCGCTTCCTCAATTTGCGCGATGATTTCATTCATCTTTTCGTACGGAAGTGAATTGATAAAGTTTTTTAAATCTGTCAATTGAACGGGACGAAGTTTTTGTAAAGACTGCGCCTCGGGATTAACAACGTTTTTACCCGGTTCCCATTCCATTAAATCATTTGGAGTACAGTTTAAGGCAAGACAAAGTTTCTCAAGATGTTCCGGTGAAAGCGAAACGAAATTTCCTCTTGCAACATTGTACGCGCTTTGTTTGGTAAGACCGATTTCCATTAAATACCTTGCGGGATAAGTAATTCCCCTTAGCTTGAAATGTTTGTTAAGGTTGTATCTAAGCATAAAAGTCCTTTCGGCTACGTTAAAAAGTTAGTGCACAAGTTATAAATAACAAATGTTAAATTACAAAAGACAATCAACAAATTACAATTAATGAAGATTAGATTATAAATAACAAATCTCAAATTACAAATAACAAATATTAAATTATAAATAACAAATGTCAAATTACAAATAACAAATCTCAAATTATAAAGAAAGATTATATTATTATAAAAAAAGATAATATAATTACAATACGGCGTAAATTAAGGTGAGAAAAAAGGTGGAAATATGAAAATAGTTGGTTTTTAGCGCTTTTACTCTAAATTTAGGGTAATAATTGTCAGGTAATGTTAAACAAAAAAAATAATTATAGTATTGCAATGAGCTTTAGGTCGTGGAATAAATTGTATTTCGAACGCCGGGGTTTAGCCTAAAGATGTCAGTTTTGTGTCGCTAAAACCAAGGATTCTGTTGCCTTTTTGTACACGTCCCGAAAGCTCGCAGTTATTCAATTATAGCTTTTATGCAGCGTAACTTAATAACGGCTAATAAACCTACATCGTGTTTCTACATGAAAAACTTCGCGGTACTTCGAGAAAGAATTTTGTTACACGAAGTTACAATACGAAGACGCGATGTTGCGCGAAGAAAACATCCTAATATCCCACGGTTCATCTACAGTATTGCTGTTTAACTTTTTGATTTTTATGTCAAGATATTTTGAACGCTTTAGTGCAATTCCATCATTCATCTTGCTTGCCGGTAAGAAAGGCAAAACTCAACCATCAACCATGCGGTTTATCTATCGTGCTATGCATTTCAACTTCATTGATTCCAATAATAATTTTTAATTTCGCACAACCATAAATAGATCGTGCTGCAAGAACAAATTCCGCTAAAGCGGAATGCTAAAAGTTATTGTCGTTTACATGGAGGAATGTTTTCCATTCAATCATACAACCATTCAGTCATTCATCCCAAATTATTTGGCATTTGTTTTTTGTGATTTCCAGTTTATCCGGATTAGGTTTCAATTATTATAGGGCATCTATAAAAACCTTCAAGGTTTATCTTTACCATATTTTGTTATGTTAAAATTTTATCGAACTTAGCTAAAATAAAAACCTTGAAGGTTTCTTAGCAAGATTTTAGAGGTGCCCATAATTTATCACCACAAGAAGCTCAAGATAAACTTTAGAGAAAGGTATCGGTTAATAGTTATCAACAATAATGTTTCTTAAAGAATTGCATATCATCATTTATTCTCTATCCTTAAAAATCAATTAAAACATTGCCACTATTGAGAAATATCAGCGTCATCAAATCGTTTTATTAAAAGCGAATGTTCCAAAACTCTTCACCTATTTGAAAATTTCTCACAATTTTAATTCTGGTTCTTTTTTTAATGCATGGCATAATATTGTATTTAAAATAGCAATTGATTTTTCGTCTCATTGAAAATTTTAATTGACATTTTGAAAGGAATATAATATGCCTGGTAAAAGCCGCCGTGATTTCCTTAAAACCACTGCAGTAATCGGAGCGGGAGTCGCTGGACTTTCGTCTTCAACTGCAAAAGCAGCACCAAAAAATATACTGTCTGAAGACAGAATGGGCGTTCTGGTTGATACGACTGTTTGTGTTGGCTGCCGGAATTGTGAATGGGCTTGTAAAACAGCTCACGATTTGCCTGCAGGCGAACTTCATTCTTATGAAGATAGAAGTGTTTTCACTGAAAAAAGAAGACCGGGAACTAAAGCTCTTACTGTTGTGAATGAATATTCTTCCGGGAAGAATTCAAATCTTCCGCTTGATGTAAAAGTCCAATGTATGCACTGTGACCATCCGGCATGTGTTTCAGCTTGTATTGTCGGCGCTTTTTCTAAAGAAGAAAATGGAAGTGTAATTTGGGATACCGATAAATGTATCGGCTGCCGTTATTGTATGGCTGCTTGCCCGTTTCAAGTTCCGGCGTTTGAATATGACAAAGCTATTAATCCATCCATAATGAAGTGCGATTTCTGTTTTAATCGAACCAAAGAAGGAAAACTCCCCGCTTGTGTAGCTATTTGTCCCGTTGAAGCGTTAACCTACGGAACAAGAACCGAACTTGTAAAAATTGCACGTGAACGGATTAAAAGGAATCCAGATAAATATGTGGATCATATATTTGGCGAGTACGAAGTTGGCGGTACTGCATGGATGTATCTTTCGAGTAAAGATTTTAGTGAACTTGATTTTCCAAAGCTCGGCACAAATCCGGCTCCCGGTGTTTCTGAATCTATTCAACATGGAATATTTGCATATTTCGTTCCGCCGGTATCTTTGTATGCTTTGCTCGGTGGAATTATGTGGATTTCAAAGCATCGTAAGGAATTGGATGAGGAGGGGAAATTATGAACCACGAAGAAATAAATCCTGTTCCTATAAAACACAAATATTTTACACCGGGTGTTTTTATCTTACTGATAATTGCTTTAAATGGTCTTATTTTTCTGATGGGAAGATTTTTTTTCGGGCTCGGCTCGGTAACGAATCTTAACGATCAATACCCTTGGGGATTATGGATAGGTGTAGATGTTGCAGCAGGGGTTGCACTTGCAGCCGGCGGTTTTACAACTGCTGCGCTTGGTCACGTTATGCACAAAGAAGAATACAACGCTATCATTCGCCCGGCTTTATTAACTGCAATGCTTGGTTACACTTTTGTTGCGATGGGTGTTTTTGTTGACATCGGGAGATGGTATTTTATCTGGCATCCGTTAATTATGTGGAACGGTAGTTCTGCCTTGTTTGAGGTCGGCATTTGTGTGATGATTTATATGTCCGTTCTTTATATTGAATTTCTTCCAATTGTTACAGAAAGATTTATCGGTAAAGTGAAATTACCCGGCTTTCTTTCCGGCTTGAATAACTTTGTAGATAAATTGTTAAGATTGCTTGATAACGGTCTTTCAAAAACGATGTTTATTTTTATCATTGCCGGAGTAGTTCTTTCTACCCTCCATCAATCTTCCCTCGGAACTTTAATGGTGATTGCCGGACCTAAGATGCATCCATTGTGGCAAACGCCGATCCTTCCATTGTTGTTTTTACTTTCGGCGATAAGTGTTGGCTTCCCGATGGTAATATTTGAGTCACTTTTAGCATCCCGCTCACTGGGGTTGAAGCCGGAGATGCATGTACTATCAAAATTAGGTTCGATGATCGCTCCGATTCTTGGTATTTATCTTGCTTTTAAGCTTGGTGATATGTTCATTCGTGAATCTTTTGTTTATCTAAAAGAATTTAACACGGTAAGTGTACTGTTTTCGATTGAAATTCTCTTCGGAGTAATAATTCCCTTAAGAATGTTTCTCTCGCACAAAGTTTTAAAATCACCGCTCTTTCTTTTTATCGCATCGGCGTTAGTTGTATTTGGAGTTCTTTTAAATAGGATTAATAATTTTGTAGTTGCCTACAATCCTCCTTATTCAACGCAATCATATTTCCCGTCGTTTGGAGAAATATCGGTAACGATTGGATTTGCAGCAATACTCATTCTTGTTTACAGATTTATTGTATTAAATTTTCCTGTTATCAGTTTACCCGGTTTACGAACTGCACAACCTACCAAATACACAATCAAAGGGGCAAAAAAATGAAAAAAATAATCGTAATTATTTTCTTGCTTACAATTTCTCTCCCCTTATCAGCGCAAAAGAATCCGGGGAAAGATCATGCTAAGTCGAACGTAAATTGTAAAACGTGTCATGTGTGCGATGTCCCGACAAAGGACGATCCGTGCTTGGTTCAGTGTCCGCGAGAGAAAATGAAAACGGTGTATGAATCGCCGGATAAAACCGTGGATGTTGTAAGTCTGGATGAGCTTTCAAAAAAATATCTTCCGGTAACTTTTTCACACCGGGTACACGCACAAATGTCAGTACTGTCAGGTGGTTGTGGTACGTGCCATCATTACAATACAAGCGGACCAATTCAACCGTGCAAAAATTGTCATCAAACTTCTCGTAAAAGAGATGACATAAGTAAACCGGATTTGGAAGCCGCTTATCATCGTCAATGTATAACTTGTCACCGTGAATGGAGCCATGGAACAAGTTGTAACTCATGCCATAATTTAAAGACAACCAACAAAGAGTATCAAAAGGAAGAAGTAAAGAAAAAAGTTAAGGGAAAAGTTCACCCAGCTCTTATCGAACCAGCTAAAATAGTCTTCGAAACAAAATATGAAAAAGGGAAAATGGTAACCTTTTTCCATGATGATCACACAAAGAAATTCAAAATTGATTGTACGAGTTGTCATAAAAATGAAACTTGTTTAAAATGTCACGATGTGAATAAAACTTCCAACGAAAAATCGAAAATAATAAGAGCTCAAAAATCATTGGATGAACATCATAAAAAATGTTTTAGCTGCCACAAAGAAGATAAATGTGAGTCTTGCCACCTCGGGAAGCCGTCAGAGCACTTTGATCATAAGAAGAGAACCGGCTGGGTGCTAAATAAGTTTCATGATGAGTTGTCGTGCGCTAAGTGTCATGGTTCCAAAATACCTTATTCAAAACTTGACACTAAATGTGTGAACTGCCATAAAGGATGGAATATTGAAAACTTTAAACACACTATCACCGGATTGCAATTAGATGAAACGCATGCGCAGCTTAATTGTGAAGATTGTCATGAAGAAAAGAATTTTGCGGTAAAACCCGTATGCTCAAATTGTCATGAAAATTTTATCTATCCAAGGCAAAAACCGGGAAAGATGGTTAGAACTAAATAGTACAATAGCACTAAAGTTCGAGTAATATTTGACTGAATATTAAGAAGTCACCTTACGCATACAAATGACCCAAACCTTGAAGGTTTCGCTAATCAAGATTAAAATATTGAATTCTTTACGATTCCTCTTAACAAAACCTTCAAGGTTTTTAATACTTGCGTAACGTGAGTTAATAAGATAAATAAAGCAAAAGAATGACTGAATGAAGATGAGTGGATGAATGTTTTTCATTCAATCATGCAAGTATTCAATCAATCATTTGGAGTTTTCAAATTGTCGGGTTTTGGTTTGTTCAGGTTAGGTAAATTGAAATAGTATTACTCTATTAATTAACATTATGTTTAAGAAAATCGGATTTCGTTTAATTTTTGCCGTTGCGCTCACATCACTTACCATTATTGGAGTGTTTGCCTACTTTAATGTTCAATCGCACAGCCGCGGGCTGCTCCATGAAGTTGAGCGGCATGCAAATCAACTTGGTGAAACAGTAATATCAAGCACCCGTTTTGATATGATGCTGAATCAGCGGGATCGAATTCAGCAAGTCATCAATTCTATTGGAACGCAGCCGCAGATTAGGGATGTAAGAATTCTAAATAAAGTCGGCAAGATTATTTATTCTTCCGATACGACAAATATTAACCAGATGGTTGATAAGAAAGCCGAAAGCTGCTATGCTTGTCATTCGGCAAATGCACCGCTTGAAAAAATATCAATTACGGCAAGAACGAGAATTTTCCAAATTGATTCCGGCTCAAGTCGTGTTATGGGAATTATCACGCCAATTTATAATGGAAAATCTTGCTGGCAGGCGGCTTGCCATGTGCATCCTAAAGATCAAAAAGTACTTGGCGTTTTAGACGTTACCATCTCACTTGCCGAGGTTGATGAAACGATTCAAAAAAGCGAATTGGAAATTGTGGTCTTTGCTTTAGTTGCAATTCTGGGTGTTGGACTATTGATCGGTTTCTTTGTTAGACGCTGGGTTTCCCTTCCAATAAATAGTTTGCTTAGTGCTACAAAACAAGTAAGCATGGGAAATCTTAACTACTCAATCAAAAATATGGGTGATGATGAAATTGGGATGCTTGCTTATTCTTTTAATAATATGACTAAGAAACTTTCCGAAGCAAGAATGCAGCTCTTTCAATCGGATAAAATGGCTTCGCTCGGAAGACTTGCCGCAGGAGTCGCTCATGAAATTAATAATCCGCTTACCGGCGTGTTAACTTACAGCAGTTTTCTCCTCAAGAGAACCCAAGATAATGCTGAATACCAGGAAGACCTAAAAGTTATTGTGAGAGAAACTTTGCGTTGTAGAGAGATTGTGAAAAGTCTTCTGGATTTTGCCCGACAAACGGTTCCTAAAAAAAATTATGCCGACATTAATGAAATTATTGAAAGAGCCATAGGAGTAATAGAAAATCAACTTTCTCTTAATAAAGTAAAAATAATTAAAGAATTGGATAATTATCTTCCAAAGATTACAGTTGATGCAAACCAAATCCAACAAGTATTTATTAATCTTTTTGTAAATGCATCCGATGCTATTGGTGAAAATGGAGGAGCACTGACTGTAACGACTCATCAAATTTCTCTTTCACCTTACGGTGTTGCGCAAATTAAAAAAGCGCTATGCCCAAAACGGCATAGCCTTATTGATAATGATTTCAAAATCGGCGGTCTTCCTTCGTTAAAAGTTAAAGTTATCTCTGAAAATAATGATGGGATAATTCATCTTGATCCAGTTTATGGGAAGCACCGCAATCATTTTGATCTTGGCTTTTCCGTAACAAAAGATGCAAAGTTTGTTTGTCCGGATTGCAATATTTCGCTGATCCTAAATAATAAACGCTGCCCTGAATGCGGTTCTGCTTTACTTGCTTTTGAAACTAACGGGCAAGGGATTTATGAAGTTTGCTCTTCAGAAAAAAACAATTGGGAAAAGTGGGAGTTTGTTGATTCTGCAGGCTTAAGTGAGTATATCGAAATTAAAATCAATGATACCGGTAGCGGGATAAATAGCGAAGACCTTTCTAAAATTTTCGAGCCTTTCTTTTCAACAAAAGGGCAAAAGGGGACAGGACTGGGTCTGGCAGTTATCTGGGGAATCATTGATAATCATAACGGAACTATAACTGTTGAAAGCGAAGTGGGAAAAGGAACGACGTTTGTCATCCGGCTGCCACTTACCCAACAACGATAGTATTTGAAATGAGTAAGGCAGCAGACATATTAGTAATTGATGATGAGCAGGTAGTACGAGATGCAGTTGTAAAAATCACTATGCTGGATAATTACACCGTTGATGCAGCTGCAAACGTGAAATCGGCAATTGAAAAAATCTCGAAAAATTATTACGCGATTATTATTTGCGATATTATGATGCCGGACGGTGATGGGTTCCAAATCCTTGAGGAATTGCATAATAGAAATATAGGCAGTTCCGTAATTATGACGACCGGTTATTCAACGGTTGAAAATGCTGTTAACTCACTTTATAACGGGGCGCTAGATTTTATTCCAAAACCGTTTACGGTTGATGAACTATTAAGCTCGGTTTTTAGAGCAAGCAAATACCAACGGATAAAAAAGAAACAGAAGCAATTCTTGGGGAAAAATGATGATGTGGAATTGCTCTATGTAACCTGTCCTGCAAAGTACTTGCGACTGGGTTACGCAAGTTGGATTTACGAAGAAAGAGTCGGATCGGTATTACTGGGAGTTTGTGATCTTTTTCTCAAGACGATAGAATCAGTTAAGGAAATTGAACTGTTGAAGGCTGAAGAGGTTCTCATGCAGGGAATAAGTTGTATTTCCATTACTTCTATTGCCGAAAGAATTCATAAAATTTTATCACCGGTTTCAGGTCGAATTGTAGAAGTAAATGAAAATCTTTTAAATAATTCAAGTTTGATAGAGAAGGACCCGTATTTTGAAGGTTGGGTATACCGTGTTATTCCAACAGATATTGAATATGAAAAAAAACATTTGATCAAGGATAGTTCAGAACTCTTATAATTGTCATCATTAAAGGAAAAAATAAAATAATATTAGGAGAAATATCATGCCGTTACTTATAGTTGCAGTAATCATATTTATCATTGCGGATCTTCTGATCCGGATGGTTGGAAGACGATTAACTGAAAAGAAAGTGAAAAAAGAACGCGAAATAATTTTGCAGGAAAGTCTAAAATTAGATTTTACAAACGAAGCTAAATCATTGAAACGGGCGGAAGTTGCAAATCCGAAAGCAAAAATTCTTTGCGTTGACGATGAAGAAGTGATCCTTGGCAGCTTCAGAAAAATTCTTGTACTCGATGGGTACTCCATTGATACCGTTGAAAACGGTCAAGAAGCTCTTGGACTTATTCAAAGGCATCATTATGATTTCCTTTTTACTGATCTTAAAATGCCGTTGATGGATGGCGTTGAAGTAACTAAAGCCGTTAAACATTTGCGTCCGGATATTGACGTAATTATTATTACCGGATATGCCTCTGTCGAAACCGCTGTTGAAACCATGAAGTATGGGGCTATGGATTATGTTCAAAAACCGTTTACCGAGGATGAATTATTAGCGTTTGTTAAAAAATCTTTAATCAAACGTCAGGATAAAATTCAAAAGCAGCTTAAACCAAAGGTTCACATAACTCATCTTCCTGCTTCGGATGATTTTACAAAAGGAGAGTTTTCAATACCGGGCGGAGTATTTATTGCAAAAAATCATACCTGGGTTAGTATGAATCAGGCAGGAATTGCCAAAGTTGGAATTGATGATTTTGCTAATAAACTTGTCGGTAAAATTGATTCGATTGAACTTCCAAATCTTGGGATGAATATTAAAATAGGTCAGCCATTATTCACCATAAAGCAAGCCAACAGAACAATATCTTTTAAGTCACCGGTTAGCGGGAACGTATCGCAGATCAATACAGTTCTCGAACAAAACCTTGCTGTCCTTAATATTACACCTTACGAAAGGAACTGGGTTTGTGCACTGGATGCCGAAAATATTGACATCGAAATAAAAGATCTAAAAATCGGGAGGTCTGCGGTAACTTTTTATCAAGATGATATCGAGCAGTTTAATGTGCTCATGAAAGACTTAATCAAAACAGAAAAGAAGGAAGGCGAGTATGTGGAGGAGAGTCTATTATACGTTGGGCAGCTTGAAAAACTTAATGATATGAATTGGGAGAAAATAGTCTCTGAATTTTTTAAAAGATAAAAATAAATTGTAAAACGAACGGTAACCCGTTTAATATCAGAATTGTAAGGTGGAATAAATTTCGCCCTACCACTTGATGTTAGCCGGCTAAAAAAATCAACTATTGTTCTATAACAATACTGAGAGGAATATTTTTATAAACACACAGCAGATATTTGTAGTGAAAAAATCGTTACTGTTTCTTGCATACACTTTGTTTTTAGTATCGTTTAGCTCCTCCAGCCAAACAACAACCTACAGCTGAAGACGGAACAAGCGGTAATTCTTTTCAACAGGCAGTTAGAAAATCAATGTCGCTAACATGTTAACGATAATTGACTATAGAATAACAGATTTCTAATTCCGTACAACCATAAATGGTTTGTGCTGCACGAACAAATTCCGCTAAAGCGGAGTGCCAAATAAAATCGTCTTGATTTATCGGAATGTTTTTTTCGTTTATCATTCGGAATTCCTTGTTCGATGTTCATTATTCATTTTCGCCGTTTGCCCGCCTCTCTGACGGCAATGTAGCGGTCAGGCAGCTTTTCCCCAAGCAATGTCTTGGTAAAGTGCAGCATATGAGAAACATCAAAAGATTCATTATCCTCCGGAACATTTATTATTCCCCGGTCTTGGACAAAATAATCTTCGCTAATTCTGAGTTCAGATTACTTGTTTTCACTACAGCAGGTTCGTCGTCTTACGCTTCTCTCTCTATCAAATCCATAATTGTCTGCTACTGTTTTAGTCTGCCAAGTTTGCTCTAACTTGTAATTATTCACATTCTGCACTATTTCCATTATATTTGTTCAGTAATTGTTTTCATTCATTTAAAAAGTTATACACCTTGATTAAAAAATTTGCCTCAAAGCTGAAAAAATTTCTTGGAAGTAAATCCAAAGATGCTAAAATTACCCCCGTTGAAACTACCAAAGTTAAAAAAATATCACCGCCTCAAACTAAAACTCAACTAGAAGAAAAACCGGCAGTAATAAATAAACCACGCAAGCCTTATAAAAAAGAGACCCGCGAGGAGTACCGGTTGCGTCATGAAAAGCTGTTACAAAACAGATCAGTAGTTATTCAAAAATCATCTGAAATTTCAACTGAAGAATGGGGCGATGCTGTTTTCAAAGTTGATTTAGTCGAGGGCAAAACCAGGTTTCATGAACTTACAATCCCAAAAGAAATTCTTCATGCTGTTTATGACCTGGGATTCCAATATTGTTCACAAGTTCAAGCGGAAGTTCTGCCTAAAGCAATGAACGGAGAAGATATTACCGCACAAGCGCAAACAGGAACGGGAAAGACGGCGGCATTTCTCATTACAATATTTAATCACGTTCTGAAACAGCCTATAAAAGACAAACGGGATCCGGGAACACCGCGTGCGCTAATTCTTGCACCGACACGCGAACTTGTTCTGCAAATTGAAAAAGACGCGAGAGGGCTCGGCAAGTATATTCCGCTTTCTATTCTTTCACTTTTAGGCGGAATGGATTATCGTAAACAGCAAAGCATTTTACGAAATGAAGCGTGTGATATATTAATATGCACACCGGGCAGACTTATTGACTTCATGCAGAAAAATTTGGTCAATTTGGGCAAAGTCGAAATTCTTATTATTGATGAAGCCGATAGAATGCTTGATATGGGATTCATTCCCGCTGTTAAAAGTATTGTGAGAAACACTCCTGCAAAAGCAAACCGCCAGACAATGTTTTTTAGCGCCACGCTAACCGGTGATGTAAAGCGTCTTGCGGAATCATGGACAAGGCAGGCATGCGAAATAATTATTAAACCCGATGAGGTTGCCGTACAAAGTATAGAGCAAATAACTTACATTACTACCATTGAAGAAAAACCAACTCTTTTGTACAACATCATTATGCAAAAGAATTTGGAACGGGTTTTGGTCTTTGTAAATCGGAAAGATGATGCAAAACGGCTCAAAGAAAAATTTGATATTTATGGAATCAGCTGCGCACTCCTGTCGGGAGACATAGAACAAAACCAGCGGATTAAACGGCTGGAAAGATTTAGAGAAGGTAAGATAAGGGTACTTGTTGCTACGGATGTTGCTTCGCGCGGCATTCATGTTGAAGCGATTTCTCATGTAATAAATTATAATATGCCGCAAGATGTTGAGGAATATGTACACCGCATCGGTAGAACCGGACGTGCCGGAGCTTCAGGTATTTCAATAAGTTTTGCCGATGAAGATGATGCATATGAAATCAAAAAGTTGGAAGAATTTCTTGGCAAGAAAATTGAATTTACGTTTCCCGATGAGGAACTTCTCGTTGCAATACCGGAGAAGCATAAGACCATTGAACATAAAAGACCGCCACAAAAGCCATTTGTTAAAAGACCTTATAGAAATCCCAGCAGAAGAAAATAAACCAGTTTTTCTCCTTTATGTCATAACCAGCCAGAACCGGATAATTTGAGATGAACGGTATCAGCAATACTCTGCCACTTCAGATTGTTTTTTAGGACAAGATTTACGAGCAAGGATTAATTTTAGCGAAGAGGGACGATTTTATTTTAACTTCTAAAATCATAACCCGGTAAAGCAGAACTGAAAATTTTATTCTTTGTCCCATGTGACTTGGCGGCGAAACTTCATCGCCACAAAGTCACTGTTTAGAATTTAAGCGATTCAATAGTTTCAATCAGCATTTAAATATTTTTTCACGTCCATTAAATTGTCTTTCAGAAAATATTGTTCGGCTCCGGCTTCTTTTGCTGCATCACGGAATTCTTGATCTGAATAATTAGTAACAATTATCACATGCGCCTCGGGAAATTTTTTCTTAAGATTTTCGGTTGCCTTAATCCCATTTACTTTTGGCATTCTAATATCCATAAGCACATAATCTGGTTGTGCTTCTGTGTAAGCTTTTACCACGGCATCTCCATCTTCACATTCAAATAATATATCGGCAGGGGCAGCAACTATTGAACGAATTGATTTTCTCATTTCTTTACTGTCATCAACTATTAAGATTTTCATTTAAAACCAAGCCTGTTTTTACTCCTTCTACAGACTAAAAGTATGTTATTTAAAACAAGAGAGAGAGTAGAACTACTCTATTTTATAGTAATATCATGGCGCGGTGAACCGCATGGTTGAGGGTTGAGATTTAATGGATGATGGAGAGGCTGCAAAGCGCTAAAAATATCTCGGCATAAAAAACAATCCGTTAGCCAACGGATATATTTCAACCATTGTACGTTTTCTCAACTTTTGTTTAATTTGCATTTGATTTTAGGATCATATTAATATTGCATCATTACATAAAAAACATATCGCTAAAAATATTTTTGAAAA
>MNVA01000141.1 GCA_001871325.1 Ignavibacteria bacterium CG1_02_37_35
GCGAGTTTTTGCGCAGTTATCGGACCCATCGGTATTCTGCAAAAATCTTCGTTCGAACCGATTGCGAGATAATCCGGCATAACTTCGTACGTGCAAGCATGACTTGTCCCGTTGCCATCAACAAAATTGCCGGAGATTTTTGTAAGCGTTCGCATAAAATCGGGGATGTTTCCAGATGAAAGTTGGTTATAAATTTCAATCTCTCGTTGTTCAAATGTCATGTTCAAAACTTGCTGCATAAATTGCGAACCGGAAATCGCATCGGCTGATCTTGGCGGAATAGACAAAATTTTCGGAAGGATAGTTGCGCTTTGAACCAAATCAGTATAAGCCCGCGCACCGTAATAAGTATATCCAACTCCTTCATTAGCTGTGCCGGAAACCATTCCTTGAATAAATCCGTTCAGTTCAACTTGCACGGTGTGTAAAATCAATCTGTTTGGATTTTGTTTAAGAATAAATTTTATTCTTCCGTTTAACGCCGTGTATTTTATGAATTCATCATTCTCTTCATCTGTAAATTGAAAATAATTACCGAGATACTTTTTCATCATTTTACTTCGGTACCAGGTTCCGCCCGTGGCGCTAACCACCGGCTGCCCGTTGTACAAAGCCATGCTGTCGTTGTAGGCGATCACACTGAGAAAATGTTTTGGCGATGCGTTGATCCAATTTAATAATTTCAGTCCATAACCATCATCATAATTATAATCGCTATCGAGGAAAGAAATTCTTTCGATGCTGTTAGGAATTTCTGTTGCGTTATTCATAAATCCGAAAGTAAAACTGCCGCCACCGCTATGTCCTGTTAAAACGACAAATGGATCATAAGCTGAGAAGATATTTTTTAAAAAGGTAACAAGATTATTAATCAGTTCCGGATTGTTCGGATATTTCGCTCTCCACGAGGGCCAGCTTTTTTGTGCGGTTTCAAGATAGACCGTTACTAAATTTGTTTCATTTGATTGATTGCGGAGGAAACGTGTTTGCGCACCGATGTGCTGAATATCGTAATGCCAATCATCGCCGGCATTTAATTTTTTCCCGATAGTTTGTTCAATGGTATTTCCGTTTGGAAGAGCGAACAAAGCAATCTCCGTGCGTTTATTCGGGTCGAATAATTCCGCCGAAGGAGCATTTATAAAAATTCTTATCTCCGGATCATAATTGAACACGCAAATCTGTTCATTAAAATAAGGACTGATCACAAAGCCGGGAAGATGCCCACCGATTGATAAACTCTTCTGTGGCTCAGCAGAAAATAAGTTGCGGGGAATTATTGAAGAATTAAAAACATTAAGAATAATGAAAACATAAAACGCTAATTTCTTTGCCATAGTTATTCCGGATAATGGTTGTAACTTTTGGATGTAAAAGTACAAAATTTGTCTCTAAGATTTTACCTATTTCTCTTAACATAGAAATTTGTACTTCGAATTAACAAAAAAACTTAGCGAGCATTATTATGCTGACACGTTTACTTTTTTACGCCTTGCTTTTCTTATTCCCTTTCCAACTTTTTTCACAGGGAGAAGTTTATCTCGTCTTAGGTTCCGATACAGGAATTTGGGAAGGACTTGACGTTACCCGCCATTATCATACTTACCAGCTCGGTCTTTATACCGATCCCGCACGGAATGCAAACAAAGTGATGGACTTTTCATTTCGAAATCAGATGAAAGATTCCTATGGCACTCCGCTTAAAATGACGTGGTGGATGATGTCGGGAAATACGTTTCGTTACGCGGTAAATAAAAATGTTCCACACGCAAATTCATTGCCATTATACCTGGTGAAAAAATATCACGGCGCAAATGTTCAATTGAACGGCGATGAACTTTCTCTTCATTATCATAATTGGGTGTGGACAGATTACGATAACGACGGAAAATATTTTTGGAACCAGGCGATTACCTATAAAGAATTTGCGGAAGACTTCACTTATACATTAGCGGAAAATCTTCTTGAAGAAAATATGTTCCCGGTTTCTTACCGCAGCGGCTGGCATTATATGAATAATGAATGGCAGCATTATTTAGAAAACATTCTTCCGTTTTCGATGCACAACGATTATCCCGCAAAACGAACCGACACTACCGAACCGCTTGACAATACGTATGATTGGTCGCTTGCTACTCCGGAATTTGTTCCGTTCCATCCCGCAAAAGATAATTATCAAATCCCCGGTAATTTAAAAGGATATGATGTGCGTTCGGAATATATGGCAAGTTTTAGTCAGACTTTAATGAACCATGTTTTTGAACAAGCGAAAAAAGGAATTGACCAGGTCGTTTGCATTTGGGCGCATTTACCGGAAGAAGATTTTCTTACGAATATAAAACGGGTTGATTCTCTTGCGCAAAAATCCGCAGCAGCTTATCCTGAAGTTAAGTTCCGCTACTGCACCGGCGTTGAGGCTTATCAACGCTGGTTGAAGACAAATGATCTTACTCCTCCTGTTATAACTTTAAATGAAGAAACTTCAGGAGAGAATACTTATTATTTAGTTCAAGTTGATGAACCGATTTTTCAAACAGTTCCCTTTTTAGCCGGAAAAGATTTATACGAAAATTATTTTGCAATTCCCTTGCAGCCGCTTGGAAATAATTTATGGAAATCAATTTCTCCGGTACAAAAAAGTTTGATGGTTAAAGTTGGCGCCGCCGTAACTGATACGTCGGGAAATTTATCAACAAAAATTGTAAAATATTTACCGGACGATATTTTTATTGATAATGCTGATGCGGGGTATCAAGAGGTTTACGGCAACTGGACGTTATCAACAAATAGCGCGTGGGGAAATGACTGCAGATCGGCTTCGCTTAATCCAACGGATTCCGCATTAGTAAAATTTTCGCAAGTGATTCCGCAAACCGGTAAATACAATATTTTTCTTCAATCGCCCGCAATTAGTAATCCACAACCGGACATCATTCTAACTGCAAAAGAAAACGGAACTGCTGTTTTTGAAAAAAAAGTTATCAATCCTTTGCAGACAAACGATTGGAACTTCATTGGCACAGTTTCTTCTTCTGCCGGAAGTAATTTATCAATTGAAATTAAATTAAAAGGAAGCGGCGCTTCGGTTACAAATTTTTCAGCGGATGTTATAAAAATTTCTTCGATGGTGAAAGAAAGGGAAATTTCCGTGCTGCCGGGAATAATTGAGTTTGGTTCTTTTTCCGCTGACGATTCCTCTTCCGCAGTTTTGATTATTGAAAATAAAGGGATAAGTGAATTAACCATTTCCCGAATTTCCTCAGCTTCTTCTCATGTTATTTTTAACGAAACGCTGCCGATAAAAATATCCGGGATGGCAAGCCGGACCATTCAACTAACATTTGCAGCAACTGTCTTAGGTCCAAAAACTGACACTCTTTTTATACAAAGCGATGATCCAATAACTCCTTTATTATCAATTCCCTGCACCGCAAACATCGAACTTCCTTTTGCTATTGTAGATAATGAAACAGCCGGAAGTTACTTTGAATCGGGAGAATGGTTTACGAGCGTTGCGCAAGCGTTTGGCTCTTCAAGTCGTTATAGCTTGCTAAACAAAACGCCGAAAAACTCCGCTGATTTTAAAACTATTTTAAAACACGCAGGACTTTATGATGTTTTTGAAATTGTTCCGACCACGGTAAACGCCAGCAATAAAGCTCACTACATTCTTAGCGTAAACGGAGTTCCAAAAGATTCGGTTTACGTAGATCAAAATCTTGGAAGCGGTAACTGGGTGAAAATTTTTTCTACTGAATTGCCTAAAGATGTTCAGGTAGAAGTGAAAGTGATTGATACAGGCTTGAATACGGTAACAAACGCAGTGCTTCGCGCTGATGCAGTAAAATTTTCTCTCGTTTCAGAAATTACAAGTTTGACTGAAAAAATTTCATCTCTTATTCCGGAAGAAACCAAGTTGGAACAAAATTATCCCAATCCGTTTAACCCGGAGACGAAAATTCAGTATTCAATTTCATCGGTAGAGACGGGGCATACCCCGTCTTTACTAACCGTGTTTGATATTCTCGGCAATAAAGTTGCAACGTTAGTGAATGAAGAACAGTCAGCCGGTACTTATCAAGTTACATTCAACACACAACTAACAATCAACCACCAACAACTTCCCAGCAGTGTTTATTTTTATCAACTGCGCGTAGGAAATTTTGTGCAAACAAAAAAAATGATTTTGTTAAAATAAAAAGCCGCAGACAATTGCCCGCGGCTCTTTTTATCAGAGTGTGTGAAATGAATTATTTCAGCAAAACAAATTTCTTTGTTTGCACAAATGCTCCTGCCTGCAAGCGGTAGAAATAAGTGCCGCTTGCTAAGTTTGCGCCTGAAAAATTAACGCGGTATGTGCCGGGTTCTTTTTTCTCATTAACCAACACAGCCACTTCAACGCCAAGAACATTAAAGACTTTCAATGTTATGTAACTGCTTACTGCCGACTGCCAACTGATGACTGTATTCGGATTAAACGGATTAGGATAGTTTTGCTCTAAACTAAAGTCGAGCGAAGTCGAGACTTCAACTTCTATTTCTTTGCTGTACTTAAATTTGCCGTCGTTATCAATTTGTTTTAAACGGTAACTAACGGAATTTGTGCCGAGCGGAGTCGAAGCGTCTACAAAAGAATATTCTTTTACCGAATTACTGTTGCCGTGTCCCTGCACAAAACCAATCTTCTCCCAATTACTATTGCCTACTGCCTTTTGCCTATTGCCTCGCTCAACTTCAAATCCGTAGTTATTTACTTCAGTAGCAGTTTGCCAGTTTAGCGTAACGTTACCGTTCGTAACATTTGCCGTGAAAGTGGTTAGTTCAACCGGTAAAAGACCATTCCCATCTACCTGTGAGGCATAAATATCAGTTCCTCCCGAAGCTATTATTGCGCCACCGGAACCGCTACTTACTAATGTCGGACTACTATATGATCCCAATCCGGTTGCTACTCCATTTGCAGCCCATTGAACTGTACCGCCGGCAATTATTCTCTGCGCATAAATATTACCGCTAGAATTTTGAAAAGTTATTATTGCACCACTTGCTCCATCGCTAACAATCTGCTGATCTTTAGTATCACCAGCATCGTTACTAATTAATACTCCGTCCGCAGTCCACCCGGTATGAACGGAACCATTTGCATCAATCCTTTGCGCATAAATGCCATCTGAACTTACTCCATCAGAGCGATAGTCTTCCCAAGTTATAATTGCGCCGCTCGCGCCGTCACCGGCAATCCTTGGAACATTTTGATCGCTTGTAGCGGTATAAATTGCAATTCCATCTGTAGTCCAGCCTGTATGAATGGAACCCCCTGCATCTATTCGCTGCGCATAAATGTCATAATTTGTACCACTACGATAGTCTTCCCAGGTTATTATTGCACCTCCTAAAGCATCACTAACAATCGTAAATTTTTGTTGAGTTCCGGCGGCTGTGCATACAGCCACACCATTAGCCGTCCAACCCGTATGAATCGAACTATCTGCATCTATTCTCTGTGCGTAAATGTCGTAATTTCCATTACGATTGTCGTTCCAGAAAATAATTGCACCACCTGTCGCATCACTTATAATACCGGGAAAATTTTGTGTAACAGATGCTGCGCTAATTACTACTCCATCAGTAGTCCATTGAACAGCACCACTGGCATTTATTCTCTGAGCATAAATATCATAAGACGAAGCGCGCCATTCGTGCCATGTTATAATTGCCCCACTTGCACCATCGCCGGCAATCGTAGGGCTAAACTGCTCATTTGCAGCGGTACATATTGCCACTCCATCAGCCGTCCATACAACCGAACCGCTTGAATTTATTCTTTGAGCATAAATATCGTAATTTCCACTGCGATTGTCTCTCCAGGTAATAATAGCACCACCTGCACCATCGCTAATAATAGAAGGATTTCCCCGAGTGCCTGACGTAGTGCAAATTGCTACTCCGTCAGTAGTCCATTGAACAACACCACTTGAATTTATTCTTTGGGCATAAATAAGATCATTTGACCCGCCAATAGTATTGCGTTGGTCTGCCCAAGTTATAATTGAACCGTTAGAGCCGTCGCTTACACTTGACAAATAATATTGAGTATTAGCTGCAGTGCAAATTGCAACGCTTGACCACTGTGCGTAAGCAGTATTGCTTAAAGCCAATAGTGCAAGTAGAGATGTGAAAAACAAAGTAACTATGTGTTTCATCTTTTATTCCTTTCTATTAGATCAAAATATAGGCTTAGAAAACTGTTTTGGATAATTGGAATGAACGGCAAAGCGCTAATGTATTTTTCATCTTCTCGCTTTCTATTTTTCTATCAGCAAAATACCGTGTAAAAAAACGGTTTGTACTAACACGAACGTGTGAATTTTTGTTTTTCACTTAAAATTTAATTTACTGTGATTCACCGAGGTGGATTACTCGTTTTTGTATTTATTAAAGCAGATTAAGAACAAGAGTATGATTTTGAATAAGACTCCTGCCCAAGGTGAACCTGCAATAATAGTACCTTAACACTAAAGTTCGTGTACTATTTGGCAGAAAAAACAAAAGACAAATCCCAAATGACAAATAAGACCCAAATTCAAAATTGTAATGCTTCAAAAGAACTTTGTTTTTTGGTATTTGCTTTTTGTGATTTCCGGTTTATCCGGCTTAGGTATTAAAAATAACACAAATGAACCGTGGGACAGTAACAGTTCTTCTTCGTGCAACTTCGTGCCTTCTTCGAGAACTTCGTGTAAGAACTAAAATCCTTGCACGAAGAACCACGAAGGTTTTCACGAAGGAACACGAAGTAGGTTCATTAGCAGTAAATACCTTTTTCATTTCTTTTTTTGTTTTTCCGTGCGAAAGTTAAAGCGAACAAAAAGGTTTTTTCTAACACGAACGTGTGAATTTTTATTTGGTGTGTAAAATATTACAAATGGTGAAAGGGTGATATCCGGATTTTGTAGTCAAGATATTTTTTATTGTTTTCTCTTTCCACGTTTTTAATTGCAGACGGTTGGTCACGAATTACAGTCAAAAACATTGAATCCCTATGGGATTCTTTTTCGTGTTTTGAGTTCTTGTTACAAATATTAAATCTCTTCGGGATTTTTCTACAACCCGGCTGAGGCGGGTTGAATCTTTGTGACCAGGTATCTAGCTATAAACCAATATTCCCATCGTGAATGAATGTTTTTTGTAAAAGCATCTCGAGTACATAACTTATTATTTTTACTTGCGTTCACCGCGCTATGAATTAAAATTGTATCACAGGATAGTATCCTGTGATACAATTAAATTCTACCAAAGCGTTGTGCTTAATACTTTCTCTTATTTCAGCAAAATGAATTTCTTTGTTTGCACAAACGCTCCCGCTTGCAAGCGGTAGAAATAAGTGCCGCTGGCTAAGTTTGAGCCGGAAAAATCAACGCTGTATGTGCCCGGTTCTTTTTTCTCATTAACCAACACAGCCACTTCAACGCCAAGCACATTAAACACTTTCAATGTTACGTAACTGCTGACCGCCGACTGCCAACTGATGACTGTATTCGGATTAAACGGATTAGGATAGTTTTGCTCTAAACTAAAGTCGAGCGGAGTCGAGACTTCAATTTCTATTTCTTTGCTGTATTCAAATTTACCGTCGTTATCAATTTGTTTTAAGCGATAAGCATATTTACCATTTGAAACTGTCTTATCAACGAACGAATAATCCTTTGGTGCATTACTATTTCCGTTTCCATTAACAAATCCAATCTTCTCCCAAACACTATTGCTTATTGCCAGTTGCCTATTGCCTCGCTCAACTTCAAATCCGTAGTTATTCAGTTCCGTTGCAGTATTCCATTTTAATTCAACTGTATTTCCCATAGTTGATCCGTTTAATGAAACCAACTCCACCGGTAGCGGTGAGGCTCCTTCGTCTGTAGTGCCGAGTGTGTAATATCCATCCACGATACTGCTTGCTGCAACAGTAAATTCGACTTGGTCAGTACTCACAATGGCGGCACTAACAAGAGTCACGTTTGAAAAGTCACCGGTTGTTCCGGGACGTGTTAATAACCGGTAATTGCCTACTGTGGCAGGAGTACCACTAAAGCCTGCATCGCTCAGGTCAAAAGCGATTTTGATATCTCCGGTTGATAAGGCGCTTGTCTTGGCGATAAACCAAATTCTTGTCCAACGTTTTACAGCATCGCCCCCAGTTAAATCAGCAGTTGAGAGACCGGTTGCGTTGTTATGCCCGGCAAGGAAATAATCAGCGTTCGCTAAAGAGTTTACATCCGTTAACACAAGTCCGCCGTTCTGAGCGGGACTCGCAGTGCCATCGGACTCCTTACCAATACCGACAATACCGTAAATATAGGAAGCATCATTTGAATTATATATATCGTTGGTTAAGGTAAGTCCATATTTATTTCCAAAATGGTTTTCGATCACATTTATCTCAGCTGAGTTAAGCGCACGATTGTATATGGCAACTTCAGCAAGATATCCATCGAGTCCTTCGCCGGAATCATCACCCATTAAGAATCTTTTTCCTGCATCCGCGCTTCCGTCAACTGGCCAAGTAGCATTTGTCCCTGTTCCATTAGTAGAGCCATTCTGGCGAAAACTTACATCTGGGTACTTAGCTTTATAAGTCACAATATAAGAAGTGCTAAGCGATAGGGCTGCCGTTGAAAATATTTGGTGGTCCTTTAAGTAAACAGTCTGTTTGGTTGAGGCATTAAACCCAACTTCCGGGTAGTCCCCATAGGCGCCAGCCCCAAATATCGATTGCCAACCCGCTGAAGAGGCAGTTTTAACCGCAGCTATAATTGTCAACGTATGGTAGTCGGTTATAAAGATTGAGTCTACAGGCAATGAGAAATACGATGAACTAGTTGTTGACATAGCTGGAAACCCGTTGATAACATTGCTATTGAATTTCGGCTTCAATGATACGTTGGATTGCATTGCATTATTGCCAATTGCAGACAAATCATTCCATTGCGAAACATTGTTTGATCCATCCTTTGTGATACTGGTTGAAACAGAGGCATCAAACCACGCTTGAAGATTTGTGGTAATTCCTCCAGGACCCGTTTGCGCAAATGCAATTGAGCCGAAGACAATTAAAAGAAGAAGAAAACGTTTCATAGCGAACTCCTATAAGTTATTTAAGAAATTGTGAAAAATATTGTCTTGAAAATAGGAAGCAACAAATTGTTTCCGTTTGTAAGCAGCTAAAAAGTTTATAGCACTGAATTTTGGGGAAAAGGTATTGACTTTTTGCCGAACTGCATAAAATATGTTTTTGCCTAAGTTCATTTCTTTTTTTATTTTTCCGTGCGAAAGTTACAACGAACAAAAAGGTAATGTACTAACACGAAAGTGTGAATTTTTATTTGGAATGGAAAGCAGAACAATTGGGGAAGGAGTAGTTAAAAGAATAAATTCCCGGTTATTTATTGCTCAAGTATTTAAGCACCGCTTCGGTAGAGGAACGGACTTGCAGTTTTTCATAAATGTTTCTTAAATGACTTCGCACGGTTTCAGTACTGATAAAGAGTGAGGCGGCAATTTCTTTATAGCGTTTTCCTTTGGCAAGATGTTCTAAAATTTCCCACTCTCTTTCCGTAAGCATCGCTCTAACTTCATTTTTTTTTGAAACGCCGCCAAAAGATTTAACCACCATCCGCGCAATTTCCATTGACATTGGAGAGCCGCCTTCGTACGCTTCAGTTATAGCTTCAAGGAGTTTTTCTTTTGGCGTTCGTTTTAATAAATATCCTATTGCCCCGCTTGCAAGCGCTTCAAAAACTTTTTCGCTGTTCTCATACATTGTAAGCATAACAATTTGCGAATTGAGAAGCGGTTTTAATTTTTTAACGCATGCTATTCCTGATTCTCCGGGTAAGTTGATATCCATCAAAATAACATTTGGGTTTAAAGCGGGCAGGGTTTTTAGCGCTGTTTGGGAATCGGGACAAGCGCCGACACAGATAAATCCTTCAGTAGAGTTTAGCAATTGCTCTAAACTTTGAGAAATCTCAAGATTATCTTCTACTATCGCTACGGTAATTTTGGTCATTGGTTTCAAACTTCTTAATGTTGATGCAAATTTAGCTATCTAAAAACAAATTGTTCTAACACGAACGTGTGAATTTATTTTAGCGGAAGTTTGATTTTAATTTGTGTTCCGGCAGGTAAAGTATTCATAATTTCAAATTCTCCTTCAAAATCTTCAATCCGCTTTCTCATATTTTCCAGCCCGTTGCTAAATTGATCTACGCTCGCAAAGTCAATCCCCTTGCCGTTATCTTCAAGCCGGAGATCGAAAAGAAAATCTTCGACAATGATGTTCAAGGTTACTAAATTGGCGCCGGAATGTTTAACGATGTTGTTTACCGCTTCTTTAATCACAAGGAATAAATTGTGCCGCAGTTCAGCACGGAGGTAATATGCGGAAATCGTATCGGGAATATTGATGGCAAATTCAATTTTAGTTGATGACAAAAATTCTTCGATATACTGGACGATGTAGTAAATGGTTTTATCAAGCGCATCATTTTTAGGATTTACCGCCCAGACAATTTCATCCATAGTTAAGGCGGTGTCCCTGCTTGCTTCCGAGATGGAATTTAAATCTTTTTTGAGTTGACCGGGATCTTCCAGGTCCCTCTTTGCCAGATCGCTCATCAGCGAAATTTTTGTTAAACTTGCCCCGAGTTCATCGTGCATGTCTTTTGAGATTCTCATCCGCTCTCTTTCTAACGCAGCTTCGGCTTCAATTATTTTTACCGTTCTCTTATATTTTCTTTTAAAATACAAGAGGAGATAGATGGTTGTGAGTCCGAGAATCACTACCGCTGATTGTGCTTGAAACCAGAAAGTCTGCCAAAAATAAGGATGAATAGTAAAATTAATCAGCGCTGCGTTTTTGCTTTCCGTTCCTTCCGGAGTTACGGCAACTATTTTAAAGGTATAACTCCCGTGCGGCAGATGCGTAAAAAAAACTTGACGCCTAGTTCCTACAAACACCCAGTCTTTATCAATTCCTCCGAGTATATATTTATATTTAAGATATTTCTCATGTGTGAAAGATATTCCGCCATAGTTTATTTGTACAGATTCTGTATTTGGCGATAAGTCTTTCAATACGTCTTTTGTTCTCTCCTTATAATTGACAAAAACATCATCAATATAAACACGTGGCGGTTCAACTTTCGTTTTAAATAACTTTGGATCAATGATAACAACCCCATTGTGTGAAGGAGCATAAATTTTTCCGGTGTGGGAAATGCAGCCGGCGTTATCTGCTTC
>MNVA01000101.1 GCA_001871325.1 Ignavibacteria bacterium CG1_02_37_35
CTGGCGTTTATGATGAGTGTAATAGGTTTATCGTTTCCGGAAGCTATAATTCTAAAAAAAGTTCTTAAGCTGCAATTGATTTTTGTTTTTGTAGGTGTAGTAGCTGTGGGAATAATAGTTGTCGGGTATGTATTTAATCTTATCTATTAAAGGAATAGGTTATGAGTAATAGATATAAAAAAACAATAGAAAAAATTTTCTCACTCGCCGGTATCAAAATTAATGGCAGCAACTCTTGGGATATTCAAGTTCACGATGATAGATTTTACAAACGCGCAGTAACAGAAGTTGAGCTTGGTCTTGGTGAATCATATATGGATAATTGGTGGGATGTTGAAAAACTTGACGAAATGATTTTTAGAATTATTCGCTCAGATTTACAAAATAAAGTAAAGCGTAATTATAAAGTAGCTTTACAGCTTGCTGGTTTTTATTTAATTAATATGCAGGCAAGGCGCAGAGCATTTATAATTGGTGAAAGACATTACGATTTAGGGAATGATCTTTTCCAAAATATGCTTGATAAAAGAATGAACTACAGTTGTGCATACTGGAAGAATGCAGCTAATTTAGATGAAGCTCAGGAAAATAAACTCGATTTGATTTGTAAAAAACTTTATCTCAGACCCGGAATGCGTGTGCTTGATATCGGCTGTGGCTGGGGCGCTTTCGGGAAATATGCTGCTGAAAAATATGGAGTTGAAGTAGTTGGACTTACAGTTTCAAAAGAGCAAGTTGCACTCGGAAAAGAATTGTGCAAAGGTTTACCGGTTGAATTTAGACTGCAAGACTTCCGCAATGTAAGTGAAAAGTTCGATAGAATTGTAAGTGTTGGAATGATCGAACACGTAGGTTATCGTAATTACAAAGAGTACTTTAAGATAGCTGCAAGTAATTTAAAAGATGACGGCTTGTTTTTACTTCATACAATTGGCGAAGTTCGTTCTACGAATGCAACAGATGCGTGGACTCACAAATATATTTTCCCGAATGGAATGTTACCCTCAATAGCTCAACTTGGTAAGGCAATAGAAGGTATATTCGTTATGGAAGATTGGCATAATATCGGCGCAGATTACGATAAAACATTAATGGCCTGGTATGATAATTATGAAAACAGTTGGGATAAAATAAAAGATAAGTACAACGAGCGCTTTTATAGAATGTGGAAATACTTTTTACTTTCAAGCGCCGGGGCGTTCCGTGCAAGAAGTAAAAACCAACTATGGCAGATTGTTTTATCAAGCAAGGGAGTATTAGGTGGATATAATTCAATTAGATAAAATTTTATAGCAATATTATTAAAGATGGAAATAATATCACAAATACCGAAGGACTTAACTAACTTTTTGTTGGTTGTACTCTTCTCTTTATTAATCGGACTTGAACAGAGGCGATTACATATAGGGCTGGAGTTTGAATCTTTATTCGGGACAGACAGAACTATTACACTAATCGGAATATTGGGTTTTATTCTTTACATATTAATGCCGCAAAGTTTGATTATGTTTTTTGCCGGCGGTTTTGTGCTTTCCTCGTTTTTGGGAATTTATTATTTAAACAAAATTAAAATAAAAAACCAATGGGGATTTACTTCGCTTATAATTGCTTTTATTACTTACTGTCTTGCCCCGCTCGTTTATTTGCAGCCGCCGTGGTTGGTAATGCTGATTGTAGTAACCATCTTCATCGTTGTGGAAATGAAAGAAAGTTTGTTCAACTTTTCTAAAAAATTTGACAGTAATGAATTCACCACGCTCGCAAAATTTATAATTATTGCGGGAATTGTACTGCCGCTTCTTCCTCACAACCCTTTATCAAAAGAAATTAATATTTCCCCATATCAAATATGGCTGTCAATCGTAGCGGTTTCCGGTATATCTTATTTTAGTTATTTGCTCAAGAAATTTGTGTTCCCGAATTCCGGAATAATTTTATCGGCAATTTTAGCTGGTCTTTACAGCAGCACGGCAACAACAATTATCCTTGCTAAAAAAAGTAATGAAGAAAATGATGATGTAAAAATATCCTCCGGTATTATTGCGGCGACGGGCATGATGTATATTCGTATTTTACTTCTGGCGTGGATTTTCAACAAAGAAGTCGCAATTATATTGTTGCCTTACTTCCTTGTTTTTGTGTTTGTTAGCGCTGCAATCATTACAATTATGCAATTAAGAAATAAAACTGCGGAAGATGAACCGTTAAAAGTAAATAACACGCATAATCCATTGGAGTTTAAGACAGCGCTTATATTCGGATTGCTTTTTGGTTTCTTCGCAATTCTTACTAATGCTGTTGTTTCAAATTATGGGAATATGGGGGTGAACATTCTCTCGTTTATTGTGGGGGTTACAGATATCGATCCGTATATCTTAAATTTATTTCAACACTCCGGTGGAAATTTGCATAGTAACACAATTGTAAACGCTACTATTATTGCCACCGCAAGTAACAATTTTATTAAAATGATTTACGCGATCATTCTCGGCAAGTCGGCAATTAAAAGAAAAATAATAATTGGGTTTTCGGTGTTGATACTAGTAAGTATTCTTTCTACGTTTATATAATTAAATGCCGCAGTTGGAATCTACATTGAATAAGAAATAATAAATAAAAGGGAAAAATATGGCACATAATCATTCACATAGCGCGGAAAGCACCTCAGAGAAAAATCTGTTCATCACCATGGCTCTGAATTTTAGTATAACAATAGCCGAAGTTATAGGCGGTTTTCTTTCGGGTAGTTTGTCTCTTATTTCTGATGCCCTGCATAATTTCAGTGACGGTATCGCGATTATCATCACGTACATTGCGATGCGCTTGAGCAAAAAACCGAGGACATTTAAATATACTTTTGGTCTAAAAAGAGCCGAGATAATCGCGGCAATAATAAATGCAAGCACGCTGATCATCATCAGTTTTTTCTTAATCAAAGAAGCGATTGAACGGTTTTATAATCCTTCGCCAATTACCGGAAGCTTGATGCTGATTGTAGCTGCATTAGGATTAGTCGCAAATGTAATCGGAACACTGCTTCTAAAAAAAGGTTCTGAAGGTAATCTTAATATACGTGCCGCATATTTCCATTTGTTGAGCGATGCGGTTTCAAGCCTTGCAGTAATAATTGGCGCAGTGTTTATCATCTTCTATAAAATTTACTGGATTGATCCGCTCTTAACAATTTTAATTTCCATTTACATCTTAAAAGAAACTTATGAATTAGTAAAAGAAGCGCTTGATGTGATTATGATGTCGTCTCCGGCAGGGATTAATTTAGATGAATTAAAAATTTTGGTGGAAGGAATTCCGGGCGTCATTAATATTCATCATGTCCATCTCTGGAAATTAAACGACAACGATACTCACTTTGAAGCGCATATTGAAGTTGAAGATATGGTAGTTAGCAAAACGATAGACATTCAGAAGCTGATTGAGCAAGAACTTCACGAGCGGTATGAAATAAATCATACTACGCTTCAATTTGAATGTGATAAGTGTGATACCCCAAAATTAGTATAATAATCTCAAATGAACTTTTGTATTAGCTGCATTAATTGATCTTCAAAGTTCAATACCAAGCTTCTTCATTTTTCTCCAAAGAGTTGAGGGATTGATATTCAATTCTTTTGCAGCTTCAGCCCGGCTATAATTATTCTTTTTTAAAACAGAAATGATCAATTCTTTTTCTGTCTCTTTAAATCCTTTTTGTACATCGGGATTATTCAATACTATAGTTTTTTTACCGGGTTCTCTCAATCTTTTTGGAAGACACTCAACCTGGATGATATCTCCGTTACATAAAACGAAACAATGTTCAATAACATTTTCCAGTTCTCTAATGTTCCCGGGCCAGTTATAATCCATCACTAAATCATAAGCAGATGATGAAAATTGTTTGATATGTTTATTGAATTTCTTGTTGAAACTTTCAATAAAATGATTTACTAATAAGGGAAAATCATCCATCCTTTCTCTAAGAGGTGGTAAATGAATATTGATGACGTTGATCCTGTAAAATAAATCTTCTCTAAATCTTCCGGTTGAAATTTCTTCGGCGAGATTTTTATTGGACTACAGTAGGAGATAATCTCGTTTTGTGCTTTTTCAATTGTCTGTGGAATGATTCATGGAGAATAAAATTATTTACCTTATTTTTAAATTGATGTTTGGACTTATAAAACACTTAATAGAATCTTGATGATTGATGACAAATCAATTCCAAAATCCGAAAGCGATCTATTGCTTTTTGATTGGGGATACGATCTAATGGAAGAATATTTCCGGATGATTTCTGCTGCAAATTTTCCGCCCAATTCTTTAATTCTTGATGTTGCCACCGGAACCGGAAGAGCCGCCTCAACATTAACGAGATTGGGGCACTCCGTCATTACAGGCGATTACAATCTTGATTCTAAGATTGAAAGTGAAAGAAGAATTACAGAAGCATATTTGGATAAAGTAAAGTATATCCGGTTAAATCTGGAAAAAATCCCATTTGCGGATAGTACAGTTGATAATATTGTCTGCATAAATACGATGCACGAACTTAATAATCCTTTCTTATGTCTCAGCGAAATTATCCGTGTTCATTCCCCTAAAGGGAAGCTATTAATGGCGGATTTTAATTCCTTAGGTTTTGATGTAATGGATAAACTTCACACAGTTAGAAAAGGTGAACTGCATTCAAGGGGCAAAATCTCTTCCGAGGAGATAAAAAATATTCTTGTTGATAATTACTCTGCTATAAAAGAAATCAACACAAAACTAAATAGAGGATTTATTGCCGGTGGAAACAGAAATGAGAGTTGACGAAGTGTTGCTATCAAGTAAAACAAACCCGCTGTTTATCGAAGTTCCCTTGTTGGTAAATACATATGATATCGATGTTGCGGGGCATGTTAATAATATAGTATACGTCCGCTGGCTTGAAGATATGCGCAACATATTATTCATGCAAATCTATCCGATGGAAAAATTACTTGAGAGCAATCATCATCTTGTTGTCGTATCAAGCGAAATAAAATATCGAAAACAAATTAAACTTTTCGATAAGCCGGTTGGGAAAATGTTCGTACAAAGCTATTCGCATGGCATGTTTGTTCTTAAAGCTGAAATCAAAATCGAAGATCACCTTGCTTTTATCGCAACACAAAAATGTGTGCTTTTGAATTTGAATGAAAATAAAATGTTCACCGGTAATATTAATGACCTTGTCGAACGAGATTAAAAATTTAATACAAGTATCTTTTTTTTTACAATAACTTAATAACGAAAAGAGTAAAATATGAATACCAAGAATCTGGGATTTAACACTAAGGTGATTCACAGCGGCAGCTTTGAAGATCAATTCGGGAGCGCTGCCGTTCCCATTTATCAAACATCAACATTTAAATTCAAGAATGCGCAGGAAGGTGCAGATTGTTTTTCAGGCGCAAGTGATGGATACATTTATACGAGAATCGGTAATCCTACGATCCGCGTTCTTGAGAAAAACGTGGCAGAGTTGGAAAATGGTTTCGATGGAGTTGCCACAAGTTCCGGCATGTCAGCAATAACAAGTGTTTATATGGCGCTATTGGGTTCCGGCAGTCATATCGTTAGTACAGCGTCTGTATATGGTCCGGCGAGAGGTGTATTGGAAAAAGATTTCTCGCGATTTGATGTTGAAGCTGATTTTGTAAGTACGTCCGATGTTAACAATATTATCTCCGCCATAAAAGCTAACACAAAAGTTCTCTACATTGAGACTCCCGCTAATCCTACTATGGAAATAACCGACATTAAAGCTTGTGCCGAAATAGCCAGGAAACACAATCTTATTTTAGTAGTCGATAATACTTTCGCAACACCATATTTACAAAAACCTCTTGATCTTGGCGCCGATGTTGTTCTTCATTCCGTTACAAAATTTATTAACGGTCATGCTGATATTGTAGGCGGAATTGTTGTTACAAAAGAAAAAAGTTTATATGAAAAAATTCGCCATGCAATGGTTTATATGGGATGCAATATGGATCCACATCAAGCTTTCTTGGTTATTCGTGGATTAAAAACACTGGCTCTTCGTGTAGAACGTAATCAAGAAAATGCTGTTAAGGTTGCTCACTTTTTAGAGACTCATCCAAAGATTGCATGGATAAAATATCCGGGACTTGAATCTCATCCGCAATTTGAGTTAGCAAAGCAACAAATGAGCGGCACCGGTTCAATGATTAGTTTTGGTGTTAAAGGAGGATTAGAAGCCGGTAGAAAATTGATGGACAGCGTTCATTTGGCAACGTTGGCGGTTTCATTAGGCGGAGTTGAAACGCTTATTCAACACCCGGCATCCATGACTCATGCAGCCGTGAGTAAAGAAGATAAACTCAAAGCCGGGATTAGTGATGATCTTGTTCGTTTATCTGTTGGGATTGAGGATGTTAATGATATTATCGCAGATTTAAATCAAGCATTAGAGAAGTCTTAAAGATTGTAAAATGAACAACGGCTTATTTAAGATTAATTTTCGAGTTGCCAATCTCTTGGCAAGACAAGTCTTTTCAGTTTGTTGAAGGAATCGCATCGCCCTATTCTGTATCTAATACAACAGAAAAGATGAATTTATTTATGGTGAGAAATTGTTTGACATAATATTAAGACTTGTAAAAGAGTCGATTGAGATTTCTTTGCTCGTTGCAGTCATGATGATCTCAGTCGATTTGCTGAATGTACTTACCAAACAAAAGATCGAAAAATTTTTTATTAATGCCAGAAAATTTAAACAGTACATCTTAGCTTCCTTGATTGGAACTGTTCCCGGATGCATTGGTGGATTTACAAATGTTTCTCTTTATATGCATGGATTAATAAGCTTTGGCGCTCTTGCCGGTTCGATGATCGCGGTTTCCGGTGATGAGGCATTTGTAATGCTCGCGATGTTCCCGAAGCAAGCATTGATTCTTTTTACTATTCTTTTTGTGATCGGAATTTGTAGCGGCTGGCTGATAGATATCATTATAAAAAAATATAAAATATCTACATGCACCAATTGCAAAGAAATGGTCACCCATCCTCATGAAAGAAGTTTCAAACATTACGTTACTGAGCATATTTACGGGCATATCATAAAAAAACATCTCTGGAAAACTTTTCTCTGGACGTTTGGAGCATTACTCGTTGTTGAATTCGGTCTTAAATATTTACATCTCGAGCAATTCACTTCACAGTATAAAATTGTTTTTTTATTGGTTGGCGCTTTGGTTGGATTAATCCCGGAGTCTGGTCCGCATTTAATTTTTGTTACTTTATTTGCTCAAGGGCTTGTTCCTTTTTCTGTATTGTTAACAAGTTCAATGGTGCAAGACGGGCACGGAATGTTACCGATGCTTTCTTATTCACTTAAAGATTCAATCAAACTTAAAGCTTTCAATTTTGTTATCGGCTTAACCGTCGGATTAATATTTTATATGGTAGGATTATAACTTGTCAAACCAGAACAAAACTCACTGGTATGACGGATGGTTTTACGATAAGTTTATAGCGCCAAATCAGGACCGATTATTCGGACAAATAAAAGATCTGATCGAACCAAACTCAAACATAATTGATGTGGGCTGCGGGACCGGTCGTTTTTCTTTTTCCGTTTCGGATAAGTGTAAATCCGTTTTGGGGATTGATCTATCAAGGCGAAATATTGAAAGAGCGAACTTAATACTTGCTGAAAATCCAAATGATAAAATTTCATTTCAGCATAAAAATATAAGTGCGATTATCTCCGGCGGGAAAGAACAATTTGATTACGCGGTAATGACGTATGTTATTCATGAAGTGGATGAAGAAAAAAGAGTGAACCTCTTAAAGGAAACAGCACAAGTTGCCGATAAAATTATTATTGGCGATTATCTTGTCCCTAAACCAAAAGGCTTTTGGAGTGGATTAAATGAGATTGTTGAGTTTGTTGCCGGTTCGGAACATTATCGAAATTATAAAAATTATAATGCAAATGGCGGCATTTATTATTTAGCAAACAAAGCAGGTTTTAAGATAATTACTGAAATTAAAAATCACCCATCAACTAATCATTTAGTAATGTTGATGAAATAATTATAAGAAAGATGCTTATGAATTTAAAAGCGATTCAAGATTTTTATCCGGATGATCTAAGTTACTGTTACGGTTGTGGAAGACTAAATGAACACGGACATCAAATAAAAAGTTATTGGGATGGTGATGAAACGATTGCCCGCTTTACTCCAAAGCCATATCATATTGCAATTCCCGGTTATGTTTATGGCGGATTGATCGCCTCATTGATTGATTGTCACGGAACCGGAACAGCCGCCCTTGCTTCTTATCGTGCTGAAGGAAGAGAACCGGATACATTCCCGCCGTTTCGATTTGTCACCGCATCTCTTCAAGTAGATTTTCTTCGCCCAACTCCACTTGGAACTGAACTTGAGTTACGAGGCAAAGTACTGGAACTAAAAGGAAGAAAAGTGATATCGGAAATTACTGTTTCGGCAAATGGTGAAATTAGCGCACGCGGGAAAGTGGTTGCGGTACAAATGCCGGAGAAGATGTTAGATCAGAGTAAAGCTTGAGGCAATACTTCGAAATCACTTTTGGATGTAAATAACTAATTGAAATTGTATTGTTTGATATGTTGATCGTAAAAATTTATTAACTGAATATTTAAATTTGATGTAATCTATTTTTAAAAAGGAGTTACTATGGATCAAGTTCTACTCGCTCGTATACAATTTGCGATGACAATCGGATTCCATTTTATTTTCCCTCCGCTTACAATCGGTCTAGCATGGATGCTTGTAATATTCGAAGCGATCGGATGGAAAAAGAAAGATGAGGTTTATGCTGCCATCGGAAAATTTTTTGGGAAAATATTAGGTTTAATTTTTGCGGTTGGTGTTGCATCCGGAATTGTTATGGAATTTCAGTTTGGCACTAACTGGGCTGAGTATTCCAAATTTGTCGGTGATATTTTTGGAGCGCCTCTAGCTGCCGAAGGTGTTTTCGCTTTTTTCCTTGAATCAACTTTTCTCGGTCTTTATATTTTTGGAAGGGAAAAAGTTTCTAAAGGAACTCACTGGTTTTCAATTTTTATGGTTGCAGTTGGTTCAACAATTTCCGGATTCTGGATTTTAGTTGCAAATTCCTGGCAGCAAACTCCTGCCGGATATGTTGTACGAAATGGTCGTGCCGAATTAACCGATTTTTGGGCTTCTGTTTTTAATCCTTCTACTATGCCGCGATTTTATCATACAATTGACGCAGCACTTATTTCCGCCGCATTTTTTGTCGCCGGGGTGTCGGCATATTATTTAATAAAAAATAAACATACGGAAGTTGCGAAAACCTCACTTCGCTTTGCAATTGTTTTTGGTTTGATCGTATCTGTTTTGGAAGTATTTCCTTTTGGTCATGAACACGCAAAACAAGTTGCCGAAACACAACCGGAAAAATTTGCAGCAACGCAGGGACTGTATACATCACAAGAAGGGGCTCCGATAGCAATATTCGCTTTTCCAACAGATCATCCGCCGACATTAAAAGTTCCCATCGAAATTCCCGGATTACTTAGCTGGATGGCTTTCGGAGATTTCAAAGCAAAAATAAAAGGGATTAATGAGTTCCCGCGGGAAAATATTCCGCCGTTATTTTTAACATTTGTTTCCTACCACAATATGGTTGTGCTCGGGATGTACTTCATTTTAATTATGGCAATTGCGAGTTATCTCTTGTACAAGAAAAAATTATTTGAGAATAAAAAAATTCTTACGGTTCTCAAGTGGTCGGTTCCTCTTCCGCTAATCGCAATTCAACTCGGTTGGATTGCAGCAGAAGTTGGTCGCCAGCCATGGATTGTTTATCATTTAATGAAAACCAAAGACGCTGTCTCTTTTACCGTCGGCACAGGTGAATTGCTGTTCTCCATCATTCTCTTTGCATTAATTTATATTTTGTTAGGTTCAATTTTTCTCGTCTTACTTTTTAAGAAAATTAAACATGGTCCCGAACCAATAGCGAAGGAGGCATTGCAATGATTGACTTAAATATAATTTGGTTTGTATTAGTTGGGGTTTTGATTATTGGTTATGCGGTACTTGATGGATTCGATCTTGGAGTTGGAGTTATTCAACTTTTCACAAAAGATGAAAATGAACGGAAAGTGAATATCAATTCGATCGGACCGGTTTGGGACGGCAACGAAGTATGGCTTTTAACCGGTGGTGGAGCTTTATTTGCTGCGTTCCCAATTGTTTATGCAACGGTATTCAGCGGATTCTATATAGCATTTATGCTTCTCCTTTATTTTTTGGTTTTCCGCGCAGTTTCATTTGAGTTCAGAAAGTTTTCCGAATCTCCGGAAGCAAAAAGAAGATGGGATTTAGCGTTTGCGATCGGAAGCTTTGGCCCGGCGTTACTCTTTGGGGTTGCTATCGGAAACATAATGCGCGGTTTACCCATTGAAATTATTGATGGTAAAATTGTATCCAACATTACCTTCCTCGGAATATTGAATCCTTACTCTCTCTTGATTGGCATCTTAGGCTTGGTGATGTTCACAATGCACGGGGCAATTTATTTAACGATGAAGACGGAAGGCAACCATCAACAAAAAATGATTAATTGGGCGAACAAAACGTGGATGGGATTTATTGTCCTTTATGTTATTTCAACTCTATCGACGTTTTTTGTCGCTCCTTATTTATTTAACGGAATGTTAAAGAATCCATTATTCTGGACATTGTTCATCTTGCTGCTTCTCTCAATAGTTTATATCCCGGTTGGGTTAAAAGCGAAGAGGTTTGGCTATACTTTTCTTGCTTCGGCAATTAACATTGCATCAATCGTTGGATTATTCGCCTTAAGTCTATTCCCAAGACTTGTTCCTTCCAGCATCGATTTAGCAAATTATAGTTTAACTATTTACAACGCGTCATCAACACAAAGAACGCTTGAGACAATGCTGATCATTGCGCTGATAGGCGTGCCGATTGTCTTGGCTTATACAATTGTCATCTATCGTATTTTCAGAGGTAAAGTTATTCTAACAAAAGATAGTTATTAGTATAGGTTACGCAGTATTTAAAGCGGATTAAGATTAGGATTAAGATTAGGAATAAGATTAAGATTAAGATTAAGCACTTAGAGAATCGCTATCGCTAACATGTTAACGATAATTAAATATCGAATATTGAACAAGGAATAATGAATTTCGAAGTGAATGCAATCCGTATTTTAACTTCATCATTCGAAATTCCTTGTTCGATATTCATTATTCATTTTTTCCTTTAGCTTTTTTCACAAGCA
>MNVA01000124.1 GCA_001871325.1 Ignavibacteria bacterium CG1_02_37_35
GCCGAAGGAGGATTTAACAGTTCGATAGGTTTTTGTCAGGTTAAGATGAAAACCGCATATTGGATTGAAGTTCAACTAAACGATTCAAAGAGCAGTTATTTCCCAGGGAAGAAATACTCAAGATTGTTAAAAGTGAGTAAAAGCCCGGAAGAAATAATAAAGAAACTTCAAAGCGATTCCTTGAACATTTTCTATGCGGCAGCTTATCTAAGGATTATGCAAAGCAGATGGTCAAAAGCTAATTGCTCAATTGATGATAAACCGGAAATACTCGGGACTTTGTACTCAACAGGTTTATTTCACATAGACGGAATTGAAAGGAAACCAAGAAAAAATCCGGAAACGAATTCATTTGGAAAGGAAGTAGCAGAAGCGTGTGGATTGTTCAAGTAAAAAAGTTGGGGAAGATCAAGAGGACATTTTTTACTATGAACAGTTTAATAATACTCAAGGTAATGAAAATGTGGCACCAGTGAATAAACTGAAAAGTCATACAGTTTATCAGTTTGAATAAAATTCAAGCTAATTCCTCACTGCATCAATCGTTGTTGAATTATCAACAATATCATAATGTATTCCAACCGGAGAATAAAGCCGGTCATGATAGCCAATAGATTGAGTGAAATCGAAGTCAACCGAATCAACTTGGAAGTGATAAATTTTCCCGGAAGAGTATTTATTCAAATAATTATACCACAGAGTAGCTAATAACTTTCTAAAAGTTTTGTAATCTGTTGCCGTTGTACTTTCTTTCGCAAAAATCACATGCAGCAAATTGTTTTGTCCATCTTTAACCTTCAAAGGTGAGGACAAAATATACTTCGTAACCCCTTGACTAACCGCAAAATTCATGATCGTAACTAACGCAATATTTTTATCAAAACCATTTGTAAGTTCAGATTGCGTTCCGATCGTATGACTGAGGTGGCTATTTGCACTAACTTCAGTTACTCTGATCCATTCAAGCCTTTCAAAAGAGACTTCCTTTGTAAACGAAAAAACCGATCTATTTGCGTTAAAAGTTTTATCCGTCCGGAAAGATTTGTTGATTGAAGCGAAAGTAGCTTTGTTGTGTGTTACCGTCAAAGTAGCGAAATAAGAAAAGCACAAAGCTTTTAATATTTCGTGACAAGAATTTATTCCTAAGCGATTAGAAATATCCCTTACATTGAAATAAAGCTCGTGTATAGAATATTCACTGATCGAACCGGCTGCAAAAATAGTATTTGGATTTGAAGAAAAATGAGAAAGGTCTGGATTACTATGAGCGCAAAAAACAAACTCATGCTCAATGGTTATATTTTCTCTTTTCAGCTCGGGAAAAGCAACTTGCAAAAGATAGTAGAGATTATCCCGAAAAGACAAATGCTGATCTGGAATCTCTTCTGCATCTGCTCTGGCTGCCTTTAGATTATGAATATCCGCTTTCTTCAGCAGTTCAATATCCGGCTGTACCGATAAAGAAAACATCTTTGTGAAATCATCAAAACCAAGAGACTTCATATAAACGTAACCGGAAAAGAACGGTGTGTGATTCACGTCCAACGGAAATTCAAACCGTTCATGATCTCCGATCTTATAAAGCAAAGCTTTAACCGGGTTCGATAAATCGGGAGCGTAATATTGTCCAACATCCAAAGGGGTAGGATTGTTCTCGAAAAATAATTCATCCAGTACTGAATTATTATCAAAGATAGAGAGGTTCCAAATACCGGGGATTATTAATTTATCATCGAAATTATAATTGAAATCGATCTTATCAATTTCAGCAGGAAGATAAATATCATAATCCTTTCCCCAAATCGTGTACGAATAAAGAGTTCCATCAAAATCAATGCTCGTAATAAAACCGGAGAAATACCGAGTGAACTGAAGTTGCAAAAGGTATCTCGGATTAACAATTGTAGTGATGTTAAGTTTCAGAGTAAGATTAGGCATTAATAAAGAGCCTCCATCAATTGTTTATTCTGATCTAACTTCATTTGCAATTTATGAAGCGAAACATCGAAATTCCCTTGAATAACCGGTTGAACATAAATTACCTTTTGATCATTCACTTTGTCTAACGGAATAACCTTTTCAGGACCGGCTTCACCGATCATAGCAAGAGTTGGTCTGGTGACGATACCACCTTCACCAAGGAAAGGAATTAAATAGCTTGCATAGTTTAATGCGGTATCTAACCAGTTGCTATCATTTTGTTTACTTCCACTACCGGAAGTTCCTTTGAAAACATAATCCATTGCACGATCAGAAATTTCACTTCCGATTTTACTCAGCGTGGAATTTCTCATAGATAACCAAACAGCATCCCAACTATTTTTCGCTTTCCGGCTTCCTACGATAAACTCATTCCACATCGTACCGAACCCGGACTGCATACCGGCGTATAATGCACTATGTTTTTGCGCATATTCATATTCAAGAACAGTAGCAGCTTCTAATCGTTGACGTTCAATATCCCGTAATAAATCTTCTTTTGCTTTTTCATCCTTTATCCGGTAACTAATTAAATTTTTATCTGTCAACTTGGGTATTTTAAAATACAAAAATATTATTAGCTCTAAGTAAAGAAAGAGTTTTTAAAGTAATTATTTTGAGAATTAGTGAACCTTTGCTTAGCTTTCAATACAAAATCAGGATTTATTTATAGAGACTTTGGCTGTATGAAAAAAATATTTGGCATTCTTATTTTAGTTTTGATTCTCCAAGGCTGCAGATCTGCTATGCTCTACACATCTAACAATATCCCCATCCCGTTAATGCATGAAGTTAGGGAGACTCAAATTGCGGTTGAATACGGCATGAACGGAACAAATATAAACATTGTTGCCTCACCTCTCGAAAATGTGGCTCTTTCATTTTCTGGTATTACTAATAAAATATCTGAAAAGAGTAATGTCTCCGAAGATGGTTACCAGGACGAAAATAGTCACAATTACTCAGAAATTGCAGTTGGATATTATTCCAAAATAAATGAAAAATACATAGCTGAATTTTATACCGGATATGGGAGGGGAAGTGGACGGGATCAAAATTTTGTAAATTATTTTTTAGGTAATAAAATTCATTCAAATTTATCTGAAGGAAAATTTGACAAGTATTTTTTGCAGGCGAATTTTGGGAGTAGAGAGAAAAATCTTACTATAGGGTTCGCACTAAGGTTTTCATATTTAAATTTTTATCAGTTAATAAAAGAAAATGATGGAGTTTTGATCTTTCCTTCAAAAAAAGAAGGGCTTTTTGTTGAACCTGCACTTTTCGCCAGATTCGGCGGTAAAAATATTATGCTGGAATTGCAGTTTCTTTTTCCGTACGCACAAAAAGATATTGATTTTGATTATCGTGGAATTATCATCTCAACCGGGTTACGATTTATTTTCTAATTAAAAAAGTTGTGAAATTCAATTATTTCCTTAATTTTCCATAAAAGTTTCTTCAAATTACGTGATGATTCAAAACTTTCTGCATTATACGGTTAAGCAAAATAAGCTCAATATTACAGCTTATGGAATGGAAAATATTCTTACTGCCCCATGCATAATTTTTGTTCATGGATTTAAAGGTTTTAAAGATTGGGGATTTGGTCCCTATATTGGTAATTATTTTTCGAAAAAAGGCTTTTTAGTTCTTTTCTTTAATTTTTCGCATAACGGAGTCGGTGATTCGCTTACGGAATTTACTGAACTTGATAAGTTTGCACAAAATACATTTTCCTTGGAAATTGATGAATTAGAGGAGGTTATCAATCTTTACCGTTCAATGTTTTTTGGTAAAACGAATAACTCCAAAATATTTTTAGTGGGACACAGCCGCGGGGCTGCAATTTCTCTTTTAACTGCGTCAATTAATGAGGAAATTTCCGGTGTTGCACTCTGGTCTTGCGTTGCTACATTTGACCGTTATTCCGAAAGGCAAAAAGCTCAATGGCGTAAAAAAGGTTTTTTTGATGTCTTCAATACACGCACAAAACAGGCTATGCGGTTAAATATTTCTTTGCTTGAAGATCTTGAGAAGCATAGAGATGGGCTCTTAAATATTGAAAATGCCCTCCGCAAGTTGAATAAACCTTTATTCATTGCCCATGGTGATCAGGATTTAGCTGTACCGATAAAAGAAGCCGAGCAAATATACGAGTGGTCGGATAAAAGATTTACGGAATTCTCTAAAATCATTGGTGCTGGGCATACATTTAATTGTAAACATCCTTTTGAAGGAAGTAACCGAAAATTTGATTTACTTTTAGAAAAAACGGTTAATTTTATTAACAATATATCTTAGAGGAACAAATGCATACAAAAAATTCTGGTAGAACTAAAGTTCTTTCGCTTTCATGGTCAAAAATTTATGCTTCTGAATATTTTGGAATTTTCTCTTTCGCGTTATTGACCGCAATAGCAGCTCAAATTACAATTCCTATCAAACCTGTTCCATTTACTCTGCAAACAATGACAGTAGTTTTAGCGGGAGCCATACTCGGTTCAAAAAAAGGTTTTTACAGCCAACTTCTTTATTTGGCGGCTGGTGCAATTGGTCTTCCTGTATTTGCGGTTCTTCCCGAAAGCGGTTATGGTATGGCTCGATTCTTCGGTGCTACGGGTGGATTTTTGCTCGCATTTCCCTTTGCTGCTTATGTGGTGGGTAAACTGGTTGAAAAATATAAAAGTTACTTTTTTGTTGTTACGGCAATGTTTTTGGGAGAATTACTAATAATTTTTTCGGGAACAGTTTTTTTGAATACCTTTTTTATTCACGATTTATCAGAAACAATTAAAGTTGCAGCAGCAGTATTTTCCGTTTGGACAGTAGTAAAAGTTTTTGCAGCCGCAGCTGTTTATTTCGGATTAACCAAATCAAAAGGTAAATAGTTAAAAATGACTTTAAAGAATTTCGTTTTTATAGTTTTCTTCATTGCGTCAATCAGTTTTTTTGTCTTCAGCGCGAAAAGATTAATCTCTTTTCTTTTACTTGGACAAAAAGAAAACCGGTTTGAGAGAATCGGTGAACGACTTAAAAAAGTCTTTACTGTTGCAATTGCGCAGACAAAAATACTGCGTGAACCGGCAGGCATTCTTCACGTTTTAATTTTTTGGGGATTTTTACTCTTTCTTTTTGCTGTGCTTGAATCAATTCTTCAAGGGTTCTATTCGCCCATAAATTTTGAATGGCTCGGATATTTTTATTCCATTCTAACCTTTACACAAGATGTTTTCGGAGCATTAGTGATTTGGGCGGTCATTTTCTCTTTGGGCAGAAGATTTATTTTACGCGTTCCAAGATTGATGGTTGATAAACATGGAATGCGCGATGCAGCCTTTATTCTTACGCTTATTCTCTTTGTTGTTCTTGCAATGTTCGGACAGAATATTGCGCATGTTGCAAAAAATAATTTTATGCTTGCAAGCTTCGAAGTTCGACCATTTTCACTTCCGATGGCTAAAATGTTTTATTCCATGGATACGGCTTCAGCGGGAAATATGTACGAAATATTTTGGTGGCTGCACATTGTTTTTGTTTTCGGATTTTTGAATTATCTTCCTTACTCAAAACACTTGCACGTTCTTACTTCAATTCCAAATGTTTTCTTTTCAAAGCTTAATGACAAAAAAGGATTGAAGAAGATAAATCTTGAAGATGAAACGTTAGAATATTACGGTGCGGATGATGTTCAAAAATTAACGTGGAAACAACTCTTAGACGGCTACACCTGCACTGAATGTGGGAGATGCACATCCGTCTGCCCGGCTGCGAACAGTGGGAAAACGTTGTCGCCAAGAAAAATAGTTACTGATATCCGGAAACGCACCTTTGACAAAGCTCCCTTAATGATTGCAGGACAAACTGAAGGTGAAGTTTTTGATAATACGTTAGTTCATCACTATATTACAGATAAAGAACTCTGGCAATGTACAACATGCGGGGCTTGTGTGCAGGAATGTCCGGTGATGATTGAGCATGTTGATGCAATTGTAGAGATGCGCCGGCACCTTGTTCTTACCGAGTCAGAATTCCCGGCTGAGCTGAACAATGTTTTTAAAAGTTTGGAATCGAACGGAACGCCCTGGGTATTCAATCAAGCTGATAGAGCCTTATGGGCGGAAGGATTAAATATTAAATCTATGGCTGAAGATCCGGCGGGAGATATTTTATTTTGGGTTGGATGCGCTGGTTCATTCGATGCACGATATAAAAAAGTCTCTGTTGCTTTTGCTCGGTTGATGCAGAAAGCGGGAGTCAATTTTAGAATTCTCGGTATTGAAGAAAAATGTAACGGCGATACTGCAAGACGACTTGGGAATGAATATCTTGCACAACAGCTTGTACAAGAAAATGTTGAAACACTAAATGGTTATGGTGTTAAGAAAATTGTTACTGCGTGTCCGCATTGTTTTAATTCACTAAAAAATGAATTCAATCAATTCGGCGGAAATTTTGAAGTGGTGCATCATACAGAAATGATCTCGGAATTTCTTTCTTCCGGGAAAATTCAATTAAAAGATGCAACGACGAAAACTAGAAAAGTAACCTATCACGATTCTTGTTATCTTGGGAGATATAATGGCGTTTATGAAGAGCCGCGAACTTCGCTTGCTAAAATAAACGGACTTGAACTTGTCGAAATGAAACGCAACAAAAGCCGTGGTTTTTGTTGCGGCGCAGGCGGCGGAAGAATGTTCTTAGAAGATGTTGAAGGGGGAAGAATTAATGAAGAACGCACACGTGAAGCTATAGCTACAGATGTCGATACTATTGCGTCTGCCTGTCCGTTTTGTATGACGATGCTTACGGATGGAGTAAAAGCTCACGATAAAACTGAAGAAGTTCAAGTAAAAGATATTGCAGAAATTGTTCTGGAAAATTCAAAATAAACAATCAATCAAAAAACAAAAGGAGAAACAAATGGATAATTTCCAAAAATTGGTTCAAGCTGTTCAGGCGTTAGAAGTAGATTTTCAAAAATTCTACGATAGAGGTCAATCAGCTGCGGGAACCCGCTTGCGTAAAGGTTTAAGCGAATTAAAGAAACTTTCGCAAGAAGTTAGAAATGATATTCAAAAAGTTAAAGAAGAACGTAAAGCTCCGAAGGCTTAACGAAGATCATTTTATTTTACTCAAAGGCTGGTTCGGATGTTTATTTGAACCAGCCTTTTTTTTGTTCGTGCGGTGTGGACAATAACTTTAGGCAAACAGGTACAACGCGCCAAGATAGTTGAAAATGGAAAAGAAATCAGTAAGTGGAAAATAGGGGAGGATGGTGTTACATTTCACCTACATCACAAGTCGCCCTGTTAAAAGAATAGAATTTAGTTTATATTAGAACGGAAAAATTTTTAAGATGCCTTACTTACTTTTTTGAAAATGAAATCTCTTAATTTATCTCTTATTTGTCTACTGATTAATTCGGCGCTAATGTCTCAAGTTAATTTTACATCGTCGGATCTCCCTATAGTTATTATCAATACCCATGGGCAGATTATAAAAGATCAGTCAAAAATTACCGGAGATATGGGGGTGATTGATAATGGTAAAGGGACCATAAATAAACCGGGTGATCCATACAATGTTTATAATGGAAAAGTTGGTATTGAAATACGTGGACATAGTTCACAAGGTTTTCCCAAGAAACAGTATGGAATAGAGTTAAGAGATTCAACCGGAAATTCGGTGAATGCAGTATTACTCGGAATGCCTTCAGAGAACGATTGGGTTTTGAATGCTTCTTTTACCGATAAGACATTTTTGCGCAATGTTCTCGCCTATAAGCTTGGAAATGATATAGGGAGATATGCTTCACGCACTCGCTTCTGTGAGGTTGTAATTAATGATGAGTACATGGGGTTATATGTGCTCCAGGAAAAAGTTAAACGGGATAAGAACAGGGTAGATATTAAAAAACTCGAAGGGAATGATAGAGCAGGAGATGCATTAACAGGCGGATATATTATGAAGATAGACCGAATTGATGAGGGCGATAAATATTTTAATTCAATATTTCCATCCGTCTATCCTCGAGCCCCTAAACAACCATCGCCGATAAGTTACATTCATGTTTATCCAAATGCAGAGAATATTCTTCCCGTTCAGCAAGATTACATCAAGAATTATATTACCAATTTTGAAACATCACTTTCAAAGAATACTTTTAACGATCCTTTTCTGGGATACTATGATTTTGTTGATATGGATGCACTCGTAGATTATTTCTTAATTAACGAATTCGTTAAAACAGTGGACGCGTACCGGCTAAGCGCGTACATGTATAAAGATCGAGATAGTGAAGGGGGTAAATTAGTATTTGGACCAATTTGGGATTATGATATTTCATTTGGACTCGCCGATTATGGAAACGCATGGTTATCGTCCGGTTGGGAAGGTGAAATAACTCCTTACGAAGGAATTTGGAGTCAGCCGTTTTGGGTTAGAAATATTTTCAGTGATCCGGTATTAAAAAATAGATTAGCTAAAAGATGGGACGAGTTAAAACAATCGGTATTTAATCTGTCGGCAATTATGGGGTATTTAGATCAAACTATTCTTGAGATCAACCAGGGAAGAGCCAGAAATTTTATTCGCTGGCCTATTATTGGCATATATCAATGGCCTGAGTATTTTGTTGGACAAACATACGAGGAAGAAGTCCTCTATTTGAAGGGATGGATCATTCGTCGTTTTAATTGGATTGATGCAAATCTTTCTGCAAATTATTCTTATGTTGACTGGCTGCCGGGCGATTCTTCAAAGATCAGCTTGGAACATTTAGTAACAACTAAGCTGCCAATTTCAATGTTTGTGAAGAGTTTGAAGAATATTTCTACTTTTGAATTTAGAAGTCCCGATCCCGGTGTTTATTTTAATCTTGTAGGCGATTCGGTTGCACTAACAATTAACAAAGAGGGAGATTGTACTTTTAAAATTATTGCAAAATATAATAACGGGATAGTCTCTTTATCACCTGGATATGTGATTAGTCAACCAACGGAGGTAGTACCTGATGTTGAACTTGTAAAGAAATTTCAGTTAGGTCAGAATTATCCGAATCCTTTTAACCCAAAGACAACAATTGAGTTCTCGATCGCTTCAGATTGCGATGTTCAAATAAAAGTATTTAACAGCCTTGGAGTGGAAGTAGAGACACTATTAAACGAACATAAATCAGCAGGTACGCACCAAGTAAAATTTGATGCAAGTAATTTATCGAGTGGAATTTATTTCTATAGAATAGTCAGCGGCAGCAATTCGGAAATGAAGAAAATGATTTTGGTGAAATAATGACCGCGGGGTTCTTGAAAAGTTTAAATTGAGAGCAAACACATGAGCCGCTGCGATAGTGATTAACCGAAATGGTCGGTGTTTAAAGATTGTCTTATTTAAATTGTGCGTAACTTTTTCTTAAATGAAATTCATTTTATTCAATGAATTGTCTATTCTAAAAAAGAAATATTTTATAAGTTGGGAATGGATAATATTTATATTTAGAGAAGTATTCAACTCAGAAAGATTTTATTGACAGTCCAGAGTCCTCAATTTCCTCACACAGGAAAAGCATTTCAAAAGATAACCGCATTATGGGCGTTAAATGAAGCTGCTCTTGGCGGCATTCTGCATGCGTTTGACATTCCCTTCACCGGACTAATCGTTGGCGGAGTTGCATCGGTGCTTATTGCGTTGCTTGCATTGTTTTCGGATAAAAGAGGCAGCATAACAAAAGCCACAGTGATAGTTATTGTGATAAAAGCGGTTGTAAGTCCCTACACGCCGTTAGCGGCATTTGTAGCAGTGTTCATTCAAGGTTTGGTTGGTGAGCTGCTTTTCTCTTCAAAGAGATTTTTTGTACTATCTGCAATAACATTAGCTGTATTTGCTTCCATGTATTCCGCGCTCCAAAAATTATTTTTGATAACTGTTTTGTTTGGAACAACGCTTTGGAATTCAATTGATCTTTTTTTCAACTATGTGCTCAAGCAACTTAGTTTTCTTGGTCCGGATATTCATTTCAGTTATTATCTTATTGCTTTTTATTTGATACTTCACCTTGTTTTTGGAACATTATTTGGGTTGATTGCTGCAAGAATTCCGAAAATTATTAATAGCTTGAATGATTCTTCTTTGCTGATTCCAAGAGAAAATATTAAAAATATCAGAATTGAATCTCCTTCATCTTCAAGAAAGAAAAAGAATTTCTGGTTTCAGAAATTGACAGGTATAGCAGTGTTTGTCTTCTTACTTGCAGCCCTATTTATTTCATATTTCTATGATGTGCAAGAAAGTGGGAATGGAGTTCTGATACTTCTAACAATATTTCGCGCAATTGGAATAACGCTTCTCTGGTTTTTCTTTGTTGGTCCAATTGCACTGAAGTATTTTCAAAAGATCATTAAGCTGAACCAAAATAAATACACGGACGAGATAAAATCTATCTTACAATCCTTTCCCTATTACAAAGATATAACACAAAAATGTTATGCGCTTGCTTCATCTGCTTCAGGACTGGCGCGAATAAAACTGTTTATAAAACTCACCCTCATAAATATTTTATTCTTTGATCTTTATGAATAGTGTTATTTTATACACAGGTGAAAAGGGGGTAGGGAAGTCAACTTATTTACAAGAATTATTTTTGCTGAAACCGAACGTGTGTGGAATTTTACAACCGCGTATTAAAGGAATAAAATTTCTTGTTGATATTGAGTCAGCTGAGAAAAGAAGGTTGGAGCTTGACTCAAATTCTCCCATGGAGAATGTTATTACTATCGGGGATTATTTATTATCACGGGACACATTTCTTTGGGGGGCACAAAAACTAACCGAAGCAATTATGAGGGCTAACGGTTTATTAATTATTGATGAGCTTGGACCGCTGGAGTTATCCGGCGCCGGTTTGGAACCGCTTCTCTCTGAAATAATTACTAAAAGTATTGTTCAAAAGAAAAACCTACTGCTTGTTGTCCGCCCGACATTAATCCAACAAGTTATTGCCATATACGGTTTGCCATCGCCGCTTATTGTTTGGTATGGAGAAAAAATTCCGGTTGAGTCGGCTTGCTAAAACTACTTTAACCTAACCTGGACAAGCCAGAACCAAATTGACAGAGATGAATGATTGAATAGTATCCTCAATTTAATTGTTGTTTTTTTTGACACGATTTACGAACAAGCCTGCCCGGCACAGACGGGGATTAACGAATAGCGATTTTTGATTTGTTTGACTTCTAAAATCAAAAATCGTTAATCCTTGTTCAGAGATCAAAAAAGTATTGGTTGACGGCTTCGCCGCGCTATGATTGAATGAAAAACATTCATCCATTCATTTTCATTC
>MNVA01000087.1 GCA_001871325.1 Ignavibacteria bacterium CG1_02_37_35
CTTGGATATTCCATAACCACAAATATACAACTTAGTGGTAAGAAGTAAATACCCTAGATAATTTATTTACTGTATCCGGGAATACTGGAAAGAAAATCTTCTCTCACAGGACTGAAAACATCAATCAAAATTCCTTCTTCAAGACAAAGCGCTCCATGTTCGATGTGAGGGGGAATGTAAAATCCATCGCCTTCATGAAGAATTTCTGTTTTCTCTCCAACAGTAACTTCAAATTTTCCACTAACGACATAGGTAGTTTGACTATGCAAGTGTTCATGCCTCGCACCAATACCGCCTTTATCGAAATGAACTTTAACCATCATGATTGCATCATCAAAGCCCATGAATTTTCTTTTCATTCCGGGGGCAACTTGTTCCCACTCCATTGGTTCTGTTCTGATAAATATTTCACTTTCGTTTTTCATGTTCTTTCTCTTTCTTTTTGTTAATTGATGTTGGACCATGCCAAGTTAGTTTTGTTCCATCTGAAAGTGCAACTGTATGGGTCGCGTATTTATCGGCATTGTTATTAGCAATCATAAAAGTCCAATGCAGATCGTTCTTCCCGAATATTTCCACAATAGTGTATTGCTCATCCGATCTCACTACTTCAATTTTTTCGAACGCCGGATAAGAATTAAAAGAATATTCCAAAGTCGGATTAAAATCCCCGTGCGGTTCAATAATATTTACGAAAGTATGATTCTTAGCTGTAACTCTAAACATTATTCCATGATCGTTCCTCAAATTAAAGTTAGGATCATTAGCGCCGATTTGTGTAAATAATATTTGTGTATTTGAATCGGTGTTTGCAGTAATTGAATAATATCTTTCTCCGTTAAGCCAGGTAAATGCTGATGTTCCGCTCGTTTTAGCCTCAGCTTCTAACCATAAATGTTGATAGCCATTTTTCTTCCCCAAAACTTTTCTTTCGGTAATGAAGGGATTGTAGGCATACGAAGTTGATAGAAAATGCCCCATATAATAAAAAGGTAAATCATATTGATGAGATTTTTCGGAGTTTACTTGAAATACATCAAGAACAACCGGCCTAATAAAACCGGGATCATTTACCATTAATAAAGTACGGTGCATTTTAACGCCATCATAAGCATTGGAGTCTGTTGCACTTGTTATTTGTAAATCAGAATTATCCGCAGACAAGAAATAATAATCGGAATGAAACTTCTCTGATTGCTCTCGCTTTCCATTAAAATTTGATTTTTCATCAACAACAAGTGTGTTGTGTGCAATAGTCTGCATTGCAAAAGATTTGTTTTCGGGAAGATACCGTCCGCCAAGTTTTTGTTCAACATTCAGAAACCTTGCAGAACCATAATCTTGGATGATCTCTCTTCCTTGATCATAAAACAAAAAAGAAAGCTTATCGAAATGACCGTGCGACAATCCGTGCGCGCTGTATTTAAACAACAGGGATTCCAGATCGTTATCGGATCCCCAGCGAAGAATACTTACACCGCCTTCATCTCCTTTGGGACCATCAACAAAATTTATACTTTCCCACTTGAACTTTGGAACGGAAGTTAATTCTGTTATTGCTTGAGCAACTTTAATTCCTCCTTTTGAAAAAGAAACTTTATTTTGAAGCCTGGCAATACTTAAAAGAGATTTATCTTCGCCGTATCTATCATAGACAAAATTCAAAGCATAAATTAATTCGGCAGAGAGAAATGTCTTTTCTTTAAGCGCATCATTTATCGGCATGAACTCACCATTTGTATAAGTCATTTGCAAAGCTGAATAAAATGCTTTCCTCAAGATTTGATCTCTCACTTCATAAATTTTCAATTCGGGTTTATTGTTCTGAATTGATTCGGCAAAAAGAAAGAACGGCCATAACGCATAACGCGCATAGTAACCTCCTTCGGTATAATAACCATCCGGAGAAAATAGTTGATTTAATTGCGCAATGAACCCACCTTCGCCGTCCTTTTCTGTAACATAGAGAGCTTTGTCAATTAAGTCCTGCTTATTCAAAACGAAGCCCGTCATCCCAACAGATGCGACCATCCAGGTTCCGTGATTGTGAATTAAGTTGAACTCGTGAGGTGAATCTTCATAGAAAAATTTTGCCATGGGAAGAAAAATATTCGTTTCATACTTGTCTCGATCCGATTTTGAGAACCAATAATAAATGCAATCGTAAGCCTGGATAGTATGAAGCAGCCATACCGTTTCATTCAGCGACTGCCAGAAAAGTCTCCCCGGTGTTTGATCTTTTGATTGTGGATGGAGTTTCAAAGCCGGATACATCACCGCATACTTGTCAAGGATGCGCTTTACAAACACAGCATATTTTTCATCTTTTGTAATTGAATAAAGAATACCGGCATTGTACATCAGTTCATAATTTTGCTTATGCCTTTCGTGCGTATAGCCGCCGCCGGGATCAACCGGAACCGGCACATCTATTGATTGTTTCAATAGTCCATCAACCTGTGATTTTATGCCGGCAAAAGTCTTATCGAATAGAGGAACATTTCCAAGATTTTTTTGAATCTCTGCGATTACTTGTTTATTGAGAATAAGGTTTGGGTGCTGAGATTGCGCCAACACCACAGAAGCACTCAAGAACAAAAAACTAAAAAACAGGAAAGAATATTTCTTCATAAGAACACTCCTATTTAAATGAAATAAGTTCCACCGTTAATCTCGATAGAAGCGCCGGTGATAAATGAGGATTCATCTGAAGCTAAATAAACTACCAGGTCAGCGACTTCTTTTGCCTCCCCTTCCCTTCTTAAAGGGGTACCGGCAGCAACTTTAACACGAACTTCCGGTTTTGTAAATGTATCATGAAAAGTTGTATTAATCATTCCGGGAGAAACCGCATTAACGCGAATACCCTTGGGACCAAGCTCCTTTGCAAGTCCGCGCGTGAAAGTTAAAACCCCACCTTTGGCAGTCGCATAGGCAAGGGCTCCTGGACCGCCGCCGTCACGTGAAGCTTGAGATGAGAAATTAACTATCGCGCCACCATTTTGCATATAAGGGAGCGTAGCTTTGGTAACGAGAAAAACTGTTTTAAGATTTATCGTCATCAGAAAATCCCAAAATTTTTCATCCATTTCTTCCATAGTTTTTCTGCCGACAAGTCCGCCAGTTACGTTAACAAGAATGTCTATTTTCTCGCCGAAAGTTTTTGTGCAAGTTAAAACGAGATTATCAATGTCACTTTGCTTTGTGAGGTCTCCACGAACCATGATTGCTTCGCCGCCTTTTTCTTTGATTCCTTTTAAAGTGGCATCGCCCTTCTCATCGCTGTCGTAATAGTTGAAACAAACTTTTGCTCCAAGTGATGCGAGTTTTTTAGAAATTTCTCCGCCAATATCTCTGCCGCCGCCGGTTACAAGTGCTACTTTATTTTTAAAATTGGCCATATCATTATCCTTTTAATATTATTAATAAATTTTCTCTTTGTTGGAATTTTCTTAGCTCTTAGTTTCTTTTTGTGCAGCCAGCATTCGTTCTGCATGCTCTTCTGCAATGGTGAGATGTTCTTCCATCGCTAATCTTGCCGCTTTTGCATCTCTCTTAATTACTGCATCTAAAATTTTCTGATGCCAGATCAAAGCAGAATCTCTTGCGTCTCCGACAGTTTCATACACTGAAGATTTTATTTCCGGAATAAGTTTATGGATCGGATCAAGCAATAGCGGCATTATTCTATTCCGCGAAGCACGCGCTAAATGGAGATGAAATAACGTGTCTATGTTTGCGAGCTCGGTATAATCTTCCTGGCAAATCTTCAATTTGTTTATATCCTCTTCGAGCCTCTTAATATCGTCGTCGTTATGATTTAATGCGGCGTAAAATGCTATTGCAGGTTCAAGTATTTGTCTGGCATGGACAAGATCCATGACGTAGTTTCTGTCTGTCATACGTACTAAATATTTCCGAAGTGAATTCGTAACGGTATCGGATGAAAGTTTGTTAACGAACATCCCTCTACCTTTTTGTATAACGATCAATCCTTGCGCTTCAAGCGTTCCTAACGCTTCCCTAACAGAGGTTCGGCTTACTCCAAATTGATTACACAAATCAAACTCTGAGGGCAATTTAGCCCCGGGCAGATACTTTTTATCAAGAATTGCTTTTTCGATTTGCCTAATAATTAAACTACTTATTTGTTCTCTCGATTCTAACGGACTAAATACTATTTCATTTCCCATTTTTTTACCACTTGTTAAGTTTATTTCTTCTAACATAAATATTATCTATCCACTCTGCCGGAGCCATCTCCTTGAGCTAATTTTTCAACTTCATCTAAAGAGATTAAATTGAAATCTCCCGGTATAGTTTGCTTTAATGCAGAGGCGGCAACAGCAAATTCCAACGATTCACGCGTATCAGATTTTGTAAGTAATCCATAAATCAGTCCACCGGTAAAAGCATCTCCACCGCCGACTCTATCTACGATTTGAATATCATATTTTTTAGAACGAAACGGTTCAAGGCAGTTTTTGGTATCGTGTAATAGAGCGCTCCATCCGTTTCGTGAAGCCGAATAACTCTCCCGGAGAGTTATTGCAACGGTTTCAAAAGCATATTTGCTTTTAAGAGCTTCTGCGAGAAGAAAATACGCCTCTTCATTAAGTGCAGCTTTAGATACATTAGAGTGAGCAGGTTTTAAACCGAGACTTTTTTCCGTGTCCTCTTCATTGGCAATACATACATCAACGTATTCCATTAATGGATTCATAACTGATTGAGCCTCGGATTCCGTCCACATTTTTTTTCTGAAGTTTAAGTCGCAGCTTATTTTCACCCCGGCTTTTTTTGCGGCTTTATTTGCTTCGATTAAAACCTCTTGCGCGCTTTTACCTAATGCAGGAGTAATCCCGGTCCAATGAAACCAATCCATTCCCTTAAATATATTTTCCCAATTGACTTCAACTTTTGAGATAGTACTGACCGCTGAATTAGCGCGGTCGTAAATAACTTTTGAGGCTCTTTGGCTGGCGCCTGTTTCAAGAAAATAAATCCCGATTCGGTCACCGCCCCGAATAATATATTTGTCACTCACACCATATCGGCGTAACTGGTTGACAGCAGCTTGTCCAATTTCATGTTTTGGCAGTTTTGTCATGAAATAACTTTCAAGTCCATAATTTGCAAGCGATACGGCGACATTTGCTTCGCCGCCGCCAAACGTAACATCGAACGATTGCGCTTGAACAAACCTTGAATATCCTGGTGTGGATAAACGAAGCATGATTTCTCCAAAAGTGATGACTTTTTTTGCCATAAGGAACCTTCTAATTTTTTAATGATGAACGATAAGATGAAATAGTATCCATTAGTGTTTTTGCATTTTTTGTTACTTCAGAATAGTTGTTGTTTTCGATCAGTTTTTGATCCACCAATGCTGAGCCTATACCAACTGCGCAAGCGCCTTTCGCAAGCCATTGAGCAGCGTTTGTCAATGTTACTCCGCCGGTCGGCATTAATTTTAGTTGGGGCATTGGAGCCTTAATTGATTTAAAGAAGTCCATCCCCACTACATCAGCAGGAAAAACTTTTACTATGTCTGCCCCTAATTCATACGCCGAAAATATTTCTGTCGGGCTAAAAGCGCCCGGACACATCGGCAAATTTTTAGAACCAACATACTCAAGAATTTCTTTTTTGAAGATCGGGCTGACAATAAATTGTGCACCGGCATCTATAGCTTGCTTTGCAGAATCTACACTAAGCACCGAGCCCACTCCAACAAGGATATCGCCGGTAAATTCTTTTTTCAACTTCGCCAAACTTTCGAGCGCATTTGGTACAGTTAAAGTGATCTCGATAGTTTTTACTCCGCCTAAATAAATTGCTTCGACAACTTGTAGTAATTTTTTTTCATCTTTCAGACGAATAACAGCAACGACTACATTCTCAATAATTTTATTTACGATTTCAAATCTTTTCATAATTTTTCCTTTATCTCGCCATCCAGCCGCCGTCAACGACCAAAACATGCCCGTTAACATATTGTGAAGCATCAGAAGCAAGGAATACCACCGGACCTTTTAAATCTTCGGTTTCTCCCCATCTTCCGTGGGGGATTCTGTTTAAAATAGCTTTGCTTCTCGCTTCATCTGCACGCAATGCAGCAGTGTTATCAGTGGCTATGTAACCGGGTGCAATTGCATTAACCGTAATACCTTTTGACGCCCACTCATTTGCAAATGCCATGGTTAATTGTTTTACTCCCCCTTTGCTGGCAGCATAGCCGGGAACATTAATTCCACCTTGAAATGAGAGAAGCGAAGCGATAAAAACTATTTTCCCGTAACCGCGTTCAATCATTCCCTTTCCTATCTCACGGGTAAGAATGAATTGTGCGTTCAGGTTAACCTCAATCACTTTATCCCAATATTCATCAGCATGTTCCGCGGCAGGCGCCCGAAGGATTGTACCGGCGTTGTTCACTAAAATATCAATCTTCGGTGAATCGGTTTTTACACCGGTTATAAATTTATAAAGTGATGTGCGATCGGAAAAATCACATACATAGGAACTGAATTTTCTTCCGATCTTTTTGATTGCCTCTGCTGTTTCGCGAAAATCTTCGGCGTAAGAAACACCGATTATATCAGCTCCCGCTTCAGCAAGCGCAATTGCATACGCTTTACCTATACCCCGGTTTGCACCGGTTATAAGCGCTGTTTTTCCATCAAGTTTGAATTTGTCAAGTATCATATTTATGTCTCTTTAGAATTATTTATCAGAAAAATTCATTTATTATTTTACTCGTAGAGAAGAATCGTCCACGTTTTTATTTACCGATCCTGGAGTTGCATCCTTAACATCCGCTGTACTGATCCAGGAAGCAACTGTGCCATTGTCCTTAAAATCTTTTGTGACATTCGTAAAATAAAGAATTTCACCGTTCTCAACCATGTCCATTGGAACAGCAGTTACAGAAGCTCCATCCCACTTTGAAGCTCCGTCCCAAGTAACAATATCAACCGCTGAATGTTTATTCCAATCTGACAGTAATGCTATATTATCTTTACCTGCAAAATCCATCGTGCCTGATGTTTTTTCAATATGCGTCCCGGAACTTTCTGTGAAGACAACAATTTCGTTTCCACCCTTTTTTAATTCTGTTATTTCATTGAAATTTTCTCTCCCGTATTTCTCATCAGGGGTTCCAAAACAGATTAAAATATAAGTCCCTTTCGGAAAAACTTGATTAAAAACCGAGCCTTCTTTATCTGAAAATTTAATTGACCCTTCCGTCTCTTTTGCTGTTCCACTGGGAGAAGAGAGATCGGTTAAATACCAGCCGGCGAGTTTAATTCCGTCTTCTTTAAGTACGATTAACTCAAGATAATCCCCGCCTGTGTAAAACGCTTTTTTCGTTCCGTGATTTCCGATTTCATTGATAATAACATCTCCATCTTTTTGGGCGAAGAGAGAAGTCCCTGCAAAAAGAAGCATCACTACAAGTAAATTATTCAACATTTTTTATCCTTATTATTTTTTATTAAAAGTAACTTCTTTCCAGTCATCAGTTCTAAAAGGAGATGCGGGAAGGTTTGAGCTATTATAAAGATTGCAATCCGGATTATCAGCCCAAGCATAGCGAACAGCAACAGGATTTTTAATTTGATCATTCCAAACGATTACCTGGCCGCCTTCTATTTTCGCGGATGCGGTAATAAATTTTTTATCGTCTGATGCGATGGTAAATCCTTTCAATGCATTTCCATTTTTAGCAGCCAGTCCTTTGCCGGTATGTTTAAAGTTTAGAAAAATTTTATTTTCAAATTTATGGTGAGATTGATAGATGGGTCCCGAAAAAAGGATATCATTTTTTCCGTAATCATTATTCACTGCAATTAATGAAAGACGATAGCCGACATCCAATTTGTTTGTTGGATGAAGATTAACGGGATCACCAATATCAATAGTTACAGCCATACCGGTGTTTGGAACTGAAAGGGCTAGTAATTGTGCTTCGCGAAGCTCTGCCCAACCGCTTTTTGAAGGCTCAGGCTGCCTGAATAAATTCGGCAACTGCACAAAATAGAAAGAGAAATCGCCAACATTCCAAATAGCTCTCCAATTTTCAATCAATGCTGGAAATAATTTTCGGTACTGATGCGCACGCCCGGCATTCGCTTCTCCTTGATACCAAATAACTCCTTTTAAGGAAAGCGGCACTAAGGGATACAACATTCCGTTATACAAACCTGCAGGGGTATTTCTCGAACCGGGACCCTCCGGTTTGTTTGGTTTTCGGGAAGGCGCCATTCCTTTGTTTACAGCAGTAGTAGAATCAATTATCCATCGTTGTAATAAACTTTCTCTGTTTCGGTTATATTCGTCCAGAAGATCAGGATACTTTTCTAACTGTTTCTCCCACCGTTCAAGAATTGGTTTGAAATCTGGATCAGATTCAAGAACTTCAATTGACATAAAAGCTTCTGCAGGAGCCCCACCCCATGTTGATTGGATCAATCCAATCGGGACATTCAATTCTTTGTGTAAATTTTTCCCAAAATAATAACCGACACCTGAAAAATCACCAATTGTTTTTGGCGAACAAACCAGCCATTCCCCTTCGCAATCATCTTGCGGAGTTAAAGCTACTTTTCTTTTCACAATAAAAATTCTGATTGACGAAAAATCCGCCTGCCCAATCTTTTTTTCTGCATCATTTGTTTTCTTCAGAGGGAAATCCATATTTGATTGCCCTGAACACAACCAGACTTCACCAATCAAAATATTTTTTAACTGTATAGTGTTTTCTCCTTTGATAATCATTTCAAACGGTCCACCGCTTTTCATTGGAGTAAACGACACTTTCCATTTCCCTTCAGGAGAAGTAGTACACTCAACAGTTTGATTGTTCATCTGAACGAGAACGTGTTCAAGTGGAGACGCAAATCCCCAAAGATTAATTATGGCGTTCTGTTGCAGCACCATGTTGTCGCCAAAAATTGACGGAAGACGAACAAGCGCCGAGCTTTCGCTTACCGCCAAAATGAACATAAACACCGCTGGTAAAAATTTTTTCATCATAATTCGATCATCATCATTTTATAAAAATCATTTTTTTCGTTGAGATATAATTTTTGGTTTGCAGCGAGTAGAGATAGAGACCGCTTGCTAAGTTTGAAGCTGAAAAATCAACATTATATGTGCCTGGTTGTTTTACTTCATCCACTATGACCGCTACTTCCTTCCCTAACACATCATAAACTTTCAAAGTCACATGCTGATTACCGGTAACTGAATATTCAAGTTTTGTTGTTGGATTAAAGGGATTCGGAAAATTTTGCTCCAAATTGAAATCGTAATTCAAACCCGGTGATATAACATCAACATCCAGCGGCTTCATTCTTTCGTCAAGTTGAGCTAAATAAAGCGAACGCGGAAATAGTCCGTCAACATTTGCTCCCTCTATGTATCCTTCGGGTTCATTAAATGGCGCCGGCGGCTTCTTCCCTGTAATGTTTTTCCCTTTACATCCTATCGCATAATTTTGTGCGGTCGGTGGTTTTTGAACAATTAAATCCCCCTTGGCAACATCGCAATTCCAGGCGACAGAATGAGCAATCGCCCAACCGTGACTTGTTCCATAATTGCCGCGGTTATATAATCCTAACAACCTTGGATTTTCACCTGGCCGGGGTCCATCTTGCTCAACAAAATTGTCATACAACAAACCCATACTCCAGGAGCGATGCCCCTCGCTGCTTGTCCAAGCGCCTTGAGATGTGCAATCAAGGAAAACACACCCGGAAGTCCAGCTTGTTCCATTTGATACAAAATGATGTCTTCCATTTGTGGCATGGCATCTATTAAAGAGAATTTGTTGTGAAGCCGTGTAAACATTGAAATTATATCTTCGTTCTCCTGTAACTATACTTACAGGATCTAACGCATTACAATCTTGAACGGTAATTCTCGTAGCCGTATTACATCGCACTGCCGATTGACCAAAATGCAGCATGGTACAATCTTTCACCCACGAATCTTCTATCTGGAATAAATCAATTGCCTGCCAAGCATGACTTTCATCTTCGCCTCCGAGTGTCTCAATATCAATTCTTAAATTTTCAATCCCGATATTTGTTTTAAGATTTGTTCTGGCATATTTATAAATGTATGACTGCGATAAACTCCTTATTAGCGTATTAAAGACCGGTGCATCAATTGTAATTGTATTTCCGTTTATTGCCGTAATGAATCTGTTGAACACGATGGGCCAGGCGTTAACTTTCCATGGAACATCCACACCCGGCTCAGCACCGGAATCAGTTGAATGAGTTCCTCCAAAATCCACAGCTTTTAACCAGTTATCAGAACACGGATGATAAATAATAATGTTATCTCCAACCGCATAGGATGACGCATCGTCTACTAAAAAACTTTTTGCACCAATATAAATTGTATCACTAATAATATTTGTTTTAGTCCCGCTTACTTGTGCATTCCATTTGGAAGTGCCACCGTATCCGGCAACAAGAATTGTTCTTTGATCTGGGGAATTTCCTTTCCCGAAAATAATAGTATTGGTTAGCGGATCAGCGCCATCGCCTTCTCCGCGTAAGACGATTCCACTCTGATTTAATTTCAATGTGCCATCCACCCGGTACATTCCGGCTTTCAATAATAACGATCCTCTAAATCCATTCACATCAGGAGTCATTGCAGCAATCTCATTTATTACATTTTGTATTTGCGCTGTATTGTCACCGGCAATTGCGTTAAGAGTTTTGACAACATTGATAAATGGAAGATCAACCCCGCCACCTTTATACCCTGCATGACTAAAATCAGGGATTCTATTTCCTTCAGAATCTGATTTATAATTCAATGAGCTATCGCTTCCATAATAAACTAATTGCGACTGCCAACTTGATTGCCCAATAAGCAATGAGTCATTCAATAAAATGGCTAACAGAGATAGTAATATAAATCGAAAATAGCATGTCATTTAAAGTTTAGGTCATATGACCACAGGAGACTAATTTTATTTAACAAATTTAGAGGTCTTCTATGGATAAAATTAAAAATAGCGACTCTTACGGTCTTAAACGCCTTGAGTCTAAAAATGCCAAGAATGCTATCATTCAAAAGCTCTCT
>MNVA01000122.1:0-11076 GCA_001871325.1 Ignavibacteria bacterium CG1_02_37_35
CATGTTAGCGATAGCGATTCTCTAAGTGCCTACATTTTTCCCAAGACGCTGCTTGGGAAAAAAGCTAAAGCAAAAAATGAAAAACAAACAGCAAATTAATTTGTTTTGTTTTGGTATTTTCTGTCAGCAGCCCACAGATTCATCTGTGGGTAATTTAACAGAAGAAAACCCTTAAAACCGATTTATCGGTTTACGGTTTGAAAGTTCTATTATTTATTAATGCAAGTTATATCATTAAAATCTATAAGGTGCGGCATGATAAATAATTCTTCTTTGCAAAAATAGAACCGATTATCCCGGAAAAAACTCGATACTCAGTTCATCAATGAGATTATTTCCGGTCTTCAATGGGCTGCTTTTCGCATTTATCGTTGCTGCTTTCCGCCTTATGGTTTGTCGTATCATAACAATTATCGAGACGGCTCCCAATAACCCTCAGTCTTTCATTCTTGTTCCTTTTTCTTCGTGGATGAAAATCCAGCTTACCACTCTGCCGATACTGATCTCTTCAAAATAATTCCAATATTGTTTTGTGCGCACATGCCGCGAACTTGTATCTTTTTCACTTATCGCTATCGCTTCGTCCATAATTGCTTTTATCCGTTTTAACCAGGCGCTCATATTTGAAGGGCGCAAATCAAGCCAGCCTTCGTAAGCAAAGCGGTTAATTTTTGTTTTGTCGAGAGGAATTTCTTTGTCGCCGGTAAAGACGGGGATTTTCATTTCAACTCCGCGTAGAAGAGTTTTCCCGTCAGGCAATAAAACCGGTATTCCGATTGACAGCATTTCGTTCCGCAGCTTGTGATTATTTTTCATTACATCGGTGCAAAACTGTGAAAGTTTTTGAGCGGAAAAAGTAAGAACATTTTTCATCATTCCCGCAACCGTTTTTATTAAGTGAATTTCAAACAAAAGCTTGGAAAGACGCGGAGGACCAAGCATTTCAAAAGCAACGCTGTGAATGTCGTGTTTCTTTTCAAGGTCTGCAAGAATGTCAACCGCAAAATGTTGAAGATAACCGGCGCGGTAACTTGGATTCAACGTCGCATTATCGAGTGCATTAATAATATCGCTGCCGGTATTCCGTCCTTTAATTTCATAGATGATGTTCTCTGCAATTTCTTCGGGAGTAACAAATTCCATTTGCTTCTGAGCAGTAATTACTTCAAACTCACCGCGGGAAAAAATGCCGTTTTCACCCGTATCAATAAAAACCGATTTCAAAACTTTTCCGCTTGGCGAATATAGTTTATCTAATTGAAAACTTAATTTATCATTTAACGGAATTTGATCTTCAAAAGGGATATCATAAAGTTCAATCGGTTTCCCTTTTTTCTTCACTGTATTAAATTCAATTTTCTTCCAGGCAATTGCCGCTGTTGGTTTAATCTCTTTTGCAATTGCAGAATCGGGAGTTCTGCCCATCAACCAAAGCAAAAGCGTATGGGCGCCTGCAATGGCGGATTTACTTAGTAGAACGCGGGACGGTTTTTCCTCGCTATGTGTGTAAGGAATGTTTAACCCCATCCCGCCGGTTCCGCTTGTCCCGATCTTAAAATAGATTTCAGTTTTTGCCGCGTGCATTGCGTTGTAAAGAATTTGGATGTGTCGTATTAACTGCGGAATGTACATTGTGCAGAGAATTTTTTCCGTTTCCTCAACAACTTCTTCCAGCTTTGGCTTGTTGCTAAGTTTATGCTTTACCCGTTTGTATGTTGTGTAAATATCCTGGTAAGCTATGCCGGTTGCCGTGTTAATGCAGTCAACAATAATTTGCGGTTTGTGTTTGTTAATAAGTTTATAAAGAGCTGAACTTTTTAATATTTCCCCTCCAAGTTCTTCAAGCGTATCCTGCATTAAGATTTTTCTTTTCGCCGGATCGGCAAGAAGTTCGTTGCGGTCTTTATCTTTAAATTCTTCCCGCACTAAAATATTTCCCCACCAGGGCACAAAATAATTTTTCGGCAGATGCGGATAATCTTTTTTGAGTTTGTTTACCGCTTCGAAGGCTTCTTCTTTGCGAAGAGAAGTAAGGATAATCTGTTTGGGTTTTTCGGAGATAAGTTTTTTTGTAACTGCACTACCGACTAAGCCCCAGCCGCCGAGAACTAAAACTTTTTTGTTTTGAATGTCCATTGACGAACCTTAGTATAATTGTAAATAATATTTGTTACAAAATTACAACTGATGGGTACGAAATCCTAAGTCAACAATATTGCACGGCATTTTCTATATTTGCTTTATGAAAATCAACGAACTACAAAAATTCGCTCTTAAAAAGAAGAAATACATTGTCGGTCTCATGTCCGGCACTTCGCTCGATGGAGTTGATGCTGTATTGGTAGAGGTTTCCGGCAGCGGAATAAAAACGAAGATCAGGCAGCTCGGTTTTGTCACGCATCCCTTTCCGCAGGGATTAAAAAAGAAATTGCTTGAGAACTCAATGCCAAACTCCGGCAATGTTTCGGATATTTGCAAACTTAATTTTCTGCTCGCACATCTTTATGTTGATGCCGTAAAAGAACTTTGCAATAAAAGTAAGTTCAAATTGTCGGATGTTGATCTGATCGGTTCGCACGGACAAACCATTCATCATCTTCCGCAGAAGAAAAATTATTGTGGGCTTGCTTTCGGCTCAACATTGCAAATCAGCGATCCGAGCGTAATAGCAAAATTAACCGGAGTTTTAACTATCGGCGATTTCCGAACCGGTGATGTTGCGCTTGGCGGACAAGGCGCTCCGTTAGTTCCTTATTTTGATTATCTCATGTTCCATTCCACTAAACAAAACAGAGCGCTGCTAAACATCGGAGGAATTGCGAACCTTACCTTGTTGGATAAGATAGGAGATGCTTCTTCCGTCATCGCTTTTGATACCGGTCCCGGCAATATGGTACTTGATCTGCTTGCGAAAAAATATTTTAATGTTGAATATGATAAGAACGGGAACATCGCCTCAAGCGGAAAGATAAATGAAGAGATTTTTAGCCGGCTAAAGAAACACGATAATTATATCGAGAAGAAAATTCCCAAATCAACAGGACGCGAATATTACGGCGCTGAATTTTTATCTCCTTTATTAAAAAAATTCCGCAGCGTTCCGAAGGAAGATTTGCTTGCTACGGTTGCTGATTTTACCGCTTACGGCGTTTACCGCAATTATGATAAATTTATAAAAAACGAAACTGAAATAGCAGAATTGTTTGTTAGCGGCGGCGGTGCAAGAAATAAATTTATAATGAATTCGCTAAAAAAATATTTCGGCAAACATGTTGAAATAAAAAACGTAAAAGAACTTGGTATATCATCAGACGCGAAAGAAGCAATTTGTTTTGCTGTGCTGGCAAATGAAACTTTGGCGGGAAATCCTTCAAACATTCCGCGCGTTACCGGCGCAATAAAATCAACTATTTTAGGAAAGATTTGTCTGCCGTAGAAATTTTAATCAGCGGAGAAAATTCTTCTTTAAACTTTTCTCCTTTGTAAATAACTTGTTCTAAATACAAACCCGAAGGAGGAGCGGTGAACTTTGCCGGTTCGTTTCTTAGCGAGGTGAGATATTTTATCACATCGTTTTCGGTTAAATGATTGCGTCCAACTTCCACGGTTACACCAATCATTCTGCGGACTTGCTTCCACAAAAAATGTGAACCGATAATTCTGATAAGGATCAGATCGTCAACCTCGGTTAATGTAATATCATTTATTAAAACTTTTGTTGATTTTTCTTCCATGTTTTTATCGGTAAAGGAAGCAAAGTCGTGCATGCCGATAAAAAGCTGCAAAGTTGATCGCATTTTCTTTGTATCGAGTTTATCTTTTATCCACCAAACGAACTGCTTGCCGAACGCGGTTCTCCGCTTAGAAATCTGATAAAGATAACTGCGCATCTCAACATCTTTGCGCGCGTGAAAATTGTTATGCGCTTTTTCAACTTCAATAATATTTATGTCGTAGGGAAGAAGATCGTTAAACTTTATTTTGATGATTTCGGGGGCGAGCATCGTTCTCACATCAAGAGAAGCAACTTGCCGCAGTGCGTGAACTCCCGCATCGGTTCTTCCCGCTCCTTGAATATCAACTTCGCGGGTATTGAAAATATCTTCTGCGATTCGTTGCAGCGTTCCCTGGACGGTCTTGCTGTCGCGCTGTTTTTGCCAGCCGCTGTAGCGGGTGCCGTCGTACTCTATAAACATTTTAAATTTAGACATGATTCTCTTTAATTAGGAATTAGGAATTACGAATTAGGAAATAATTTTGATTTCATGGTTTTAATAATTGTGCCGATAATTTTTAAGAGTTCATCGCAATCATTTAAAATAGATTTGAACTGTTTATCATCGATGAAATTTGTATCATGTAAAATTCTTAGCCAGTAATGAGTTTCGCGAGCTTCTTTATAAGAAATATTTAATTTCATATAAAAATCTTTTTGCGATTGCGCTCCAATTGAAGTCCCCGATCTTAAAATTTGTTTAGAAAGTGTGAATTCCTTCTTTTCGTCTTTTAGAAATTGATAAAGTTTTACAATCCGAATTGCGAATTGATAACTTTTCTCTTTTAGAACATTCTGCTCCTTCATTCCTAATTCCTAATTCCTAATTCGTAATTAATTTCGGCGTACGAGTCTTCGGTTTCATAAATTCTTGCAGTAATTTTTCTGATGTTTCCGGGAAGGGAGATTTTCTTTATCTCATCAACAAAGTAGTTGCAAATATTTTCTGCGGTTGAGTGAAAATCTACAACCACTGTTTTAGAATTTAATTTATCCAACGCGTCAATCAAATCTTTATCTTCCCTATAAACCATGAACGCATGGTCAAGGTTTTCGATGATCGGATTGACGATTTTTTTTACATCGTAAAAATCAATTAACATTCCCCGCCCATCCGGTTCGCCTTCAATTTCAAGGCGGAGTTTGTACGAGTGTCCGTGCAGATTTTTACATTTTCCTTTATGAAACGGAAGCCGGTGCCCCATTTCCCAATCGAATACTTTAGCTATTTTCATTAAACACCTTTCTGTTCAGGATGCCAAATAAATTTGTGCATCTGCAGTTGAAATCTTATTTGTAAGTTATCTTCTAAAATCCATTCTACAACGGTAACCGGTTGAAGTTTTCCGAAAACAACAGAGAAAAGGACATCACACTTGTTTTGTAAATCATATTGAAGAATGTTGGCTTTCGTCCATTCATAGTCTTCACGAGAACCGAGGACAAATTTTACCTCATCGCTTTTTTTTAGGAACTGAATATTTTCATAAAGATTTTTTTTCTCCATGTTGCTTGAAGGACATTTCAAATCCATAATTATTTTTACGCGGTGATCTATTTTCTCAATCGGCAGACTACCGCCGGTTTCGAGAAGCACTTCGTAATTGTTATCGCAGAGAAGTTTCATCAGCTCCAACGATTCACTTTGCACCAAAGGTTCGCCGCCGGTAACTTCAACTAAATTGCACCGGTATTTTTTTACTTCGGTGAGAATTTCTTCAAGCGAGAGATTTTTTCCTTCGTAAAAGGCATATTCCGTATCGCAATATGAGCAGCGCAGGTTGCAATAGGTTAAGCGGATAAAAACGCACGGAAGTCCGGCTTTGGTGCTTTCGCCTTGAATGGTATAATATATTTCGTTTACTTTAAGCATAAATTTGCACTGCAAATATAAGGGAAATAGCGTTTGGACGGGCATTTGGTAGAGTATATTTTTGAACTCACTTGAAATTGAATGAGTGAATGGTTGCATGGTTGAATGACAATTATAAAAGGAATTAACTGATAAACCAGTCATCCAATTATGCTTATCCATTCAGCCATTCACTCAATCATCCATGCGTTAGGCATTATCTTATAACTTATAATGCACTCCCGTTTTTTTAGCATAGCGTAAGTTGTTAATTTGCTATCGTATTTATTCAAAATTGAAACTATCCCTAATGAAAATAATCGAAATTGAAAATCTTAGTAAGACTTTCTCAACTACTTTCGGTAAGAAAACCGTAACGGCACTTAACGATGTGAATTTATCTGTTGAGCAAGGGACCATCTTCGGATTGCTGGGACAAAACGGCGCCGGCAAAACAACGTTGATCAAAGTTTTACTCGGAATTGTCTATCCGACTTCCGGCTCTTGCAAAATGTTTGGCGAAGATTTTACAAATCTTCATTTAAAAAAGCGAATCGGATTTTTACCCGAGAACCATAAATTCCCGAACTACATGACCGGGAAAGAAGTGATGACTTTTTTCGGCAAGCTAAGTGGTTTGGAAAACCTTTATCTCACAAAGCGAATTGATGAAATGCTCGAACTTGTGCAAATGACAAAGTGGAGCAAAAGCAAAATTAAAACCTACTCAAAAGGAATGATGCAGCGGCTTGGTTTAGCGCAGGCAATGCTGAATAATCCCGATCTCCTTTTCCTTGATGAACCGACCGACGGCGTTGATCCTATTGGACGAAAAGAAATCCGCAATGTCCTTCTTGCGTTAAAAGAAGAAGGCAAAACTATTTTTTTAAACAGCCATTTACTTTCTGAAGTTGAATTGATTACCGATCGCGTTGCAGTTTTGCATAAAGGGAAAATAATTAGAGAGGGAAATGTTCACGAACTAACGAGCAAAAAAGAAGAATACAAAATTGTTGTGGATGCCGACCTTGCTTATCTTCTTGATGGCGCAATCAAAGAAAAATATGCGCTGCAAAAAATTTCTTCATCAACATATCTAATTCACGTTGATGAAAGCAGACCAATGAATGATTTTGTTGATCATCTGCGAGGTAAAGGCGTATCAATTAAAGAAATGGCGCAGGAAAAAAATTCACTTGAAGATGTTTTTATTTCATTGGTTCAGGCCGAGGAGAAACGTTTATGAAAAACATTTGGTTGATGACGGTTTTCACGTTGCGGGAATCAATTTCTAAAAAAGTATTCATCGCGTTTTCAATTTTTGTACTTATAATGCTTGCCGGCGTTTATTTTGCCGCTTCTTCAGGTTTGGGAGAAACGTTAAAGCACAATCCAATTGGGTCTGATAAAATGATGATCCTCTTTAAAATGGGAACGGCAAATTCTGTACTTAGTTTGGGCTTTTTACTTTCCATTTTTGCATGCGCAAGTTTTATTCCTTCGTTATTGGAGAAAGGAACGATTGATTTATTTCTTTCAAAACCGATTAGCCGCGCTCAATTGTTGCTCGGAAAATATTTCGGCGGTGTGCTCATCTTTTTTCTCCACATTTTTGTTTTGATTGCCGGTATTTGGATCATAGCCGGGATAAAGTTTGGGCACTGGGATCTCTCATTTTTACCGTTAATGCTCAGCTCGTTATTTTATTTTGCAATCCTGAACGGGGTGCTTCTTCTTTTTGGAGTGCTTACAAAAAGCCCCGGAATAAGCATGATGCTGGCTTATTTATTGATGTTTGTTAGCCCTCTCTTGGCGGGTCGCGATAAATTGTTTTTGTTTCTGCAGGGAAAAGAAACATTGAAATCAATTATTGATGGATTTTATTTTGTGCTGCCAAAACTGCACGAAATTCAGAATATTCCCAAAATACTTGCTTTGAATGAAGGAACCATCGAACCGCAAATCCTTCTCAGTTCGTTCCTTTTTTTGCTCGTGGTAACTGTTTTGGGTTTTTATCTCTTTGAGAAAGAAGACTATTGAGTTTGCCATAATTGAGGTAATCTTTTTTTTGATTGAGAAAAAAGAAGTAGAGTGGCTAAATAAGTTTATTTTTTCCATGAAAAAGCTGGAATAATATTTGTAAAAGTAAAATGCCTATAAAAATTATAAGAGAAAAGAAATGAACAATGATCAATTTGAAATAGAAGAACTGATTAGAAAAGCCAAAATCTCCAATGATGCCGATGCCGTTAATTCAGTTGCTATTATCGGCGCCGGAATTATGGGACAAGGGATTGCGCAAACTATCGCTGCCGCCGGAATCGAAGTCTTAGTAATCGAAAAGGACTCGGACCACTTAGAGACTGGAAAAAACAGATTATCCGAAGATATTGACCGTGAAATTAAGCGATGGGCAATAACCACTTCCGAAAAAAAGGCTATTTTCGGCAGGATTAAATGGTCGCTAAACTTATCCGATGCCGCTGATTGCGAATTAATTATCGAAGCAGTTGATGAAAACATGGAGCTCAAAAAAACAATTTTTAGGGAACTTGATAAAATTGCCAAGGAAGAAACGATTTTTGTCTCTAACACTTCGACTCTTAGCTTAACAAAAATCGCGGGATTTTCTAAAAGACCGGATAAAATAATCGGTATGCATTTCTTAAATCCAGTTCCAAAAGTGCCTTTGGTGGAATTGGTAAAAGCTTTAGACACTTCCAACGAAACTGTTGCTAAGGTTAAAGAATTTGCTGCACGGATCGGGAAAACCGCAATTGAAGTCTATGAATATCCTGGTTACGTTACCACTCGCGCAATCGTACCTTTGCTAAACGAAGCGATGTACATTTTACTTGAAGGCATTGCCACCGCAAAAGATATTGATACCGCAATGAAGCTCGGTTACAATTTTCAAAACGGACCCTTGGAAATGGCTGATATGATGGGCTTGGATGAAGTTTTGGCGTGGATGGATACACTCTGGAAAACGCTCGGCGAACCACGGTACCGGGCTTGCCCTATTTTGCGGAAACTTGTCAGGGAAAGAAAACTCGGCAAAAAAACCGGCGAGGGTTTTTATCAGTACGACGTGAACGGAAAGATAGTGTATTAACTCACGTTGGTTAAATAAAAATTGCCAAAGGATCAGAAGTAAAATTTGATTCCCAAAGCATGAGTGAATGAATGAATGAATGGCTCAAATTTCGATTAATTGAATGCTTTTTATGCAATCATTCAACCATTCAATGATTTTAATCAATATTTTTTAGTTAAACAAAGAGAGATTACAAATTAAATTCTAACGAGAAAGAATAAAATGAAAGTATTAGTTTTAAATTCAGGCAGTTCATCTATCAAATATCAATTTATAGACACCGAACAAAAAGTTGCGCTGGCAAAAGGTATTGTTGAACGAATCGGTATGAGCGGCGCCGTTCTTAGCCATACAAGACACGACGGAAACAATGTAAGAATTGTAGCTGAAATTTTAGACCACGCAATGGCAATTGAATACGTGCTTGCTGTTATGCTCAGTAAAAACCACGGAGTAATAGACGATAAATCAGATATTGACGCTGTCGGGCATAGAGTCGTTCACGGCGGCGAATCTTTTTCAGGTTCTGTTTTAATGACTGACGAAGTGATGAAAGTGCTTCAAGAAAATATTGAATTAGCTCCGCTGCATAATCCGCCAAACATTAAAGGTATTCAGGCGGTTACGAGAATAATGCCGGAGACAAAACAATGCGTTGTCTTCGATACGGCGTTTCATATTAAAATGCCATCAAAAGCATATTTGTACGGCATTCCTTACGAACTTTATAAACGCTATAAAATTAGAAGATATGGTTTCCACGGAACTTCACATCGTTACGTTTCCGAAATCGCCGCTCAAATGTTGGGCAAACCAATTACCGAATTAAAAATTGTTACCGCACATCTCGGCAATGGATGCAGTATGGCGGCGGTTGATAAAGGAATTTCTGTTGACACATCAATGGGTTTCACTCCGCTTGAAGGATTGCTGATGGGAACGAGAGCCGGAGACATTGATCCCTCCGTCATTCTTTACATTATGGGAAAAGAGGGATTATCTCTTTCGGAAGCCGGTGTATTGCTCAATAAGCACAGCGGACTTATCGGCATCAGCGGGGAAAGCAGCGATATGCGCGAAATTGAATCCGCAATTGGCGAAGGCAACAAGCGAGCTAAAGTTGCGTTCGATGTTTTTACGTATCGCATAAAAAAATATGTCGGGGCGTATGCAGCGGCGATGGGTGGAATTGACGCTCTCGTTTTTACCGGCGGCATTGGTGAAAACTCTGCCATGGTTCGCAGTTCAGTTTGCAGCGGACTTGAATTCCTCGGGATTGAAATTGTTGAAGAAAAAAATCAAGCAAAACAAAATGAACTTTCGAAAGATGGAAGTAAAGTTCACGTCCTTCGCATCCCAACAAATGAAGAATTAGTAATCGCGATGGACACGGCGGAAATTGTCTCTGCTCTGAAATAAGGAGAATTAAAATAACGTAAGTTCAAGTTCACCGGAGAGGGCGGGTTCTTAATCAAATCTATCTTGTCTAAGAATTATCATTTCTCATTTTTCTTATCCAAACTCTTGTTATTTTTGAACCGGTTAATTTCATAATAAATTATTTAGAGTGCTAAAATGAACTTAGGAATACAAAACAAAACCGTTCTTGTAACCGCTTCAAGTAAAGGGATTGGTAAAGCGGCGGCTGAATTATTCGCTTCTGAAAAATGCAGCGTGGCAATATGTTCGCGCAGCGCGTATGAATTAGAAAAAACTGCGGCGGAGCTTTCGGCAAAGCATGAAAACGAAATATTCTGGATCGTTTGTGATTTGAATAATCCTTCCGATATAAAAAATGCCGTTGAAAAAGCAGAAGAAAAATTCGGCGGGATTGATATTCTCGTAAACAATTGCGGCGGACCTTCAGCCGGATTTTTTGAAGAACTCACCGAAGAAAAATGGAACTTCGGTTATGAGCAAGTTCTTTTAAGCGTAGTCCGTTTTGTGCAAGCGGTTCTTCCCAACATGAAAAAGAAAAATTGGGGAAGGATTATCAACATCACTTCCGTGGCGGTAAAACAGCCGATTGACAATCTTCTGCTTTCAAATACTTTCCGCTCCGGAGTAATTGGATTAAGCAAAACGCTAAGCAACCAACTTGCAAAACATAATATCACGGTGAATAGCGTTGCGCCGGGTTACACGTTAACGGAAAGAATTTATGAACTCGCCGTGAACAAAGCGAAAGTTACCGGCGAATCGCATGAAACAATTATTGCGAACATGACGAAAGAAATTCCACTTGGCAGAATGGCGCGACCTGAAGAAATCGCTTCGGCTATTTTGTTCCTCGCTTCGGAACAAGCCTCGTACATTACCGGAAACACCATTCAAATTGACGGCGGACTTTAT
>MNVA01000122.1:11089-12678 GCA_001871325.1 Ignavibacteria bacterium CG1_02_37_35
AAGGGATTAATGTAGTGAAAAAGAAAAATATTTTACTCGTTTTTACCGGCGGAACTTTTTCGATGAAGATTGACGAGAAAACCGGCGGCGCTGTTCCCTATTTTTCTGGGAATGATCTGATGCGGCTTATGCCGGAAATTTATGAATTGGTGAATGTAACCATATTCGATTTCGGCAAATATCCCGGTCCCCACATGACCCCGGAGTTGATGCTTTCTCTTTCAAAAAAAATTCAACAGAAAATAAACAAAAACGGATTCGACGGCGTTGTTATTACTCACGGAACCGATACGCTCGAAGAAACCGCCTACTTACTCGATCTAACGTTAGACACACAAACACCCGTTGTCCTTACCGGATCGATGAAGAACAGTTCGGAACCGGATTGGGATGGACCGGCAAATTTAAAAGATTCGATAGCGATTTGTTTAAATCCGAACAGCAAAAATCTCGGTGTGCTTGTCTGTTTGAATGGTGAAATAAATGCCGCAAGCGAGGTGACAAAAACCCACACGGACGACATTGAAACATTTCACAGTCTTGATTTTGGCGCGCTTGGCTTTGTGCAAAATGAAAGAGTTATCTTCAACCGTCTGCCGCGCAAGCTTGAGATTATAAAAACTTCTAAAATTGAAACCAACGTTGACTTGATAAAATGTTACGCCGGAATGGACGCAAAGTTTTTTAAATTCTCCGCCGATACAAACGCTGCGGGAATTGTAGTTGAAGCGATGGGGGTCGGCAATGTGCCGCCGAAAGCATTTGAGGGAATTAAATACGCGGTTGAGAAAAATATTCCCGTTGTGCTGGTTTCGCGCTGTCCTGCTGGCGAAACACTTGATATTTACGGTTATCCCGGCGCCGGTAAATGGCTGCACGAACTTGGAGTAATTTTTTCCGATTACCTGAACGGACAAAAAGCCAGAATTAAATTGATGCTTGCTCTGGGAAAGATGAAAAAGCAAAATGAATTGAAGAAGGTTTTTGAAGGATAAAAACTATTCTTTCAAACCTTCAAGGTTTGGTAACCAATTTCTTGCTAAACCTTGAAGGTTTTCTTTCGCGAGAACGGTTTCGTTTTTAGGCTGTTTTTGAGGTTTTTTTGTGTGAGATTCAAGTTTTTGGGTGCAAGTTTCATAAATGCGGGTGGCTGTTTTATCTTTACGGATGCTTGTTTCTAAAGTAAAGAAGCCGCTTTTTTATTTGAAGCGGCTTCTTTTTAAAACTTATAAACTAACAGAATTAACAAGGCTATTTAAAAAATATCCATTATTTGAGCAGCAGCATTTTTTTAACAGCCGTATAATCGTTTACCCGCAATTGGTAAACATACATTCCGCTTGCAATGGAAGATGCATCAAATTGAGCAGTATATTTGCCCGTTTCTTTCTGCTCATTTACAAGTGTTCTTATTTCGTTGCCGAGTATGTCAAATATCTTTAAAGTAACGCTTCCGCTTTTCGGTAATTGGTAATTTATGGTTGTTACCGGGTTAAACGGATTGGGATAATTCTGCGTAAGAGCATACTCTTTTACTACCACTGCATCTTTATATGTAATTTGTTTTACATATCGTTTTGCTATTATGC
>MNVA01000028.1 GCA_001871325.1 Ignavibacteria bacterium CG1_02_37_35
CCATCGTCCATTTATTAAAGTTATCAAAAATCAACTCGGAGAATCGGATTACCGGAGTTCCATCTATTGGATTTGACCAAAGAAAAGATTGGACACCGAGAAAAAGGACAAAAAAGAATTTTACTTTTTTCATTGTATCACTCCATCTATTAAATAAATTTTTATAAACTTATCGGTAACTTACTATGCGAAGTCGAAAAAAGCAACGCTTTTGCCCTCTGCTTGTCTGCCCCGTTCTAACGCTACACTTTTCTGCCCCGACCATTTACCCTGTCTTCAGCAGCTCTGTGAAAATGGTAAATGTAGAGCGAGATTCATCTCGCTGATCGTGAAGCACTAATAATTTCACGATTTTTATGAGCAAAATAAATTTCGCTCTACAATTTTTATACAGTCTCTTCACTTCGTGGCAACGACGATTCTTTTACAACTCAGATGAATTGATTTGCTATTTTAACAACAGTAATTTTTTAGATGCCATAAAATTGTTCGCTTTAATCCGGTAAATATAAATTCCTGAAGCCAGATGAGACGCATCAAACTTAACTGAACGACTTCCTACGTTTTGATGTTCATTAACAAGCGAGAGAACTTTTTGTCCCAGAGTATTGTAGATTGAAAGGTCTACATTTCCACTTTCTTTTAACGAATATTGAATAGTTGTTGATGGATTAAACGGATTGGGATAGTTTTGATCCAAAGCATATTCACTTGGCATATTGTCTATATTTTCGACATTGACGATCGTGATCGAATCTTTTCCGCCTGCTTCATAATATCTTGCGGTAAATTCTTGCAAGTACAAATTGGCGATAAGTCCATCTTGAATAATCACTGTATTTTCGTCATTACTATTTTCCGCCGAAGAAGACCAGTTATGTGATCCTGTTACTAAATACGATATTTCCCCCGGATAAGCGTCAATAACGGCATATTTGTGATGTAAGAGTCCTGTTCCCCCTTTTAAAAGCACATCCACTCCGTTTGATTGAAGATATGAAAATTGATTTCCCGTATCGGTATTATTATCAACTAAAATACGGGTCTCTCCTCCTCTTTTATGAAGAGAAACAATAGAGTCTGAAAGTTCTCTGCGCGTAAAACTTAAGATTGCAGCGTTGATAGATTTTTTTGCTTTACCCAGGGTTTTGGCAATAAATGAAGTGGTTCTATCGCTTGGACTAAAATAACTTTCAACGTGTTTTCCTCCGATAATAAATGTATGCGGAGTATTGTTCAATTTACGGGCGCCAAAACGGGAATTTTGCGCATTTGGTTGTAAGGTCTTGCTTCCCCACATTTCTTCAAATTCTATTTGATAAGCGCCGGCAAGCGCAACATCCTGAAATTCGATTAGATTCTGTCTGTCGCTGGTTGTTCCGGGATCGGTTGCATTCCATGAACCCAAAACCACCCAAATACTATCTGCAGCGCCGTCGGGATAGTCAAAAATATAAAACTTATTATGCATCAGTCCTGTACCATCGTTAATGCCAAAATAATCAGTGATAACAGGAATTCCATTGCTCTGTAAATTTGACCATGGTGCGGTAGTGCGATTATCATATTCACCAATCACCCGGATTTTAACACCTCTACTTTTTGCGTTGACGAGTGCAGACGCAACATCAGCACCAACCGTTCCGCTTAAACTGTAAATCGCAAGATCAATTGAGCGCCTTGCATTATTGATCCTTTGAATGATCTTTGCTTTAAAATCGACATTTCCCAAAGCATTAACACCCGAAGAAACATCAGTGTTTACAGTTTTATTAAAATAAACATTAATCTCACCGGTAGTTTCAGCTCCGGAGGAAGTGCTGGAAATAATGTTACCCGAAAAACTTGTATCACCATTTGCAACAGAGAAAGCTTGTAAATTATAAATGGTTGCAGCATCTAAACCGGTAACTGTTGCAAAGTGGTCGTTCACAAGTACATCGTCCGGTGAAATTACACCCATTTCATAACTTGTAGTTTTTCCGTAACGGAGTCTTGAAGTTCCGGGATTCAAAGTTCCCCAATTTAAACCGATCGAACTTGAAGTTATTTCAACTTCCTCAGGATATTTATCAATGATCGGTCCGTTGGAAATAATATCAGCTGGAATTCTCGGCATCAATTGATAACCACCGATGAACGGTGCGGTGGTTTTATACTGGCTCAGAACTCCTATAAGATCAAATTTACCCGCCGGGGCAACCATGCCGATAATTGTTGTGTTATTATCAATTCTTAATTGAACTGTATCGGATGGAGATGAACCCGTTAACATGTAATTTTTGTATGCCCAATTTGTAACCGGGCTTCCATTAATTTCAGCAACCGAAACACCATTTAATCGAACCAGAAGTCCTTCATAATTTTCTACACCGTTTTGTCCGTCGTGACTTAACTGCGTGGGAGTTACTACAAGAGGGTCTAACTGATTGTTACTGGTTAAAATGGAATGAACGATCGGAAGTTCAATCTGATTTAATCCGCTGAATTGTGTGAGTCTTCCGGTAACTAAAACTTCGTCACCAACTTTTACATTATCTGAAAAAGCTGAACCGTAAACTGATATTCCTCCGCTGTTATCCTGCATGGCGCTGGGACTTCCAAATTCAACTCCTATGGTGACAATTCCTCTCAAGGTAACTAAATCACCATTTCGAAGACCGAGACCCGCAGCGTCGTTTACCTTAGCCTCAGCAATTGGAATCGGTGCGCCGTAAACTGTGATTATAGGTAACGGAGTGACAACGCCCAATACATCAGCGCTACCGGTAAGAAATTGAAATTTGTAATAACCGGTGAAAATAGCCGGTGTAACGCTATCAATTTTTATAGTGATAGAATCTGCGGAAAAAACTACGTTGTTAAAGGAAACAGTGTCACCGGAAATAGTCTTATCAGCAGAAAAATTTGTAGTAGCTACCCCATTCAAGTTTTGGGACCAAACGAATTCAATTGGGAAAATAATTTTGATTGTAGTAATAGCATATTGGGTGTCTCTAACATAATTGAAAGTCAGATTGATAAGTTGATCCCCGTTTACAATTTGCGGTGCAATAGCAACTGTTCCCGACCCTTCAGAGCGCGCCCTCAAACCTGCTATCCAATTTAAATTATTTACCGAATTCCCTATGCCAAGAGATTTTGCCCCTGTCATAGTCCAATTTGCTGCTATCCCAATTTTAGTAAGATCATCTTCATTAAAGAAAATTGAAGTATTGCTAACAGCCGGACCCGCAAGATGCACTTTTGGAGCGACAATGCTGTTAATATTATTTGCGCCCCATGAAACCCCGTGAATATGAATTTGAGAAGCGTCTTTAATTTCGATAGCTTCGGATGAACCGGCAATCGTAAATGGATTTCCTGTAAAATAAAGAGAATTATTTGTCTTTACCGTTAACGTGTAATCACTTGGATCGAGGTCTTCGGCAAAAGTGTTTTCAGAACGTGCGACGACAATAACCGTTCCTTTCCTGAGACTGCTCCATAAGGCATTGGCTGTGAAGGTTAAAGGCGCCTGTGACCCGCCGGAAGAAGAAAAATCATGGATATTCCAGTTCCGTAGATCCAATCCATCCTGCAAAACTAAAAATTCTACCCACTCATCTGTACTGCTCGAATTATAAATTTCGTTTATTATAATTGACTGCCCTTTTACAACAAAAAAATTAGCTGTAAACAGAATGAGCAATAATAAAAGATTAATTTTCTTCATGATTTTCCTTCGATTCTTCTTTGGTGGACGACACAGTTTTTATTGAATAAGCTATTCTTAATCTTAATCCTTGTAATTTCAAATTATTGAAGGAGAACACAAAAATGAGTTCGATTAAGAAATAATCTTTGCCTTTTAAGATAATGTATTATCGTATGTCGGTCGAAAGGATAAAACGCAGAACTTTATTACTTCCGGCATCAAGAACATACAAGGTTTTATCTAAAAACGCAACACCGGCAGGTCTTGTAAAAACGTTGGGCCCGCCGAAAGAATGCATTTCTTCTCCATATTGATTGAATTTGTAAACACTATCTCTTGTAGGACTGCCATCGGCAACAAAGATATTTCCAAACTGATCAACGCATGAACCGGTTGGCTGACCAAATTTATTCGGTTGCGCAAAATGAGTTCCTTCGTAAGGCGAAAATTGACTAAGATAGCGTTCATCAACTGCGGAAACAAAAAAATGGAACCATTGCGTTTTAAAACTTGTCTCACCGGAAAACGTAGCGATGAAATCGAAATTCTTCTTAGTAAAAGGGGTAATACAATTAATGCCGTTTGCCGAAATCAAACCTGAGCTAAGCGGGTCTATGTTTGGAACTCTGCCGATAAGAGAATCTCCCTCTCCTGCGTTAAAATATTTTTTCGGCTGAAATTTTAAGATCGAGTTATCAGGGTCGTAGACACTTGTATTGTTTGGACCGTTCCTTGCAACATAGAATGAGTTATCATAGAATGCAGCAACGGCAGTATATTTTCTTAACGGATAATTAAAGTCAGCCGCACGCGGTAATATTCTGGTTACGGGTGCATTTTGAATATCATGTTGAGCCGCAAACAAATCAATTTTATAGACGGCACTAAAAGTAGTTCCGAGCGTATCAAATTCTGAGCAGACAATAAGATTTAACCGGTAATCTTGAGTAATTGCAATTGGTTTTTGTATTGTTTTTGTTCCCAGCACTGTTCCAGCCGTATTCAACATAACAATTCTATTATTATCAGTATCACACACATAAACAAAGGGTTCTGTTCCAATTATTATTGCTTGCGGATTATTAAAACCTTCCCATGAAGGAGATAATTGCACATAGACCGTATCCCCTGCAGTATTCACATTTTGTGTGTTACTGTTGAATTGATTGAGGTCTAACTTATCGCCGCATCCAAAGAAAAAAGGAATGAGTAGAATAAGATATTTAAAATATTTTTTCATCTTTTTATAAGCCTAAAATAATTGAGAAGCGATGAGCTGTTCCTAATCTAACAAAATTAGAATAAGCATAATCGAGAGTAACACTTGCGAAACTTAAGGGCACATTTAAACCGGCTCCAAAAGAATAATTCTGCTCATCAACATTAAATTTGTAACCTCCGCGCAAGAAAAATGATGAGTTGAGTGTTGGTTCTTTAAAAGTATATTCTGCACCGACAGCAAAGTTTTCACTGTTATCATTCGGGTGATTTAATTGAATTGAAGCAGTTACTTTATTCATTTCAGTTTCATAAGGTTCAAACGCAAAACCGATCCTAAACATTGTGGGCGGAGAAAAAGCCTGCCACTCAGATTTTGTTCTTTTACCGATGAGCACAACTTCACCATCCGGCGCAAGGTTATTCCCGAAATTAGTTACCGCAACGGCGAATCTTGAACTTCCAAGACCCGTCCAATAATACGTCCCGAGATCAATCATCACACCGCGCATTTTCAATTTATCTAAAGTTTCTTCGATGTATTTTATCGAACCGCCGAAGCTGAATTGTGTCGTCATTTTTCTTGCGTAAGTAACACCTAATGCGATATCTCCAAAACCGAAATATTCCCCCGTCCCGAACGGTTGAAACTCTGTCGTGACCGGCATATCCTGCATTGATAAAGCCGTAAATGAGAGCCCGAAAGCATTTGACTCATCCAAATGATAAACTGCACCGACAAATTCATGATTGATATCAACCACCCACTGATTATGCGAAAATATTATTTGATCATCTCCAAATTGAACCAAACCGGCCGGGTTCCAATAAAGCGCCGAGGCATCATTAGCTACTGCAATGAATGATTCACCCATCGCTTCGGCTCTTCCGCCAACACCAATTTTTAAGAACTGTGCAGTTGATATTCCCGCTCGCTGTCCTCCAAGTACCGGAAAAAGTTGAGCATTTGTTTCTGTATGTAAAACTGAAAGTAATACTATAATTAGGAGAAATTTTTTCATTTGAAAAACTGTATTATATAAAATATATTTTGACATTCTTAGTTAGTAAATAATTAATTTGATTTAAGAATAATGATCAACGATTTAAGATTCATGATGTTTCAATCTCCGCTCATCATCATTTTTTTTAGCTGTTTCAACACTTTTTACAAAAATTGAAATTAGTTCGTTACATTCTTTAAGAGCTTCCGAAATTTTATGTTCCGATTTACAAAGTTTAGTTCTAAAAATTATCTGCAGACAGAGATGACTTTCTCTAAGTTCCTTTAATACTATTTTACTTTTATGAACAAAATCTTTACGAGATTCACCACTTTGGGCTTCACCATAATTTAATGCCGGTGAAGTTCCTGATCTCAATAATTGTCCACTAAGATGATTGGCCGACTTTGACTCAATCATGTTTTCCACAAGGTTGATTATCACCACAGCGAAATTGATCAGTCTATCTTCCAGTTCTCTCTCATTCATTTTTACTTCAAAAATCGAAAATCGTTACTCATTGATCTTACTTCAATAGTTTCTAAAATCTTAAGCTCAAGCCAACTTTTATATTTCTCCGGGTTAGGTATCTTGCCGGATTAAAAGGATAGGCGCTGATCGGCGTTTGTAAATCTGGATACAGAGGATCATTCCAATTGGTCGGAGTAGCATCACCAAGCTCATACGCCTTACCCGTTGTAGGGTTAATTATCGCAGAGTTCTTTGCATCGAAGAGATTGTTTACTTCCGCAAAGAGTGTAAAATTAAATGAACTTATTTTGAAATATTTTTCAAAGTTAAGGTCAATCCAAAACCAGTTTTCACCTATCTTGTTGTTTCTCTCGTCGTAAACCGTAACATATTCCGGTCTTCCATCGGTTAAATAATTACCCGTAAAAACAGCCGGAGTATATCGTTTACCCGATTCAAACTGCGCCCTGATATAAATATTGTAATCATCCAATATTCCATTACCGAAACCGAACAAAGCATTATTTTTTTCAATATAGAAATTTGTCGAAACCGAAGCATTGAGAGGGCGATCCCACGTCATATAAAATTCTTTTATAGATTCCGACAACGAACCTCGCTGCACAAGAATTCCCTCGTCAGGTGAAGAGCTTTTTCCAGTTACAATTGAGTAGGTGAAATTGAATGAACCGGTAAAAGTTTTGCCAATTCTTTTTTTGTACTCAACTTCAACGCCTCTTGACCTTGCATAATCGGAATTAACATACGTAGTAAATGATTTTGACGAAAGCCTTGCAGAACGAATAATTGCCGATCTTGTACTTACATAATCGAAAATATCTTTGTAGTATGCGGTTAGAGTAAGAATATCATCTGGTGAGAATTGAGTTTTAATTCCTAATTCATAAGCTACGGTAGTTTCCGGGTTTAAATCGGGATTCCCAAATTTCTGAAACGACGATTGAGCGCTAACGGGATTTAGTTTAGCATAAACTGATTGCGGATTCGGCCATTTGCTAAAATGTCCGTACGAGAAAAACAACGTTTGGTAATCAGAAACGGGGTGAGAAATTCCAAGTCTCGGGCTCAATCTTGCTTTAAATCTTCGTCCGAATAAATTATACGTGTGGTCTTGATAACTTTGTCTTACTTTGTCCGGAATAGTAATAACATCAGGATTCTTAACCGCATCATCAACAAATTTTCCAGGGAACCAGTAATCCATTCGCAAACCGAAGTTCAAGATCATCCCTGAAAAATTGATATTATCTTGTGCGTAAAAAGCGCCCTTTGCCGGATGAACTTTATAAATGTCATTATTTAAACCCAATTCGCCAACCCAGGGTTGATTAATATCAACAAACTGCATTTCTTCGGTTTGAAAATCAAACCCGGCTTTGAACTTATTTTTCTCATCGAAAAAGCTTGTCAAGTCCCCCTTAACAGAAAATGTTTGCACATAATGATCGTGCCAGGTATAAGGATTTCCAATGTCCCAGAAACCATCACCGGGGATAACACCGATAGTGTCGTTGCCTGTATTGTAATATTGAACAGGAAAATTGGTAATATCCTGAGGTTCAAGATATTCAAACCACTTCTTGCCGTTTGCATCTGCACGGAGATGCGTAAAGAAAGCATTAGCCTTCAACTCATAAAATGTATTGGGATTGAGCGTGTGTGTAAGACTGAACGTTTGGTAAACATTGCTATGGGTATACGTGTTTGCATTATCAAAATTATTTTGGAAGGTATATTGATAACCGGGACTCGGCTCTACATATTCGAGATTTGATTGTAATGATTGGGAATTCTGATTGATATTTACCGACTGATTGAACGAATACTGCAATTTAATTGTAGGTGTTATTTTATAGGTAAGTTTCCCTAACCAGAACCAACTATTCTCTGCACGCGGTGCAAAGCGTGAACCATTAAATATGGATGAAACCACCTGGCGTGCCGTGGCTTTGTTATACCCTTGAGTAATTCCATCTGTTACACCCATATAAAAATTCCCAAAAAAACTTATGCTGCCGGGTATATTTAAACCCAGCGCAGGCAAAAGTGAAGATGTAAATGGTTCGGGACCGCTTATATTTGCCTCAACTATATCGGTATTAAAAACATGTACCGAGGTTTTACCGAACATATTATCGTTTTTGTAAGAAAAATAGCCGTGATAATTTTCTCCCCCCTCTTTTGTACGGACATTTACAACTCCCGATGTTGCTTGACCAAACTCTGCATTATATCCGCCAGTGATAACCTCAACTTCTTCTATCGCATTTGCAGAAAGCTGTAAACCAAAACCTGTTCCGGCTAAAGGGTCCTGTACCGAAACACCGTCTAACAAAAATGCGTTCTCATTTGATCTCCCTCCTCTAATATGTATTTCATTATCGGATTTAACTACCCCAGCCTGCTGAACAACAATATCGGAAATATTTTCAAGCCTTGCTTTTTGAATATCTTCTTTAGAGATAGTTCTTTTACTTTGTGTTTCCTCGGCATCAAGCATTGGTCTTTCACCAACAATAACAACTTCCTGCCCTAATGTTAATGCAGATTCTTCAAGTTGAATATCAAGCTGTTTTGTTTTTCCGCGTTCGACTTTTATTGCACCATACTTAACAGCTTTGTACCCGATGAGAGAAACTTCAATGTTGTATGTTCCGGGACTTATATTTTTAATTATGTATTTCCCATCAAAATCAGTAGCGGCGCCGTAATACGTCCCTTTGAGGACAACATTAACTCCGAGTAAAGCTTCCTTTGTCTTTTTTTCTGTGACTTTACCCGATATGGTTCCCGTCTCTTGTGCAGAAAGAGAAAAGGAGGAAAGAATGATTATTGTAATTAATAATTTCATGGCGTTAACTTAAAATCGTCAAATAAAACCTTAGTTAATAAATTTTTTACACTTCCGGGAATTCCGTTAATCCGGTGCAGAGGCATACCAATAAAGAAAACGTTTTTTTCACTGTTCTCAAATCCGATGAATCCCTTTAATTCTTTCTTAGGGAAATAATAGATAGGAGTAACGCCAATATTACTCAGATAAAAGGATCGCGCTCTTGCTAAAGAAGCTGTTACCTGGAGTTTTGGATAATCGCTTTGCGTAGTGTCCCATGCTGTTGCTCCGGTCGGAAGGAATGTCGCGTAGTCGCTGCTGTCCGAGGTTATTGGTAGAAATCCTTGAATTTGAGTTAAGTCAACTGTCTGCGGAAATTGTAATGAAAAGAATATCTTTCCGCCAAGGATAGTATATTTTTGTACCGAAGAGCTTGCAAGATCAAGAGAAGGATCATTATCAGCATACCAGATGACGCAATCAAATAGTTTGATAGTCTCTAAAAAAGTTGAGTTTAAAAAAGGAGGTTTTTGGTTATAAATGTCATAAACATCGTATTTGTGTTTGAGTAGTAAACTATCGTCCATCATACTTGAGAAAAAAGCCGGGGCGTTATCGCTTTTTTTGTAGTCATCAACAAGAACAAACTTTCCCTGGGGTTTCTTAACATACCAACCCGGTTTACTATCTTTTTGCGAAGCAGAACTGAGCCAAATAGATTTTGCACCTGAAATATCTTCCGCTTGAACATAAAAAATATTATTCGCATTATAAAGCAAGCCTGGTAATCGGGTTTTCTGTCCTGTTGTCGGATCGGCGGCTTGATTATTGGGGTCACCGTCTATCAAAATCTCCATTAAGGGATTTGGGTTCGAAAAATCCTTTGTGCGGATGGTAATTAATTTTACCCCTCCATTCACAGAAATAAAATTCGTAGTATCATTCAAGGCAATATTAATATGTTTTATTGTCCCGGAACCATCAATATCATCTGCATTCCAACCAAAGGACATTACGGTAAATGATGTATCCGGATGCGTTGAAAGGATATTCCAGCTAATTGTCGGGGCGGTATTCTTGATAGGCAGGTGTAATGATGCCGGGTTCGGATCAATTAAACCAACATCTGTAAAGGGTTCGCCTGAATTCCATTTACCGTCTCCGTTTAAGTCGGTGAATGGTTCGGCGCCGTAAGAAATATTATTTTGAACGATCTGTGTGTCGTATTGTCCGTTCCCCGAATTATCAACCGCAGAAACTTTGAATGAAAATATTGTATCTACAGCGCCAATTTGAAGCGCGAAGAGACTGTCATTCTTTACAGTAAATGACCAATTAATACCATCCCAGGATAGATAATAACCTACAATAAAGCCATCAGGATCATCACCGCTCCAATACAACTTAATTGTACTTTGCTGCTGCGATACGGTGCTGTCAGGGTTTAAAAATACTTTTGTTAAGGGAGCTTTATTTGCAACCGGGTTATCAACCAATTTTTCATTACACGCGTAAAAGAAAAACAACCCGACAAAAATTAAACTAACTGAAATATTCTTTATCATTAAATCTTTTATTTTGATTAATTAATTCGTTACATCGCCAATTGTGACCAGGTAACTCAATACATTTATTTAAAGTTTAGGTCATATGACCACAGGAGACTAATTTTATTTAACAAATTTAGAGGTCTCCTATGGATAAAATTAAAAATAGCGACTCTTACGGTCTTAAACGCCTTGAGTCTAAAAATGCCAAGAATGCTATCATTCAAAAGCTCTCTCAGGATTTTAAC
>MNVA01000030.1 GCA_001871325.1 Ignavibacteria bacterium CG1_02_37_35
TTGAACTAAATCCTGATTTTGTTGCTATTACAAAAGAGAGAGTTGAGAAAGCTCAGTTTTCAAAAGAATACAGTTTGTTTGTATGACAAAAGGGATAATTCGTAGAATAATTAATTTAGTAACTCACGTTACGCAAAAGTGAGAAATTATATTGTAAATCGAAGCGAAGCTTCGATAAAATGCTTGTTTTTTACGAAGCTACCGCTTCGTATTACAAATTCTGCGTAAGGTGACTTAGTAATTAAAGCGCAAGAACTTGCACTTAAGATTGGTATTCCGAATTTTTTACAACCCGGATTAGTAAAAGAAATGATTATTTCTGAAATTCTTGGTCATGAGTTAATTCACTCAAAACGGGATGCCGACGCTTGCGACCCTGATGACCACTCGATTAAATACGAATATCTTTCTTGCTACGAAGGAGCCTCCGGGCAATTAGATTGAATGTTCAAAGAACCGCAAGAAAAAAGAGAAGAATCGCTTTATCGAATTTGGAGAAATAAAAAAATCTTTCTCGCAATTTTTCTCAAAGAAAACCCCTTAAAAATAAAAGTTATTTATGAAATAGAACCAAAAATTTTGGTTGTCGAAACCGAAAGACAACTCGATCGCAGCAACAATGCGATTTCTCATGTTGGATTTAACGAGAGTTGGGCGGAAAAAAACGGGAAAGTTGTATATCAAGATTAGCGATAACTCAAAACCTAATTTCAATCCTTTACAAATTTTCTATCGCATCAATTCCCGAAGGCATCGGGGAAATCAACAAAGTTTTCATTTCTGCGGATAGCTTTTACATTTCTTTTGGATTCCCATAACTGTAGATACGATTTTCTCTTTAAAATTTATCATTCAATGATAAAAACCGGGTAAAAAATATTTGCAATTTATTTAGTCACCTTACGCAATTATCTTGGCAATTGTCATTCTGAGCGAAGCGAAGAATCTAAAAATTACATTTTGACTCAGAATTTAGTTTCTTCACTTCACTACGTTCCGTTCAGAATGACAACCAGCGTAGGATGAGTTATTTAAGTGATTTTTTCATAACCATTTTGAAAGCAGATAAATGCAAACAGCGAATTATCCAATTAATATTATTGGATTGGGTGGTTTTGGCGAGAGCGGAATATATTGTTTTGGCGAAGGACTGCACTTAAGTGGTCAGTGTGTGATTTTTAATGACAAAACAAACTTATTCATGCCAACTAAAGTTAGACAGATAACAATAAGAGACTTTGGTTCAAGTGAATTTTATGAAAACCATTTATCAGCTTTAATTGAAAACATCCTTCTTAATTATACCAATAAAGAAATATTCATACTTGCAGGCGGAGGCGGAAGGTTAAGTAAGCATTTTCTTGAATTTTTGATAAACAAATTGACGATTCAAAATTTTAAGATGATCGTTTTAATTTCTTCTCCTTTTGATTGGGAGGGAACACAAAGAATAAATGAAACAGAAGAAGTAATCTCTAAAATAACCCCGATTGTCAAATGGTTATTTAAATATGACAATGAGAAAATGAAAAAGTCAGTAAGCAGTGAAGAACCGGCATCGAAAGCGTTCTGTCTGGTCTTTCAAGAGTTTAAGAAATTAATCACAGACTTTAATTTATTTGAAGTGACTAAAGAAGAAATTCGAGCCTTCCTTTTGGAAGAAAAAATGACATTAGAAATATTGTGATGCAAGAAGAAAATGGCAGCATTTCTTTCTTCACCAATAGGAAATATTTCGTAAAAGTATTAGTTTTGCCACGAGATAGATACTCAACCAAATAAATGAAAGCCAAGATTTACCTTTTATCACAAAGTCAAAAAAAGCAGATACCAATTAATATCTTAATAGGAGAATATTCATGGAATTAGAAATAGAAACGCTACAAAAAGTACTGAATAACCTTGTGAAGGAATACCAGAAAAACCCAATTGAATATTTTTATGAAGAAGATATACGGGCTGATTTATTAATCAAGCTCAGATCAGAAAATATTTTCGATATTGCTTTGCCAATTACTAAAAAAAATGAATGGTTAGGTGACTATGTTGAAATTTTGGGGGATGTAATAAACATTAGTGGAATTAAAGCTGAATACCCGTCAAATACAAGATTTGATATTGCTTATATCAAACCAAATAATGAAAAAAACCACTACATCTTTGAATGCCCATTTGCAATCGAAATTAAATTAAGTCAAAAGGACAGTAAAAACCGTGATTTTAAATTAGATATTGAAAAATTATTAAATTACAAAACGCAGCATCCAAATTTTATAGGAATTGCAATTGACTTTGAGCAGAGTCCCGTGATTAAAAAAGAGGATTTGGACAAAAATTATGGAAACTTTAAAATGACAGAATTTAAAAAGGGAATTGAAATATCAAAAGGCTTGATTAATTACTTTTTCATAACTAAAAAAGAAATATTTGGCGGTAATCCGAAGACGGTTACAGAGGCTTACAATTAGAATAAGTAGATAATTGCGCTATAGCATTTTTAAGAAGATTAAGCTTTTAATTATAATAATGTCATTTCGCTTAAGTAGGGTTTTTAGATTGATAGTATTTTATCATTTCTTTTATGTAATCTTTCAATTCGACGGGTTGAATTACTTCAATCGCATCCCACCAACTAATACACCAGGAAGCAAGCCGATTTGTGATTGGTTGTTTTGTTTTTAAAAGTATCGAACCTTTCTCATCCTTTTCAATTTCAAACTCGTCAAACCATAATTTGTAAATGAACTCTTGCTCGACTTCGGGAATGAATTTTAATATTATATCAAATATTTTTTCTTCCTTTTCAGGGACTTTATTAAGAATAAACTTCTTATCCATTAATTGAAGACCGGTAATTCTACTTAGATAAAAAGTTTTTAATATTGTCTCATCATTCTTGAACGCATGCAAAATCCAATTGCTGTTGTTTTCGACTAGCTTTAAAGGTTTTAGCAAATATTTTTGTTCGCTGCCATCCGATATTTTTTTATATGAAACGGATATTATTAAGGATTCATTTACTGCTTTTGTCATAAGCACAATATGCTGAAAAAAGAGAGCGTCTATTTTTGAAAAATTTTTAATCGGTGTCAGCATAAAATCAGAATACATTTTAATTGAAAGATATTCCGAAGTCAATAAAGCTAAATAGTCAGTCTTAACTTTACTGAATAAAGTAATTCCTTTTTTTCTACTGAAGATTTCAAGTCCGAGAGTCCTAAAATACTGTAAATCACGGGTAATGGTAACTTCTTCAACTTTATAATCCTCTGCAACGCTAAGCTTTGAAAGGCACTCACCGTTTAGTATCCTTGCCAGAATTTCAGTCCGGCGTAATAGATCGTTTGAAATCTTTTTTCCCATAATTTATAATCATTGTATGATAAGAAAAACAATTTTGACGCCGGTAATTTAACACTTGCAATGGAAATTATTATAATTGTCATATTATTCTATCTCTTTAGAGGATTACTCGGAGGATGTTTTAAGTATTTCTTCTGGTTTGCTTTATTAATACTCATTTTAACAAAATGATGTTATTCGTTTAACCCATAAACAGAACCGCCGTAAATAAAAAAGTGTTCTGTTGTTATTTAATTTCAGTAAACAAGGTCAATTTTTCTTTAAGCGGTGAAGAGATTAGTTTTTCCTGCAAAGTGTCTGCATCCAAATAAGTATTTCCCGAAAGATTGAGTTCGGTTAACGACTTCATTTTAAAAATATCTTCAGGTAATTCTTTAAGTAAGTTTCGGCCTAAGTTCAAACAACTTAATTTCTCAAGGAGTGTTATTTCTTTAGGCAGTTGAGTCAATTTGTTGTTGTATAAATGAAGGGTTAAAAGGTTTTCCATAAACCCTATCTCTTGAGGAAGTTCTTGCAAAGTGTTAGAGTAAGCATAGAAGTATTTCAATTTTTTAAGGTTGCCAATAGAAGCGGGAAGAAGGCGAAGCTTTTTATTACCAATTAAATGAAATTCTTCCAGCGAACGCAAGTTCCCAATTGTTTCGGGAATCTCTGTGATATTGGTTCCTTCGATCACTAACCTTTGCAGATTAACAAGTTGACCGATTGACTCCGGTATTTCTTCTATCCACCTTGCTTTCAGCTCAAAGTTTCGCAAGTTTTTCAAATCGCCAATATTTTCAGGTAATTCATTCAGATGGACTTCTCGGATAATGAGCGTTTCTAAATTCTTTAATTCACAAATCTCATCAGGTAACTCAAACAAAATATTCTGATCTATCTCAAGCACTTTAAGATTTTTTAAAGCGCCTATGTCTGATGGAAGATATTCAAATACCGTGTAATTTAGTCTTAGAACTTCAAGGTTTTGCAACCGGGATAGTTCAAAATCAAAATCCCCAATCTGGTTTCTACTCAAATCAAGAACTTTTGTGTTTGAAAGCTTTTGGATTTCGGGAGGGATCGATTTTAAGTTTTTATTCGAAAGATCAACAACCGTATTTTCTTTATTTGCAAGAATTGATAATAGGTTTTTTGCTTTTATATAATCAATGCTCTGCCCGATATAGTCATAATCAATCGGATTGACAAAACAAAAATCGGACAGATTCAACTCGTCAGGTTGAGAATCAATAATAACAAAATCATTTTGTAAGCCGTATTTTTCTTTGATCATTTGCATAGCTTCATTATAAAAAATATCAATATCGCCCCAATTTAAATTATTCCCGAAATTAGTATGTTCTCCATTTTCAAACTCACAAAGAAAATAGTTTTTCGTTATGTGACTGTAATTCACAGAATGTTCTACTGTAATGAAATAATTTGGGACCTCAAAACTCCAATGTTTTACGGCGATAATGTATTTATATCTTACTAAGCCATTAGATACGATGTTTGTAAGAAGTGCTATTTTGATCTTTTCGCATTCAAGCGATAAAATTAATTGAGCGTATGAGAGAGGCGTTGGGAAATAATTCATAAAGTGCCTTGTAATAATTTAAGTTATAAGTGATGAAATTGCAGATAATATCTAACCATAATTACAAAACAAGAAGCATCATTTCTTATCGTATGATGATAAAAAATTAAGTGCCTTTATTCGTAATTTTATTTTACAAAATTTTTAAGGTTGTTTTGTGAAAATCCTATTAGATATTGATGATACCGCTCTTATTACAAAAGACAGGGGAAAAACTTGGAGTGAACATCCGCTACTTCGTGCATTAATTAATCAATATGATGTTGTTTTATATTCCGGCAATCCAGAAATCGCGAAATACCACAAGGAATGGAAAACAAAAGGATATATCCCCAAAGGTTCGGATTATCTTCCTAAAGCAGAAGTGTTAATAGACAATGATTCTGATTTGTGGAAAGAAACTGTTGAAGTAAAAAAATGTTACAAGTCCATCGATTCGTTTCTAAAATCAACTCGCAAGCAAAAATAATTTCAAATTCTGCTTGTGTGTCTTTTCTTTCCTTTACAAATTTTCTATCGCATCAATTCCCGAAGGCATCGGAAGGAAGAATCGTATTCTCTGCACTTCACCGTTTCGTTTGATAAGTTTAGTGATTTTCTTTCTTATTAAAACACTATGCTCAATGTAAATATTGTCTTCAATAACACACCCGAAAATATAGCTTGTCCCTTTAATCAGCACGTTTTTGCCGATGTGCAGAGGGAAATCATCACTGCCGGTCATATTTACGCTTGATTCAATTTTCGTATTTTCGCCAATTATAATATTTCCTTTGATGATATCGCCCCAAAGAATTTCAACACTGTCACCAATGATAAGTTTTTGGTTGGTGAAAGTTGAAAGATGAACGTTCTCCCAAACGTGAACGTTTTTACCGAAGACAACATTTCCATCCACAAAGACATTTTTTTTCAGGTCAACATCATAGTTGAGCTTTACTCCTTTCCCGATGTAAACGCCTTTGCCGATGCGGATATCAAGCGGAGTTCCGTCTCTATCCATTTTTAAAATATCTTCAACAACCGATTCATCAATAAAAAAGTCTTCGTGATCATCAATTTCAATAATGTTTTTCAGTTTATTGTAAATTTTCCGTCGGAAAATGTTTTCCATTTCTTTCAAAACAGATTTATCATTAAATCCCATTATCACGTTTTGATCTTCCGGGCTTACGGCTGAAACCGAATAACCGGAAGCGTTAAATAATGAGATAAGGTCTGTAATGTAAATTTCATTTTGAACATTTTTGCTGCTTAGATTTTTTATTTCGGAGACGAGTTTTTTAAAATCGAACGCATAAACGCCGGAATTAAACTCACGGTTTTCAATCAATTCTTGTTTAGTGTAGGAGTATGTTCTTCCTTTGTATTTTAGAAGATACGGTTTATCATGCGGCAGTGAAAGGATGTCTTTGTTTTCTTTTATTTCGATAACTTTACCACAATCACTTCCGCATGGATTTCCTTCAACGTCTTTTCCTTTTACACGAATAATTCTTCCGTATGAATTATTTGCAGAGTTCCCCTCATAAATTCCGGTAAGCACCATCATATCAGATTTTGATTTTTTGAATGCTTTGCGGAACATAGCAACAGTTTCTTTATTGATAAGTCCCATATCACCGGGGAAAACAAACACACTACCGTTAAATTTTTTTGCGTTAATTTTTTCGAGCGCAACTTGCACAGCGTGTCCGGTTCCTTTTTGTTCTGCCTGGTAAGCGAAAAGCGTTTGCTTTCGTTTGCCGATAACCGACATCACATCCATCGCTTTTATGCCGGCAACTAAAATTGAATTAACCGAAGGAATTCCTTTATTTGACGCATTGAAAACCCGTTCAACAGTCGGTCTACCCCAGATTGCATGAAGCATTTTTGAGCGATGCGATTTTATTCTTTTACCGTGCCCCGCCGCTAAAATAATTGAAACTTCTTTTGCGTTGTAATTAAGTTCGGAAGAGAGCTCTTCCACTTTTTGATATATTTCTTCTTGTTCTGTCAAAATGAAACCTCTTTAGATAGTTAGCAAAAATATTCTGCGCAGAATGGCAAGAATATTTGCTGAGTAGAAAATAGTTAAGTGCCTGGATGAATGAAAATGAATGGATGAATGTTTTTCATTCAGGCATGCAACCATGCAATCATTCATTCGATGATTACAAATTATTTAATCCTGGCTTTGCCAGGTAATGTTATGGAAAATCAAATAAATAACTGTACAAAACTTAGTCAAGTAGAATAGGTTTTGCAAGTTTCGCTAATAAATTACAGTTGATGTTCTGATATTTTTGAAATAACTTTCGCTCAACAAAAGGAATATTTATGGCAGCGTTAAAAAAATCAAGCAATAAAATGATTGCCGGAGTTTGCGGCGGTATTGCAGAATGGCTTGGCTGGGATCCAACAATTGTGCGGATCGGGTACGTGCTAATTTCTATTTTCAGTATTGCTTTTCCCGGCATACTCGTTTACATTATTCTTTGGGTGGTAATGCCGGCAGCGGATAGCGAAGAGTAAAAAAAAAGAATTCGCCGCAACATTCAAAGCATTAATTTGCATGGTGCGACGAATCAAAATAAAAGTCCTGTCTTACGCACTGGGACACCCAAAATCTAATTCGAATATTTGTAATAATTGAGCTTGCTCATCATTTTTAATTAGAAGTCTTGTGTAACGTGGTTGTGAATAGGGGGTAACGATAGTAAGCGCATATATCGTCTTAAAGATGGCGATTGCTTTTTCGGGACTCAACGCTGAGTTTTTATTTTTGAGCTGCCGTTCCAGTTCTTTGTAAACAGCACAAACCGCAAATGCTATACAAACGTTTGATTCTATTCAGTTTCTCAATAATGAAAGATAGGGCAGATACGTAAATCTGTTTTTAAGGTAGCGTAAATACTTTTGTGTAGATGGAAAGCCCGGACAATGCCCCGGGCTTTTTCTTCTTACTTATAACTGATTACTGAAAACTACTTCATAAGGATCATTTTTTTTGTTGATACAAAGTTTCCGGCAGATAATCTGTAGAGATAAATTCCGGATGGTAAATCATTTGCGTTAAATTCTACTGTATAATTTCCTGTTTGATAATTTTTGTTAACTAACGTTGCAACCTCTTCCCCGATCATATTAAAAACTGAAAGATTCACAAAACCGCTATTTGCAAGCGAGAAGGAGATTGTTGTAACCGGGTTAAACGGATTCGGATAGTTCTGTTCAACAGAAAAACTTTTAAAGCTGATTTGAGAATTTTCTTTCACATCAGTTACAAATTCCGAAAGTGATTTTCTCCAAACTCCTGCATAATAAGTCCCGTCATAAATATCTGTTGCAGTAACACACAACGTATTACTTATCATTGGCCATGGACTTGTTTTTTGCCAGGTTGCAGCACTATCATAAGAAATATGCACACCATCATTAGAACCCACAAATACTTTGCCGCCGGTAGAAGTTAAAGACCAAATATTTTCACTGCTCAGACCTGCATTACTTGCAGTCCATGTTAATCCCGCATCTGTACTTTTATTTACTCCACCGCCATCTGTTCCAACAAGTGCAAGATTGCCAATAAAGGCGAATGATCGAATTCGACGACTTGATAATCCAGTACTTGCCTCTGTCCACGTTGTTCCACTATCAATTGAGGTGTAAACACCATCGCCATACAATCCGAGAAATAACTTCCCATTATTTGAAGCAAAACAATTTGCACTAAGGTATCCCGTTAATCCGTTGTTTGCCTGCGCCCAACTTACTCCATCGTCGGTTGAAATTCTTACGCCACCCTGCTCACCGGCAAAGAGTTTTGAACCATAGACGAACAAGGCTTGTGGGGTAAATCCCGTAGTGAGAAAATCCCAAGTTTTACCTGTATCGGATGATGTAATAATTCCATTATTTGCAGCCACAAAGAGTTTTCCGTTTTTTTCAGCTACAAGTTGAACTAAGGCATCGTACGAAGATGCCCGGGCATCGGAAAGAATCCATGTCGCCCCTTTGTCTGTTGAAGAATATAATCCTGTTGGATTTTTCACAGCAAATATTTTATCACCAAATGGAAAAAGTGTTTGAATGGTTGAGCCGGCGAGTCCGGAATTTGCTTGTGACCAACTCACACCGTTATTAGTTGATAACAAGAGTCCCTTGCCGTAACTTGCGAATGTCCCCTGTGTTCCTGTCCAAAGACCTGAAGGATCCGCTAATAAAGAAAGAACACCAAATTGAGTTGTCACCGTTGTGAAATTACCGCCACTTAATGGCATAGAATATAATCCACTACTATTTCCGGCAAAAAGTGTTGTTCCGGAAATCGCAAAGGCGTTTGAACTATAAGAAAATCCGCTAATTGGTCCAACCCAGGTTGCTCCATTATCCGGGGAATAGTAAACCCCGTTTTGTGTTCCTACATACAATTTATTATTAGCTAAAATGGAATTGTAAGTATTAAATACAGCTGAAGGGAGCAAAGAGGCAGTCCAGTTTGCACCGTTATTGGTCGAAGAAAAAATTTGTCCTCCACCAAGTACGGTTACGTACAAAGTTGTTCCCGCAAGTTGTAAAGAAGTAATTTTTTTATTGGTTAACCCGGTATTAACTTTTGCCCAAGATGTCGAAATTAATGGAGTTGCATACACTCCGCTGCCGTTGGTAGCTGCAAATAAATTTGTCCCATCGGTAACCAGTCCGGTAATAGCCTCTGAACCGGCAAATGTTCTCGTCCACGTAATTCCTTTATCGTGTGAGATCATTACTAAACCTTTTTGCGCGCCAAAAGCGATAAAATCTCCACTGACCGTAACCGAGGATACATTTTTATCTTCCCGATTTACAACAGGGTAATCTATTGATTTCCATGTTAGTCCATTATCAGTTGATTTATAAACTCCCGAACCGTAACCGAAACCGGCTATTTGTCCGGTTGAGGCATACATCTCTAAACCTGAAGAAACAATAGCTGAAACGTCGCCACCGGATGGTCCATTTGTTTGAACCCATTGTGAATATTGAATTGAATTGAACAAAGCCAGAAATGTAACCAGATAAAATATTTTCATAAAACCTTTCGTGTTCTGTAATGGAATTGATAGAGGCATTTATAAGGGTAACCCAAATTCTTTCACTTAAGTTCCGACCAGAAATATTAGAAACAATACAATTAGTTCTTAACGTGATGCGGCAAATTATAAAAGAGGCATGATTAAACTCTTGTCGTCTGATTAGGACTTTTGTTATATGGAAAATTGAAAGAGAATAAATAAGCGGGTGAACAATAAAAAAGCCCGGACAATGCTGCCGGGCTTTTTCTTATAACTGATTAGTGAAAACTACTTCATAAGGATCATTTTTTTAGTTGAAACAAAGTTACCTGCAGATAATCTGTAGAGATAAATTCCGGATGGTAAATCATTTGCGTTAAATTCTACTGTATAATTTCCTGTTTGATATTCTCTGTTAACCAGTGACGCAACTTTTTCTCCGGTAATGTTAAAGACAGTTAAGTTTACAAATCCGTCGTTTGCAAGCGAGAAGGAGATAGTGGTTGTCGGGTTGAACGGATTCGGATAGTTCTGCAAGAGATTGAATTCATTCGGTATAACATTATCGTTCTCTACACCGGTAGCTCCGTCAGGTTTGTTAGTAACTCTTGCCATTGAAGCCGGCACATCAATCAGACTTGGCATACTTGATTGAGTAGCGCTGACGATAGTTGCAAAGTTTGCGATAGATGAACCCCCGGTAATAGTACCGTCAAACATACTATTGTTATATTGTCCGGCTCCGAACATGCAGCGAACCATTACTTGTCCGGTTACTAATCCGGCTGAAAAATCTAAAACCGATTTAGGCGCTAAAATTGAAGCAGTAACATTAATGCCGTGTAATTTAAGCGTATCAGCTTCAAAGAAATTGATCAGCACTTTTTCTTTTGTTGTGCCGATTACGTTACATCCGCCCATCCACTCAACAAAGTTTCCGCTAACATTTACAATTGCTGTTGAGTTATTCGGAACATCAACTGTGAAATTATTAGCTGTGGATAACATGGCTCCATCAACATAAAATACGTTTTCTACATTGTTATGTCCAACGAGTTCAACATGTCCGTATTCAAATTTTACGGTGTCAGTTTCAGCTAAAGCGGATAATTGATTAGATAAATTTATTAGATGAATTTTAGCGGCACCAAAATCAATGACAGAATCTTTCTCAATTCCATCATCGGCAGAAAACCCGGTAGTTGAGGTAATAAAATTTCCATAAATAGCTTTCCCGTTATAAACTCTTCCGCTGATAAAAGTTAAATGATTTCCTACAACTAAGACGTTTCCGGAATTTACCGGAAGTTTATCGCCAACACTGTAGTTCCTCAAATCAGCATAACCGCCAACCGCAACTTTTCCTTCAGTATCGGAAGATGGTTGAACTAACGTATCAAGTACGAATAAGTTAAATTCAGAAGCAGCACCAAAGTCATAAGTCGGAGCAGAAGCATTTCCAAAGTTTACTTTTACTTTAATTTCTAATGATGCAGAATCATGTGCGTTGATCGTTCCCGCATTCCAGATTCCCGTTGAAAGATTATAAACTCCGCTTGGAACTGCAGAAACAAACTCTAAAATGGAAGCTAATTGATCGGAAACTTGAACATTCTGTGCATTTCCGTTACCGCTGTTTTTTACAGTGATTGTGTAAGTGATAATGTCGTTATTGCTTACGTTAGTTTTATCGGCAACTTTAGTAAGAGCGAGATCG
>MNVA01000239.1 GCA_001871325.1 Ignavibacteria bacterium CG1_02_37_35
CGACCCCACATTATCCACTAAGCACGGCGACTGTTTTTCAATATTTTTCAAAGACCAAGAAACGATTCTATTAGACCCAATTTTCTATACGCTACTAAAATATCTCGAGCAATTATATATCGAAAATGAACCGGAATTCATTTACTTTAAGACTTTATTTCATATTTTTGAAAGCTACCTTGATGAAAACAAGGAAGGAGGATTGCTTAATGAGCGCACCGGTTTTTTTGACAGCGAAATATGGCATATCCTTTATGACTTTCAAAAAGACGGAGCAAAGGGAGCGATTAATAAAGTATTGAAGCACAACGGTTGCATTATCGCGGATAGCGTTGGCCTTGGTAAAACATACGAGGCACTCGCAGTTATTAAATACTTTGAGCTTCTTAATAATCGCGTCCTTGTTATTTGTCCGAAAAAACTTACAGGTAACTGGACCATATATCAGGCAAGCCAAAACCATACCCTCAATCCTTTTAAGAAGGACAGATTTAATTATACGGTGCTATATCATACCGACATGGCTCGTAAGTCCGGTTATTCAGACGCAAACGGCATAGATCTTGAAAATTTCAACTGGGGAGCTTACGATTTGGTTGTTATTGACGAATCTCACAATTTCAGAGGTAACCCTGTAGAAAAAATTGAAAATGATGGCAGTCTGAAGATGAACCGGGCTAAATGGCTGATGGAAAAAGTTATCAAGTCTGGCGTTAAGACTAAAGTTCTGATGCTTTCCGCAACACCTGTCAATAATTCCCTTCGTGATTTACGTAATCAGATAGCATTCATCACAGAAGGGAAAGACGATGCCCTTTTTGAATATTGTAAAATTAAGGACATTGCCCTTACTCTAAAAAACGCGCAAACTCATTTTACCAATTGGGCTGACCCAAGGAAAAATCCAAAAAGAAATATGAAACAGCTTCTAGAGCGTCTTGACTCCGCATTCTTCAAGATTCTTGACGAACTGACTATTGCCCGTTCCAGAAAACATATTATTGGTTTCTATAATATTGCTGCTATCGGAAAATTTCCCGAAAGAAATAAACCGCATTCCGTTTATCCCGAAATTGATTTAAATGGGCGTTTCCCTTCTTACGACAGATTAAACAAACAAATTCTTGAATACAGGCTTGCAGTATTTAATCCGTCTGCGTATGTAAAGCCGGAAAAGCAAAAAAAATATGAAGATCTTGCCAAAACACAAGTGCTTGAGTTTAAACAGGCTGATCGTGAAAACTTCCTGATAGGCATGATGAAAATTAATTATCTCAAAAGATTGGAAAGTTCCATAGAATCATTTGAAATATCAATGGATAGAACTATTAAGAAAATTGAAAATTTTATAGGCAAAATAGAAGAGTTCCAAAAATTAAAATCTAAGACACAAGAAGAGTCATTGGAAAACTTTCAGCCTGATGAAGATGAAATTGAAGAAAATGCAGATGATCTGGAGCAATGGCAGGTTGGCAAAAAATTAAAATTTGACCTTACTGACCTTGAGTTGGAAGAATGGCTGAAGGACCTTAAAAAAGATAAGGAAGCCCTTTCCGGTTTATATAATAATGCTATTGCAGTAACACCCGACAGAGATGCGAAACTTGCCGAATTAAAAAAGTTAATTAAAGAAAAAATAAGCAGTCCTTTGAATGCGGAAAATAAAAAAGTAGTTATATTTACTGCTTTTGCCGATACTGCCCAATACCTTTATAAAAATATAAAAGAATGGTGTCAAAAAGAACTCAAACTGCATTGCGCTTTGGTATGCGGAAGTTTTACGCAGACCAGTTTTGGGAAAAATGACTATGATAGCATTCTTCTAAATTTTTCGCCTGTTTCTAAAAACAGAGCAAAAATGACAGGTGCGCCACAAAGCGAAGAAATCGATATACTTATTGCAACTGATTGTATTAGCGAAGGCCAGAATTTACAGGATTGCGATTTCCTTATTAACTACGATATCCACTGGAATCCTGTTCGTATTATTCAGCGGTTTGGGCGTATAGACCGTCTGGGAAGCAAAAACAGCCATATACAGCTTGTCAATTTCTGGCCAACAAAAGATTTGGATAACTATATCAATCTTAAAGAACGGGTAGAAGCCCGTATGGCACTGGTGGATGTTACCGCAACAGGTGAAGACAACATCCTTAATACAGAACAGATACAGGAATTGATTTCCGATGATCTTAAATATCGTAATCAGCAGCTTAAAAAACTGAAAGAAGAAGTTCTTGATCTTGAAGATATGAACGAGACGGTATCGCTTACTGATTTTACACTGGACGATTTCCGTATTGAATTACTCAATTTCCTTGAAAATAACCGAAAACGGCTCAATGAAGCTCCGTTTGGATTATATGCAGTTGTGCCTTCGCCATCCGGTGAGCACGCCGGGCTTATTGAGTCCCGTTCATTTTCAGAAAGCGAACGAGATATTATTAAACCAGGCGTGGTTTTTTGTTTAAAGCAGAAGGGTGAAAGTGATGGAAATGAGGAAGTCAATCCTCTTAATCCATATTTTCTTGTTTATATCCGCAATGATGGAACTGTACGGTTCAATTACACTAATGCCAAACAAATACTTGAGATATACCGTTTGATGTGTCAGGAAAGGGCTAAACCGTATGAAACTTTATGCGAGCTATTCAATGCAGAAACCAATAACGGTGAAAAGATGGGTGCTTATACCGAACTGCTAAAAAAGGCGGTAGACGAGATAATACGCATATTCAAGAAGCGGGGTAACCAGCGCCTTACTTCCGATAGAGGGGCGCTTCTGATTCCATCATCAAAACAACTCAATGAAATGGAAAACTTTGAATTCGTAACCTGGCTGATTGTGAGGTAATAATATGACCGAAGTAGAAACCAAGCAGAAAATTGAAACTGCATTACAATCTTTCAAAGAGGGCAATTTAACTGAAAAATCTCTTAATCTATTTAAAGTTCTCGGCTACAATACCGGGAGACAAGCTCCTTTAGCCGGAAAGATCTATTCCTTTTTTAAGGATTCTTTTCTTAATAGGAATCAACGCTTTAATGAAGAAAAAGCATTCGTCGCCGAATGGAAATATATTGATTTATTATTTCAGCTTTCTAAATACGAAATGACTGTTCAGCACAACCTGCTTGATACCACTAAGCGAGTTGACAACACCATTATTGAAACATACCTATTTTTTGTTATTGAATTGACTAAAAAGCAATACAGCAGAACTATATTAAGTCACGTCACACGCGAAATAAATAAAGTTTTTCCTATGCCGGCAATGATTCTCTTCAAATATGGTAAAATACTTACACTTGCGGTTATAAACCGCAGATTACATAAACGCGATGAGCATAAAGATGTGCTTGAAAAAGTCACTCTTATTAAAGATATCCGCATTGATAACCTGCACCGGGCGCACATTGAAATACTTTTCGATCTTTCGTTTGACGAACTAAAAAACAAACACGGCTTCACCAATTTTGTAGAACTACACAATGCATGGCAAAAGACTCTTGACTTAAAAGAACTCAACGAACAATTCTATCAAAAGTTATTCAATTGGTATTTATGGGCAATAACGCAAATTAAATTTCCTCAAATATGCCCCGAAGAAGATAAGGTGGAAGAAAAGGTTTATCAGAGTGAATCGATTATTCGCCTGCTTACAAGGTTACTTTTTGTCTGGTTTATGAAAGAAAAAGGTTTAATAAATCCGGCGCTTTTTGATGTTAATAAATTGAAAACCATACTTAAGGATTTTGAAGGGGAAAATGGTAATGAGACAATTTATTATAAAGCAATTTTACAAAACCTCTTCTTTGCAACGCTCAATAAACCCATTGATCAAAGAAAAGTTATCGACAAAGGATTTAATCCAAAAGAATACGGTGACCCGCTCGTTTACCGGTTTGATGATCTTTTCCGGGAACCTGAAAATTTTCTTTCACACTTCAAAAATATCCCTTTTCTCAATGGTGGTTTGTTCGAATGTTTAGACCAGAAAAAAGATAAGGATAATCCTGTTGAGATCCGCATGGATGGCTTTTCAACCAAAAAATTTAAACAAGCTGTTTTGCCCGATAAACTTTTTTTTGGTGAATACAAAGACATTGACCTTAGCCAGGATTATGACAATAAAACGAAAAACAAACTTACTGTTTATGGTTTAATTGATATTTTACACCAATACAAATTTACCATTGAAGAAAATACACCCATTGAAGAAGAAGTTGCGTTAGACCCTGAGTTGTTGGGAAAAGTTTTTGAAAACCTGTTGGCGTATTATAATCCCGAAACCGAAACCACGGCACGAAAGCAAACCGGTTCCTTTTATACCCCGCGGGAAATTGTAAACTATATGGTGGATGAAAGTTTGATTGCCTATCTCTCCCAAGCCGTCATTGCGAGACAGAGCGAAGCGGAGGCGAAGCAATCTGTCGTTGAACAACGATTAAGAGACTTACTCAGTTACTCAGAAAATCCGAATCCATTTAATGCAGAAGAAACTCATCTGCTCATAAACGCTATAGACTTATGCAAAATACTTGACCCTGCCTGCGGAAGCGGTGCTTTCCCTATGGGTGTTTTGCAAAAAATGATACATATCTTGCATAAACTTGACCCCGAAAATAAAATCTGGTTCAATATGGTTGTCAGCAACTTTCCTGCTTACATGCAAGAAGAAGTGAAAAAACGTCTGCAAAAAGAAAACTGGAACTATGTACGTAAGTTGGGTATCATTCAACAATGCATCTATGGTGTGGATATACAACCCATTGCCACGCAGATTGCTAAGTTGCGTTTTTTTATCTCATTGCTTGTTGACCAGACTGAAAAACCCAATGAAGCAAATCGTGGAATTGATCCACTGCCCAACCTTGATTTTAAAATTGTTACTGCCAATACACTTATATCAGCTCCGGAATCGGATGTTGTTAAAATCGGTTTGTTTGAAAATCAAACTGACCCATTTTTTGAAGAGTTTAACCGCCTTACCGGGCAATACTTTAGCGCCAGTATGCCCAAAGATAAAAAGGAGTTGAAAAATAAAATAGCCAAACTGATTTCAGAAAAATGCAACGAGAAAATCAGGCAAATAAAAAGCAAATACGAATCTACCGATGAACGGATAAGCAAGGCATTAAAAGAAAAACATAAAACATGTATTGTTGAAAAAGAAAGTGAAATTAAACTCTGGCAAAGTTATACCAACCTCTTCAAATATGAATCGGTAGGTTTTTTTGAACCAAGATACTTTTTTCCCAAAGCCACTGAAGGTTTTGATATAGTGATTGGCAATCCGCCTTACGGAGCAGATATACAGCAGTTGTTCAATGTTTATAAAACCTTGTATGATGATGTGATTTACAGCTATGGAGAGATTTATAAAATGTTCTACAAGTTTGGAATTAAAAAAATAAAAGAGAAAGGAACTCTAGCATACATTACTTCAAACACCTTCATCAGCCAACCGAGATACCATGACTTGAGAAAGTATTTGCTTCAATTCAACATATTGAAAATCGTAAACCTTGGTTTAAATGTATTCAGTGAAAATGTTGTTGTTCCTGTATGTATTTGCATTATTTCAAATGAAAAAGTTAAAGAAAATTTCCCCTATGCTGACTTGAGTTCCGATTCAAAATTCACAGGAAGTTTTGACGAAATTGATTTCAGAAACTTATCTATTCCTGAAATAAAGTCAAGCAAAGATTTTTCATTCTATAATAGAACTGAATTTGACTCAATCAAAGTTTCAATCACTTTTGAAGATGTTCTTGAAATTAAGGACGCTGGAATTCAGTATCACCGTTCTGGAATTGGACTAAAAAATAAAGGAGGCAATGACCTTTATGAAAGATTATTTAGCGACAATAAAAAAAGTTTTAAGCAGTCAAGACAAACTTGGTATGGTAAATTAATTGGTGCTTATTATATGAACCCAACGACAGATGAATATTTTAATCTTAATTACAGAGATGTTTTGAATTCAGATGAAACAGTAAGTTTTTCAAACGAAGCATTTGAAAAAAAGAAAAAGATTCTTTGGCGACAAACAGCCCCTTTTTTAATAGCAACTATTGACACAAAAGGAAGATGGTTTAGAAATACAATTCAATGTTGTTGGATAAAAAATGAGTTTGAGGAAAGAATTGACTTAGAATATGCATTGGCATTATGCAACTCAAAACCAATGAAATATTTCTATAATGAAATTGTAAAAGAAGCAGGAAGAGTTTTTCCTCAGGTTAAAATTAAACATGTAAAAAAACTTCCTTTCATAATTGCCAATCATGAAAAGCAAAAACTAATTTGTAAATGTGTTAGTTATCTTATCTTTTTGAATGGGGCGGATTCAAGGTTAGCTTCTTTCTTTCAACGATTAATAGATGCAATGGTGTATGAACTATTTTTACCCGAGGTCATGCAAAAAGCAAACTACGAAGTGTTAAAACACCTCGCCAATTTACCTGAGTTAAAAGACGACTGGAGCAATGAAAAGAAACTCCAAACCATAGAAAAGGTGTATAAAGAACTTTCTGACCCTGCGCATCCGGTGAGCATTGCGATGATAAAAATGCAAGAAGTACCAGAAGTTAAGATTATTGAAGGAAAAGCATAATATGAATACCAAATTGGCCAGATGGTTTATAAATTATACGGTTTAACCGAAGAAGAAATAAAAATAGTTGAAAACAATTAAAAGAGGGGAATATGATCATCGATAAACTAACCATAGAAAACTATCGGAATTTCACCAATTTTGAAATTGAGCTTAAAAGGTTTAACCTTATTATTGGGGAAAACAATATTGGGAAAACCAATTTGCTCAATGCGCTCGGTTTGATTTTTAGCCCTGATATTACATTCTTTCAAAAAAGGAATTTAGAAGTAGATGATATCAATTATCATGCTGTTCAAAAGTTCAAAAACGAAGTCAAAGATGCCGCAAAGTTTGAAGACCTAAAGGAAAAATTTCCAGAGATTAAAATTGAAGTTGTTTTGTCCGGTTTTAATCATGACCAGGAAGCCATATTAGGTGATTGGTTTACCGGGGAATGGAATACTGATATCTCAAAGAATAAGGCGAAAATCACATATCTATTTTCTATTAACCACACAAAAAAAATTGAAGAATGGTTTCAAAATACGAAAGGGCCGCTTTCTAAAAATAATTCTGTTGATACTATTGACTTCCCAATAACCCACTACAGCTATTCGATTTTTGGCGGAGACGACCGGACGAAAAGAATTGATTATTACTGGCTTAGCTTCCTGAAAATGGAGTTTCTGGATGCTTTGCGCGATGCAAAAACACAGTTAATGACAAGTGGGAAAAATACATTGTTAAATAAAGTATTATCGGTTCAAACAGACAGCAAAATCGATGATATTAAGAACAAGCTCTTTGAATTAAAGGAACTCATAAATAACGAGAGCTCCGTTTTTTCAGATATTAAACAAAATATCGAAGAGTTTTTAAAGAAAGTTTCTATCGAGAACTCCGAAAGCAAAATAGCTTTTATTTTTGCTGGTGTTGAATCATCAGAAATTCTTAAAAAAATAAGCCTGATTTATGGTACCAACCCCATAGATATCGAACGCAATGGTTTGGGAAGAAACAACCTGCTTTATATTTCGCTCCTTCTTTCCCAGTTAATGCAGCAAGTTGAAACAAAAGAGAAGAAAGTGTTTTACCGACTTGTCGGTATTGAAGAACCCGAAGCGCATTTACACCCACATTTACAGGTTCATCTATCAAGAAATATTGATACCGAAAGCAGCGATGAACGGCAGATTATCATTACTTCCCATTCCACGCATATCATTTCACAGCTATCATTGGATGACACGATTGTATTATATCACGATGAAAATGAAAACAAAATTAAACCTTATTACCTTTTTAAATACATACCCAAAGAATCAAAAAATTACTTATCAAGATTTCTTGACGCCACCAAATCCACCCTATTTTTTGCTCGTAAAGTCATTCTGGTAGAAGGTATTTCCGAGCAATTGTTGATACCTGAATTTTTTGAAATTACTTACAACCAAAGCATGGAGCAAAAAGGAATTTCTTTAATTAATGTTGGCGGTGTGGCTTTCGAACATTTTCTTAGAATTTTAAAAGAAGGTTATTTTATAAAAGGATTAGTCTTAACTGATAGTGATTCGGAAACCTGTGCAAAACATAGAACTGATTCATTGGAAAGAGCATATCGGAATATAAAATATATCTCTATCTGCAAAACCCAAAAGTCAACATTTGAATTAGATTTAATTGAATCAAACAGTAAGGAAATTGGTAAAGAATTCCTTTTGGGCGCTTTTTTAAAAACACGAAGAAACAAAGGTAAGCAAGTAAAAAAACAAATTGGAAATAACGAGATAACTGATTCAAAAGACTTTTTTAAAAATATATATGAAAAAGGGAAGGTAAACTACAAAGCCGAGTTTGCAATGAATCTTTTAGAAGTTTTAAGAGACGAACAAAATAAGGATAAAAGAAAATATTTTAATGTGCCGGAATATATAAAAAGTGGTTTTACCCATATAGTTGGTTCTAATGGATAAACTAAAAATAATCATAGCAGGCCCGGGAGCAGGCAAAACCTTTAACCTAAAAAGCGAGGTAATAAGTTGTCTTCCAAACCTCGACAGAAACCGGTTTTGCGCTGTAATCACCTATACCAATGCCGCTACTGCAGAATTAAGGCAAAGAATTTCATCTGAAATACCGATTCCACCAAATGTTTTTATCGGAACCATCCACAGTTTTCTCATTCGATTTGTTATTGAACCGTTTGGGCATTTGGTTGATATCGTGCCAGTGGAAAAGAATTATATTGAAGGACCTCTTGTTGAGTTACACGAAAATTACGGTCATGTAACTCAGAAAGCATTAAAAACTATTTCCGGAATTGATTCAACTGCGGCCAAGGATATTTTAAATATATTAAAGAAAAAATGTCTTTTAAATGATAAAGGAAATATAAATAAAAATTTTAAGCTTAATGATGACAATTTTAAGCTCAATCTGCCCATACAATACTCATCCATAGAAAAGGATATTATTAAATCAATAAAGGAAAATTGTGTATTCAAATCGGAAAAAAGAACTTTTGAGATAAAAAGACGATCCGCAAACTTGGCCGAAATACTATCTAAAGAAGGTTTGGTATCATATGACACTGTTGTAGGTATCTCATCAAGAATTATAAATGATTACCCTTCTATCTTAAACATAATTTCAAATCGCCTCCAATTAATATTTATTGATGAATATCAAGATAGCAGGATATTCATTCACCAAATCTTTCAAAAAGTGCTTTCAATTAATAATTCAATAATTAATGTCATCGGCGACCCATTACAATCTGTTTTTGAATTCACATATTTGAATAGTCTTATAAAAGAAGAATCAAAGTCTCAACCTAAGTCTTTTACTGAAACTCCAATGATGTTATATAAGTCAATGTTTCGAAATGGGATTGATGAAATACTTATAGAAAACCGTCGTTCAAGTGCCGATATTGTTAATCTTATAAATAAATATATTTTTAAAAGCGAGCAGGAACAAAGAGCAATTAACGGCGATAATGGTATTCCGGTTTATTTTATAGATAAAACAATATTTTCAGAAATTTATAATGCCTATAAGCAGTTAAAAACTAAACACAATATTGACAATATTCACAATAATAATCTAAAAAAGTCAAAAAAACTTTTTTTAAAAGATTTTTTCCTGACAAGAGATTGGATTAAGGAGAACAGTAGAAAACCCAAATTAAAAGATGTTTATAAAGCCCTCAATGGTGAATCTGTTAGGCTTGAAAAGGGAAATTACAGAGTTAGCAGTATTTTGCAGGAAGTTTCCCGTTGCATACTTGCAGTTACGGGGGTTAAAAAACAAGATTTTATAAATTCAATACATGATGAACTTGAATACCGAAAATTTTGCTTTGAAATAGCAAGGTGTTTGAAGTCAATGGATTTCAATAATTATGAGGATCGTATTAATTCCATAAGAAAGCAATTCCTGAAGAAATTTAATAATACTGACAATATAGGAAAGCAGGCCGATGTTGAAAATTCATTAATTGAACTTTCAAATAAAACTTCAATTAGCCTTTCTCATAACACCGAATCATGCTATTCGTCAATCCATAGTGCAAAAGGGTTGGAAGCAACATCAGTCCTTGCTATTGCTTATTCGAACAATGAATTAGAGAAATGGCTAAACTTTCAAGAAGCCAATAATAATTTAGATGATGATTACCGGTTGGGTTATGTAGCATTCAGCAGGGCAAGAGATATGTTATGTATATCGTGTCTTGAGGAAATTGCCCCTGAAATAAAAATTAAATTAGAGTCGTTAAATATAGCTTTTTGTCCGAATTAACCTCCACCCCAAAAACAGGGCCACTTGAAATTAGAGGAAATAACATATCAAGAAAAAATCCTGCAAGAAAAACAATGGGGTCAGGCACTGAAAGTTGTGGTTAGCCTTTGTAGATTTCAAAATGCAAATTTTTTTGTAGGCTGTGATACTAATTAAATAAAAAGTTTTATGACCTGGAAATTGTAATGCTTTCTATTCGTTTACAGGTCGAGTTTTTTGGTTTCTACGGGAGGTTTAAAATGGCTGAACAAAATATAATATGTCCATATTGCAAAAAAGAAATTCCACTAACTCAAGCCATAACTCAGAAAATTGAAGCAGACCTGCGTAAAAAGACGGAAGAAGATTTTGCTAAGCGTGACAATGAACTATTGGGCCGAGAAAATACGCTGGTTGCTAAAGAGCAGGAAGTAGCTAAGTGGTCTATTTCAAAAGTTCTGTTATGTATTTACATAGACAGATAAAACTTTTTGTGGATCGTTCCACAACGGAGATTCTTCAAGGATTGACTCTTGGAAAATTACTGGTTGATATTGATTAATGACATTCTCACTAACAAGATTAAGTCTTTCTTTAAGGTCTTTCCTGGTGAATTTCCAGCTAAAGGGACGAGCTACTTCTTGGTATCGAACTTGGAAATTCATTAGACGTCTTTCTACTGTTTGAAGAT
>MNVA01000008.1 GCA_001871325.1 Ignavibacteria bacterium CG1_02_37_35
ATACAAGAGAGATGTTACCTATGAGGTCTTTCCTATAAAAAGCTATCCGAATACATTCCGCAGACAACTAATTGATTTTGCCGTAAAAATAGTTTCACACGGTGGGGAGATAATTCTCAAAGTTACCAACGAAGTCAAAGAAAGACTGAACATTTATAAGTTATGGGAGCTATGCCAAACTCAACAAGTAATTCAAGTTTGAGATTAGAAATTCAGAGAGAAAAAAGAACAACTTATCTTCAAGAAAAATCAGTCGCCGGGATGACTATGTCTAAAAAACTATATGCTATGGCAAGACTTGGCATGGTTTGTCGAAGATCATTAACGATAAAATATATTTGATTAAACTTTGGTGTTTATCTAAAAGTTAAGTAAAATTCCCATAAGAAATTTTTAAAAAAAGATTTTTGTGTCGCAGTTTTTTGTACGCACAAATAAATCGCTCAATTTAGGTAACAAATAATAGCACAACAAGTTTCAAGTAAAAGAAGAAAGTAAAAAGTCCACAGGATAACTTGCTATGATATCCGGCGAGTTATAAACGGTTGTATAGGAGTTATAAATATCGATAGTCCTGCCCCCCAAAAGGAGGAGTTCAATGAATAATTATATGAAAGCTTTATTAGTCCCTCTTATATTAGTTTCTCTTATAATAGTTTGCGGCGGTTGTTCAGTTGTATCATATAACCGTGCAGAATATATTGCAATATTGAAGTCGTATCCTGAATACAAATATGAACGCATAGAAACTTTGCCGGAATTTACTTATGCAAAATCATCTGACAAAAATCTAATAAAATTAAAAGATACTTTTAATCTTGAAGATAGTGCTGGTAATGGTGATGAAATGTCAAAGCTAATAAATCTTATGAAATGGGTACATAATATTGTGGAATATGATGGTAATTCGAAAAATCCTTATCCTAAAAATACTTTTAATATTATAAAAACTTGTCATGAAGAAAATAGGGGGATCAATTGTAGAATGATAGCAACAATCCTAAATGAAGTTTATTTATCAATGGGATTTCAAGCAAGATTTGTTACTTGCATGCCTGAAGAAAAGGATTTCAAAGACTGTCATGTAATAAATGAGGTGTATTCTACTACTTTTGATAAATGGATTTATATGGACCCTACGTATGAGGCATATTTTAAAGATGAAAACGGAGACTACTTGAGCATACGGGAAGTAAGAGAACGTTTGATAAACGATAAACCTTTAGTGTTAAATGATGAAATAAATCAAAAGCCTGTCGGTTCTTTATTTCGATTTTTTTATAAATTAGGAATAGTGAAATTTACCAGAGATGACTACGTTGATTATCTGTCAAAGAACTTATTTAGATTAAACAGCCCGGTTTGTAGTGAATTTAACTATGAAACAAAAGATAAAAATAGAAGTTATATTGAACTTATTCCGAGAGATTATAAAATAAAGAGTAATCCTGAGATCAAGACTTATGATGGATATGAAATAATGACACATTATACAAGTAATCCTGATGCATTTTGGCAAAAACCTTAGGAGACTTCAATTTCTAATTAGAATCTCTTGGTCTTGGTATAACACACTAGTTTATAAATTAAAAGCGCATATTACCAACCAATCAAGCAGATGGCGTTTTCGTTATTGGTATTTGAGTAATTATTGGCATTGTTGTTTAAGCGGCATCCTTGATGTGGGCTGCCAGTTAGTCGCCACACAATTATATGGTTCTCCTAATTTAAGTTGATCTTCAGTAAATGTCCTAATCTTTACTTAATTTTGAGAAACGGAAATAAAAATAAATGAAAAAATATTCTTCTGATGAAATTATAGATATTCTCAAAGGTCATAGGGAATTATTAAAAAAATATAGTGTTCTAAGAATTGGATTATTCGGTTCATTTTCAAGAAACGAATCAACTAAGACAAGCGATATTGATTTGCTCGTAGATTTTAAGGATAAATCTTTTGACAATTTTATCGATTTAGCTTTTGAGCTAGAGAAGATTTTCGGCAGAAAGGTTGATCTTCTTACTGAAAAAGGAATGAGTCCATACATATTTCCATTAGTTAAAAAAGAAATTCTTTGGTATGAAGCGTAATATAATTTATCTGCAACACATTATAGACGAAATCAATTTCATTACAAATGAAACTAAAAATCTTACTTACGAATCATTTGTGGAAAGCGAAATTTATACGAGAGCTTTTTCACGTAGTCTCGAAATCATCGGTGAAGCAGTTAAAAACTTATCTAATGATTTTAGAGAAACACACAAAGATATTGATTGGAAGAAAATATCAGGTATGAGAGACAAATTAATTCATCAATATTTTGGCGTTGATTATGATTTAATTTGGGATGTGGTTGAAAATAAATTACCGGTTATAAAGGGAAAAATTAATTTAATTTTTCAAGAATTAGAGCTTAAAAAAAAATGATTAGTGAAAATCCCAGAGTCAGGTTTGCACCAAGTCCTACAGGATACTTACACGTTGGTGGACTTCGTACTGCGCTTTACAATTATCTTTTCGCCAAAAGAAATAACGGCGCTTTCATTCTTCGTATAGAAGATACGGACAGAACGCGCCTTGTTGAAGGAGCCGTTAAAAATCTAATTACGACTTTGAAATGGGCAGGATTAGATTTTGACGAGGGCCCGGGCAAAGATGGCGGATTTGGTCCTTACGTTCAGTCTGAGCGATTAGCACTTTATAAAAGATATGCCGATGAACTTGTTCAACAAAAAAAAGCGTACTACTGTTTTTGCACTTCGGATCGAATAAAACAATTACGTGATGAACAACAAAAAACCGGACTCCAATCCAAATACGACAAGCATTGTCTTCATTTAACTGAAAATGAAATAAGAGATACGCTGAAAAACAATGAACCCTATGTTATCCGGCTAAATGTTCAACCTAATGAACTGATCAATATCGAAGATATCATTCGTGGAGAGGTTACGTTTAACAGCAATGTAGTTGACGATCAAATATTATTGAAGAGTGACGGTTATCCAACCTATCACCTTGCAAATGTGGTTGACGATCATCTGATGAAAATTACCCATGTGATCCGCGGCGAAGAATGGCTTTCATCAACGCCGAAACATATTTTACTTTATAATTATTTCGGTTGGGAAATTCCAAAATTTGCGCACCTCCCTCTTTTGTTAAATCCCGATAAATCGAAGCTAAGTAAACGTCAGGGAGATGTTGCGGTTGAAGATTACCGCGCGAAGGGATATTTGAAAGATGCCTTAGTAAATTTTGTTGCTATGCTCGGTTGGAGCGCCGGAGATGATAGAGAGTTTTATTATCTGGACGAGCTTTGCAGTTCTTTTTCATTGGAACGGGTAAATAAATCCGGAGCGGTTTTTAATATTGAAAAACTTCAAGCGATGAACTTTGCTCATCTTCAAAAAAAAACCGATGGTGAATTGCTCAATCTGCTGAAGGAAGAAGTTGCGGTTTCATCTTTTAATGACCATTTATTAAGTGATGAAAAGTTACTTCTTATCATCCAGTCAATGAAAGAGAGGATAAATTTTGTAAAAGAAATTATTCTCAACGCCTCTTATTTCTTCATTGCGCCGCAAACTTATGATCAAGATGCAGTTAAAAAAAGATGGACTGCTGAAAGTGCCGGGCTTCTTCAAAAATTTGCCGAAACCATTCGGGGAGTAGAAAATCCATCAAAAGAAGATTTCGAAAATGCTTTGCACCAGGTTGCTGAAATAGCCGGAGTTAAAAATGGGGCAATAATTCATCCTCTGCGATTAGCCGTCTCCGGAGTTAGCGGCGGTCCGGGGTTATATGATATTATTTTCATTCTCGGTAAAGAAGAAACGCTTGGGAGGATAAATATCGCCTTAGAAAAAATAATTATCTGATTTTCGGCCTCATTTAGCCATTTTCGCTATTATGAAATGACAAATAATTCGATTATTTTAGCATACAGAATTATTTCTACTTATTAGGATTTGTTTATCATCTACATTTGCTCCTCCCTTTTTCTACCGATAGAGATCGCGCGAACTATTCTTCATGAGTTGAAAATTAATTCACGGAAAAATATCAACTACATGAAAGTATACAATACATGACCACAGCCTTCAATGGATTAGGACTCTCCGACGAAATGCTTCAAGCTATCAAAATGAAGGGTTTCGAAGAACCGACTGAAATCCAAAGCAAAATTATCCCGCTCATCTTACAATCTGAGAATGACTTAATCGGACAAGCACAAACCGGCACGGGAAAAACTGCGGCGTTTGCCTTACCAATTATTGATAAATTGGAACTCAAAGCCAGCCACCTCCAGGTATTAGTCCTCGTGCCTACTCGCGAACTTGCTATCCAGGTTGCAGAAGAATTTAATTCTCTTCGAGGGCACAAAAATATTCACGTCACTCCAATTTATGGAGGACAATCTTACGACACCCAATTAAGAAGATTGAAAAAAGGAGTTGATGTTATTGTTGGAACTCCTGGTAGAGTTATGGACTTATTGAAGCGAAAGATTTTTTCTCTCGGCAAACTTTCTTTTGTGGTTTTAGATGAAGCGGATGAAATGCTTAATATGGGATTCATAGAGGACATCGAAGAAATTTTAAGCGGCGCTAACCCTGAGCGAAGAACATTTTTATTCTCCGCAACTATGCCGGAACGCATTTCTAATCTTGCCAAAAAATATATGAAAAACCGCGAAATTGTGAAGGCAAAACATGCGGGACAAACCATTTCTTTAACCGATCAGGTTTATTTTGAAGTACGCGAATCAGAGAAACTCGAAGCTCTCTGCCGAATTATTGATACAACGAATGAATTTTATGGGATTGTCTTTTGCAGGACAAAAAATGATGTTGATTATATTACTTCCAAATTACATGACCGCGATTATGATTCTGAAGGTTTGCATGGGGATATCTCACAGGCACAACGTGAAAAAATCCTAAATAAATTTAAAAAGAAAAAGACGAATGTTCTTGTTGCAACAGATGTTGCTGCAAGAGGTTTGGATATTGATGACCTTACCCATGTCATAAATTTTGCACTTCCACAAGATCCGGAGGCGTATCTGCATCGCATAGGTAGAACGGGTAGAGCCGGAAAAGAAGGAACCGCAATTACTTTTGTATCGCCTGAAGAATACAGAAAATTGATGTTCATTAAAAACATTACTAAAACTGATATTCGTAAAGGACGCATTCCACGGGTACAAGAAGTTATCAATTTCAAAAAAGAAAAAATCGCTATTGAAATTAAAAATCTTATCACTAAAGGAGTGTCTTCAAATTACGTTACCCTCGCAAAAGACTTGCTCGAAGGTAATTCCGCTGAAGAAATTACTTCTGCATTGATCCAATACGCATTTCAAAATTCTCTTGAAGAAGGAAGTTACGCTAATGTTCAAGACTTCTTCGAATCGAAGAGGCAACCTGGAAAATTTGAATCGAAAGGGAGCGGATCGAGAGGAAGACAAGAAACTCGTGGCGGAAGAGGAAGAGAAGAAAGACCAAGAGATGGAAGAAGAAGAGATGATAGCCGTGGTGGTGAACGAAGAGGGAGAGAAGAAGGCGGATTTAGAAGTGAAGGAAGAGAAAGAGGCGGCAAGGGACAAGAAAGATTATTTATTGCCGCCGGGAAAAAAGACGGCTTAAGTCCGAAAAAGTTGGTTGACATGCTGATGCAAAAAACCAACATCGAATCACGTAGAATTGATGCGGTTCAAGTAATGGACAGTTATTCATTCTTTTCGGTCTCTCCGCGTGATGCTGAAGTTGTCTTAGAAAAATTAAATTCAAAAAAGAAGGGCGACCGGAGTGTAGTTGAGCGCGCAAAACCTTCGAAATAATAATATTAAGTTCTAACCCGGATAAACCGGAAATAACAAAAAACAAATACCAAATAATATTAAATGAATGGTTGTATGATTGAATGAAAAACATACATCCATTCCTCTTCATTCATTCTCTGATTTATTTGGCTCGTTACTATTCCGCCAAATATTACAGGAAATTAAATGCTAACGTATTAAAAGACCCGGGAGTTCCGTCCCGGGTTTTTTTGTTTTAAATTTCAGTAAATTTGTAATAAAAAAAATTGAAGCCTTATGAACGAACTACATAACATGGAAATTTCATCTGCATCTCCTAAAAAAAAGAATTTTATTTATGAGATCATTGATGATGATTTACAAACAAATAAATGGAAAGGAGACGTTCATACTCGTTTTCCGCCCGAACCAAATGGTTATCTTCATATTGGACACGCAAAATCAATTTTTCTAAATTACGGTATTTCCGAAGATTTCCATGGAAAATTTAATCTCCGTTTTGATGACACAAATCCCAGCAAAGAAGAACAGGAATATGTTGATTCAATAATTGAAGACGTAAAATGGCTCGGCGCTGATTTCGAAAAAAGAATATTTTTTGCTTCCGATTATTTTGATCAAATGTATCAGTTAGCTGTTGAGTTGATCAAAAAAGGGAAGGCTTATGTCTGCGATTTAAATGGAGATGAAATCCGCTCGTCTCGCGGGACGCTAACCGAACCGGGAAAAGAAAGTCCGTTCCGGAACAGGAGCATAGAAGAGAACCTTAATTTATTTCAGCGGATGCGCACGGGTGAATTTCGGGATGGTGAAAAAACTCTTCGTGCAAAAATTGATATGGCGTCTCCAAATATTAATTTACGCGATCCGATTATGTACCGCATCGTTCATGAAGAGCATCAAAGGCAGGGCAAGAAGTGGTGCATCTACCCGACTTATGATTGGGCGCATGGATTGGAAGATTCGATCGAAAAAATTACCCACTCAATTTGTACATTAGAATTTGAAAACCATCGTCCTCTTTATGATTGGTTTTTGAATGAACTTGGAATGCATCATCCCCAACAAATTGAATTTGCCAGGTTAAATTTGAATTATACCGTAATGAGCAAACGAAAACTTCTGCAGCTTGTAAAAGACAATTATGTTGATGATTGGGATGATCCAAGAATGCCAACTATATCAGGACTGCGGCGCAGGGGTTACACTTCCGAAGCATTGAAAGATTTCACCGAGTCAATTGGAGTGGCAAAAAGAGATGCGATGACAGATATTTCCCTGCTTGAATTTTCAATTCGCAATGATCTAAATAAGCGCGCTCAAAGGGCAATGGCAGTGCTTCGTCCGTTAAAAATTGTTATAACAAATTATCCGGAAGATCAAGTTGAAGAACTGGAAGCGGTTAATAACCCGGAAGACGCATCAATGGGAAAAAGAGTTCTCCCCTTTTCACGAGAAATTTTTATTGAACAAACCGATTTTATGGAAAATCCACCAAAAGGTTTTCACCGTCTAATTCCTGGCGGCGAGGTGCGATTGCGTTATGCTTACATTATAAGATGCGATGAAGCAATTAAAAATGAAACCGGAGAGGTTGTTGAATTATACTGCTCATTCTATCCAGACACAAAAAGCGGTACGGGAACGAGCACAAAAAAAGTAAAAGGAACAATTCATTGGGTCTCGGCTTCACAAGCGGTTTCCGTTGAGGTAAGATTGTACGAAAGGCTTTTCACCATTGAAAACCCGGCTTCGGACGAGAATTGGTTATCTTTTCTAAATCCAAATTCAGTCGAAATTATTACCGGCGCACTTGTTGAACCATCTCTAAGTAAAGCAAAAATTGGAGAACATATCCAGTTTGAAAGGAATGGCTACTTTTGTGTGGATTCGAAATATGCAATTAACGAAAGATTAGTTTTTAACCGAACCGTTACTTTAAAAGATAGCTGGAGACCAAAAAAATAATCATATAAGATGATTCAGCTTTATTGATGGATCATCTTTTTTTAAAGTTTGGAATGATTTCCCATCATCCGTAAAAACTCAACCATGAGCCATGCGACTTGCCGCACTCTGTTATTTTTTCCTTTCACTTTTTGGTTTGCCGATAAATGGGCTATTGTTTATTGTTTCAAAAGTAACTTGCATTTCATCAAGCGTTTCTACAAGCTGCTTGAGAATACTTAAAAATTGTCCCTGCTGGGTTACAAGAAAATCAGAAAATTTTTCAAGCTTCGGCAACACTTCATTTAGATTGGTAATGGTTTTACGGATTGGCTCAATAACTTGTTTCCCGCCGGGGTCTATCATTTTAACAATGAGTCCTTCAGGCTTGCTATAAGCAGTTAACACAGTATCCAAGCGCATCAACGAAAGATTAACCAAACCCGTCATCACGCGTAACGAATCGGAGATGTTTGCAGCATTAACAACTAATGTGGATAATGGACGTTTGCCGGATTTATCAGGTTTTGAGATGGTTTCAAAATCAACATTTAAATTGTCGGTAATTTTTTTAAGCCCCTCGGCAACATCGGCCATATTAACCATGGCGCGGAAGAATGCTCCTTTATCAACATTATTGTCTTTGTTTATATTTTCGGAAAAAGCGGCGAGGTTATAAATAACAGTGTTCAACGGATCGCCGGTTTTTTTAACCATGTTTTTAGCCAATAGAGCTTCTCCTTGAGGAACATCTATTGCAGGAATCATACTTCCCTCAATTACTACAGAGGAAATATCCGGACCCTGCAGAAACTCAATGGTACTTGTATTAGTAACGGGATTAATGCTTTTAAAAAGAGCTGAATTGCTAACAATTTTCTGCTTGAATTCTTCATAGACTTCAAAATCGGCAAGGATATAATTATCGTCTGTTAGTATAAAATCAGTAACAACACCAATCTTAAATCCTTTAAAAAAGACTGAAGTAGATGACGAGAGTCCAACAGCATCACCAAATTTGGCTTTGAAAAGATATTTCTTTTCAAATACCTTGTTTTGCAAAAACAAATACCCTGTTGAAGCGGCTATAATACTAAGCGCAACAATTAGAAAAGTGCCCACGATTCTTTCTGAATATCGCATTTTGAATTTCATAAGTTACTCTGCTAATAATTTTGAAATTAATCCGGTAACAAAATCAGCGTTTGATTTCTTAAGTACTTTAAAAGTATCTGACGAGTAATAGGCTCCTTGCTGCAAGAGAATAACCATATCAGCCAACTCATATAACTGTACATCAACGCTTTCGCTAAATATCTGAATAATTTTTTCTTCTTTCAACTTTAAAATTAATTTAAAGATAGATTTTTTAATTTCTAAACTGCAGTTCATAAACGGATCGTCGTAAAATATTATTTTCGGCTCCGTAAGGTACGTCCTTATAAACAGAAGCGCTTTTTGTGTTGATATCGTTAATTTTGCAGGTCGTTCTGTAAGTATTTTTACCGGTAATCCGAAGAAGTCCATTAGCCCGGAAATTTTCTCTTTTTTTCTGTCAAGCGATATTTCCGGGAAATGAAAATCATAAGGTACCAAAAGATTTTCGAGAACATTTAAATTTGAAAGTAGCCCGCCATGCTGAAAGACAAAACCGATTTGTTTTCTTACAGCTCTTTCTTTTTTCTGAAACGAAGTATACACATTTTCCCCGCCAAGTAAAATCTTCCCTTTATCAGGTTGAATTAAGCCAGCAAGAACTTTGAGCACATTTGAATTCTCCTCCGGCTGATCGGATAAAATACCGTAAAGCTGCCCTCCAAACGAAAATGAAAAATCTTTTAGTAGTTGAGTTTCCTTTTTATAGAATACTTTATTTGCTTCTAACTTTTGCATCATACTAAATAAATAATAGCCGTGAGAAGAATATCAAAGAGTATGACCCAGCTCAGAGAAAGTACCACTCCTTTTATCGTACGCTGCGGCACTTCCGTTGAGGCAAAGTTAACCTGAAGTCCCTGGTAACTTGAGACAACAGCAACTACAAACCCGAAGAAAAGTGATTTGATAAAACTTGAAATAACATCAATAACTGATATTTCAGAAAATAATTTAGTGAGAAAATCAAGAATCGGGATCGGCGCAAAAAGGTATGCCATAAACCAGCCGCCCGCTAACGCAGCGACATTGAAATAAATAGTTAGCGCCATCATTGAGAGTACAACGCCAAGCACTCTTGGAACGACCAAATATAAAACCGGCGAGATGCCGAAGGAAACAAGCGACTCCACCTCCTGGTTCACTACCATGTTCCCAAGTTCAGCTGCAATAGCGGTTCCCGACCGTGCAATAATAATAAAGGCGGTAAGCAGCCCTCCAAGTTCACGCAGTATAACTGTTACAAGAATAGTGTAAAGAAGTTTGCTCTGGCCGAACCCGGGCAGAATCGCGCTTCCTTCAAGAATAATTATTCCGCCGACAGCAACTGCTACAAAAGAGATCAAACCTAACGCTTCGAACCCTGTAAAAAGAATTTGACGGATCAGGATAAGGCGGGTAATTTTCCTTTGAAGAAAAAAGTTTTTCAGTTCATAAAGAATTTCAAAAACAAAAGAAACCACAGAGGTAGTCTTCGAATAAAACAACCTCACGCGATTTGCAAATGCTAAAGAAATTTTTTGTACCATAAAATAATTCATCCTTTTAATAGAAACACTGCTCCTCGAACAAATGTTTAGCAGGATTTATAAATTAATTTTTAATTTTATCTAAAGCTTTTTTTGCGGCATCAAGTAAAAACTTTTCACTTACCGGTTTGCCCGTTGCATGTATCATCCAAACATCGGGAGAGACACTGCCAAAAGTTGCCATTCTTTCAAATTCTTTTCCAAGATTTCCGGTTTGTTTTATATGTTCATCAATTTGAAATGAGATGATATGACCAAGCGGATAATCCGGTAAATAAAGGAATGAATCAATCATATGCGAATAAATACCGAGCAGAATCACATCTTTAATTTTGAAAACCGGGGCGTAATATTTATTCCAAATATTTTTTGAGATCGTGAGTACAGCTTCTTTTAAGTCCCCTGCGTCAGCGCCGGGATGCCCGTACATCCAATGCCAAACGTCAATATCAACAAGTGATACACCGGCAATTTCATATGTCGCCCATAAATCTTGAAGGGCGCGTAAGTATTGCGCATTTTCATCCTCCGGTTGTAAACCTAATAACGCCAAATCTCTACTTTGAAAAAGAAACGCAAACGCTTCAGTAAAAGCTGTGTTTGGAACTCCCTGCAGCAGATAATGATCAATTGAGTTGAGTGAAAAAGTCTGCTCAACATTATGCCCCATTTCATGAACTGCTATGTTATAGCCTTTATAATTCATTCCAGATTTATCAACCCTTGTGCGAAGATGAGCTTTCTCCGAACGCATTCCGGCACCCCATGCATGTCCCGAACCGCGTGCAGGATCAACAACAATATTGTTCGCTAAAAATTTTGCTCTCTCTTTCGAAAAGCCGAGCTTCTCTAAAAGATTGGGAATATCTGCTTGATAAGCTTGCGGAGTCGGATATTTTTTTGCGACTATTTTATCCAGGTCGGTTTCAGAATATTTACTCTTTGACTTGAACCCGTTATACCAAATGTCAAAAGGTTCGAGTGACCGCCCAAGTCTCTTCTCAATTAAGAGAGCCGTCTCTTTCACAAGCGGCGAAGATAAAATTGCTTCCAAAATTTCTTTTACACGAACTTCCGGTATTTCACGGTTTTCGTTAAATCTTCTTTCGATCATAGTTTTAGCGGTTGGCGAATAAGGATCAGCTAATTTTGAAGCCTTGAAATCATCAAGTAACATTTGATAACGGGTATTTGGTTCGGCTTCGTTGGAAAACATCTTCGTTTCATTTCCGTTTTCAGAATAGTCTTTTACAGAAGAAACTTTTATTTCATTTGTGAAAGGATTCCAATCCACGGCAGGATTATCAATAGCAATTTGGGGAATAGTCTGCGTAACAATTCTTTCCATAACTTTTTGAACTATCCGTTGTTTCTCTAAACCATTTTTTTGAATTTGATAATTTGCTTTTAATTCATCGCGCAAATTCCAATGGGAAAGTAAACGCATTTTTTCAGGAAAGAGCCGCTCCCCTTTTTCACTAAGTACATGATGCATCCAAATGTTATAACCGGCAATATAGGCTGACGATTTTGCTGAAGCATCGCCGATAGCTAAATTCACTTCAGCGGGAATTCTTTTTGCGAAGCGTTGAGCCAGCCTCGTTTCAGCCCAATCAATGCGCGACCAATCCCCACTTTTAGATAAACGATCTTCCAAAGTGGTTAAAGGGAAATTGAGAAGCACCACAAACGCAATTTTATTTTGAAAAAAATCATCGTTAATGTGCGCGGAAGGATCATAACCGGCAAATATTTCGTCAACAGGGAGAATAGGACCTAATTCCAAATCTGCCTGCCGACGATAATCTAAACTCAATTTATTGAAATGACCATCGGTTTGTTCTAAAAGATATTCAAATCTTTCAAATAGCTGATGATGCGTCTCCGCATTGCCGGCATAATTTGTCATTACAAAATCTTCGAACTCTTGTTGGCTTCCGTCTCCCGACTGCCAGAATTCTGTAACTTGAGTAATTCCTTTTTCAATTTTTAATTTTTGCGAATCACCGTATTTTTGAATTAGTTGATGGTTCAACTTCTGAGCTGATTGGTCAATCCAATCTGGATTTAACGATTGCGCTTTCATAAAAGTCATTCCAAACAAAATAAAAAAAAGAAATGTTGTTGAAAGAAAATTTTTCATAAGGGTCCTTCTTATTTTTCATCAAGAAATTTTTGAATTTCGGTTCTGCATAAATCCAATTCACAGCCAATGGCTAAATGTCCGCAGTCATTTTTTAGTAAAAGAGTTTTTGCTTTTGTAACTGCGGCAAAATCAAGCGCCGGTTTTGGATTTAGCAGCAGGTCTGTCTCCGATACAATAATAAAAAGTTTTGCTTTAATTCGTTTAGCAGTTTCTTCAAAAGTTGAATTAAAATTTCGTGTAATATCGTGCGTAAACATAGCATCAATTTGTGTAAGATAACACGCGGTCGTAAAAATAGGTGAAGTTCTCTCAAACTTTTTTGCCAACTCAGAAAACTTTTCATCCGGATAATTTTTGTTGATGTTTGCCGGAGTTCGCGCTAAAAGTTGAATGATAATATTTAACTTTTTCAAAATTTCATTTTCCGGTTCTTCATATTTTTTCCCGGATAAAATTATCTCTTTCATCAACGAAAAAATAATTTTATCGTTGGAAGTAACTTTCGGTGAGGACGAATAAGGAATGGCTTTATCCATAAAATCAGGATATGCAGCTACGAACTCAAAGACCTGCATACTTCCCATAGAGCCGCCGATAACAGCAAACAAATGATCAATTCCAAGAATATTTTTTACTACTTTATATTCCGATTCAACCATATCACGGATCGTAATTTCCGGGAAAGGAATTTCATCACTATAATTTGTTGGTGAGGTTGAGACTCCGTTCCCAAGCGCATCAACAATAATGATAAAATAATGAGTAGTATCTATCAGTTTATCTGCGCCAAGTAATCCTACAACATCTTTACTTACCCCTGCAAACCAGGTCGGATATAGAATTGCATTTGTTCGTTCTTGATTTAGCGAACCAAAAGTACGATAACCTATTTTGCAGTCATTAAGAATTTTCCCGCTTTGTAATTTCAGGTCGCCGATCATACCAAATTGCTGAATGTTCCCGGCAGAACTTTGCTGATAAAAAAGAAGGAGCCAGACAAAAAGTATTAATCGTTTCAAGTTAAGAACCTTTCACCGCTTCTCTTCCGATGCTATAATAGGTGTAATTTAGCTCTTTCATCTTTGACGGATCAAAAATATTTCTTCCGTCAAAAATTACTTTATTTTTCAACTTAGATGAAACAACGGTAAAATCAGGATTCCTGAATTCATTCCATTCGGTTAAAAGTAGAAGAGCATCAGCATCGTTGAGGGCGTCGAATTCATTTTCTGAGTAAGTAATACGATCTTGTAGATAAAATTTGGCGGTTCTTGCTGACACGGGATCGTGCGCCGAAACTGTTGCGCCATGTTTTAACAATTCATTAATAATAACAACCGAAGGGGCTTCACGCATATCATCGGTATTTGGTTTGAATGACAAACCCCACACCGCGAAATGTTTTCCTTTAAGATCACCACCAAAATGGGCCAACACTTTTTCAACCAACACAAGCTTCTGAGCTTTATTCACTTGATCAACTGCAGTGAGAATTTTTAATGGAGAGTCGTTTTCTGCGGAAGTTTTTATAAGTGCATTTACATCTTTCGGAAAACAAGATCCGCCATAACCGATTCCGGGGAATAAAAACCTTTTCCCGATTCTATTATCGGTTCCCATCCCGCGCCGGATCATATCTATGTTAGCGCCGACTTTCTCACAAAAATTTGCAAGTTCGTTCATAAAAGTTATGCGCATGGCTAAATACGAATTGGCGGCATATTTTGTCACTTCTGCGCTTGCAGTATCCATCGCTATAATTGGATTGCCTTGCCGCACAAACGGTTCGTACAATTCTCTCATTCTTTGCATTGAATATTCATTGTTTGTTCCTACAACAATACGATCAGGTTTCAAAAAATCATCTACCGCAAAACCCTCCCGCAAAAATTCCGGATTTGAAACAACATCGAAATTTTTAACTCCGGCTTGTGCAATTTTATCCGCAACTCTTTTTGCTGTTCCGACAGGAACGGTGCTTTTATTTACGATAATTTTAAAAACTTTGTCGCCATTTTCTTTTAATATTTTCCCTATAGATTCCGCAACTCCCAAAACGTATTGCAAATCAGCGGAGCCGTCATCGCCTTGCGGAGTGGGCAAACAAAGAAAAATTATTTCAGAATTTAAGACAGATTCCTTTAGATCATCAGTAAAAAATAACCTCTTTTTAGCAATATTTCTGTAGAAGATAGTTTCAAGACCGGGTTCATAAATAGTAACTTCGGCATTTTTTAATTTTTCGAGCTTCTCTTTATCATTATCAACACAAAAAACATTGTTCCCCATTTCGGCAAAACAAGTTCCGGTTACAAGTCCGACATAACCGGTTCCCACTACAGCAAGATTCATTTAACACTCCTAAATTTTTGTAATGATTTCAATTGAACAAACTAAAATTAACTATTTTTATCCGATAAGAAAAAGAGGAGACAGTTAGTAAAAATATTCAGCACAAAATGGTAACAAGATTAATAGGATAAAAACTTGACGGAATGAATGAATGAGTGAGTGAATGAGTGGTTGAATGGTTGAGAAAGCCAAACTTCATACTATTTGTCCCGGTAGCTGTCGGGTTGATTTCCATTCAGTCATACAGGCATTCAATCATTCATTAATCAATAACCTTTGGGCTCTTGATTTGAAACGTTATGAGATTCTTAAATCATTTTTCAAAATCGTGACTGTTTTTTGCCGCAAATTCAGTAATTTTAACAAAAGAAAATCCAAATTTTAGCTAATAAAGGAAGTAATTATGAGCATTTTAGTTGATAAAAAAACGCGCCTCGTAGTTCAGGGAATTACCGGAAGCGAAGGTTCTTTTCATGCAAAACAAATGATCGAGTACAAAACAAAAGTAGTAGCCGGCGTTACTCCGGGCAAGGGCGGAACCAAGTTTGACGATACCGACATCCCAATTTTTAACACGGTTACTGAAGCGGTAAAAATTGCGAAGGCAAATACTTCGATTATTTTTGTTCCTCCGGCATTCGCGGCAGATGCTATTTTAGAGGCTGCAACTGCCGGCATCAAGGTAATCATTTGTATTTCAGAAGGAATTCCTATAAAAGATATGACGAGAACTTACAACGCTATCAAGAATAAGGATGTTGTTTTGATCGGTCCGAACTGTCCCGGAGTTATTTCTCCCGGACAAGCAAAAGTTGGAATCATGCCCGGTTTCATTCATAAGCAGGGAAAAATCGGAGTTATTTCTCGCAGCGGAACATTGACATACGAAGCCGTAAAACAACTAACTGATCTCAACATCGGGCAATCAACTTGCGTTGGTATCGGCGGCGACCCGATCATCGGTTCACAATTTTTAAATATTATTAAAATGTTTAACGATGATCCGGGAACTGAAGGAATCGTCATGATCGGAGAAATCGGCGGAAGCGCTGAAGAAGACGCAGCCGCTTTTATAAAGAAAAATGTTAAGAAACCGGTTGTCGGGTTTATTGCCGGGAGAACCGCTCCTCCCGGAAGAAGAATGGGACACGCAGGCGCAATCATTTCAGGCGGAAAAGGAACTGCCGCTGAAAAAATGTTGGCAATGAAAAAAGCCGGTATTCACGTCGTCGAAAGCCCTGCTGAAATTGGAATCACTATGAAAAAAGCTTTGGCAGATTTTTACGGGAACAAGAAACCGATAAAAAAAACATTAGCCAAAACTGCTCTAAAGAAAAAAGTTGTTAAAAAGAAAGCAGCTAAAAAATAGTTTTTCTAAAAAAAATTGATTAAGCGTCACCTGTATTGAATTCAGACGACGCAATTTTTATGTACCATAAACGGAGAGTAAATGACAAATAGAACATTTGCAATGATTAAACCTGATGCGGTAAAAAAAAATCTAATCGGACAAATAATTACAAAATTCACAGAAGCCGGTTTCAAAATTAAAGCGATGAAAATGACGCGTCTTACCAAAGAATCAGCACAAGGATTTTATGAGGTTCATAAAGAAAGACCATTTTATAACGGCTTAGTTGAATTCATGATTTCCGGTCCGGTAGTTGCTTTAGCATTAGAAAAAGAAAATGCCGTAGCCGATTACAGAAAACTTATTGGTGCAACTGATCCGGCTGACGCTGAAGAAGGAACAATTCGCAAATTGTACGCAGACAGCAAAAGTGAAAATGTCGTTCACGGTTCTGATTCAGATGAAAATGCTGCAATGGAAATTGCCCACTTTTTCTCAAGAGACGAATTATTAAATAACTCTACAGATTAACATTGCTCCACTGGAAAAAAATTTCTTCACAGACAAAATTCCAAAATGACCATTGGAGTTACTGCATTGATGAATTTCAAGGACTGAATGGAGAGTTTGGTGTTTATCATTACGTCCATACCGCCGGTTCTTCGATGGTGATTCCTGTTACGGTCAATAAAAATATCTTAATGGTTAAGCAATATCGTTATTTAAATGATCGTGAAAGTATTGAGTTCCCGTGCGGCGGGATGGAAGAAGGAATTTCTTACCCGGAAAATGCTTTAAAAGAATTAAGAGAAGAAACAGGATTTTCCGCAAAATCACTTTTACAGATCGGAGAATTTGCTCCGTATACCGGGGCAGCGGATGAAATTTCCAAAGTATTTCTAGCAAAAGATTTGTTCCACGCTCCTCTTCCGAAAGACACTACGGAAGAATTTGAAATGCTGGAAAAAACTCCGAAAGAAATTGAAGAAATGATCAATAAAAATATTATTTGGGATGGATTAACTTTAGCGGCATGGTCGCTTGCAAGGAGATATTTGCAAAATGATTTATATATTTATGCTCGTCACACTTTTTTTTCTTCAATCAATATTTGGTCAGACAGGCAAAAACAATGTTGTTACCGGTGCGGATCGCCTTCTTTCTGAGAATATTGATTTTGTCGAAGGAAGAAAACTCGGAATAGTTACAAACCACACTGCAGTACTCTCGAATGGAACACATCTTATTGACGCTCTTTTTGATTCGGAATTTAGAATAAAAATCACTGCCCTGTTCGGTCCCGAACATGGATTGCGCGGACAGGCGCAAGCTGGAGAAAATGTTGAAAATCTTATTGATGAAAAGACACGCGTGCCAATTTATTCTCTTTACGGAAAAGATAAAAAACCGACAAAGGAAATGTTGAAAAATGTGAATATGCTCATTTTCGATATGCAAGATGCCGGCGCTCGTTTTTACACTTATCTTTCCACTCTCTACTATTCACTCCAGGCGGCGGCTGAAAACAATATTCCAATTCTTGTACTCGATAGACCTAATCCTATTGGCGGTATTTACATTGATGGACCGATTCGTCAAGATTCATTAAACTCCTTCGTAGGAATTATTCCCGTACCAATAGCACACGGAATGACCTTTGGCGAATTGGCGAATTATATTAACGATGAAAATCTTTTGGGGAATAATTTGCACGCAGAACTTGCGGTCATGAAAATGAGAAACTGGAAGCGAAATTATTTTTTCGAGGACTTAAATCTTCAATGGATAAAGCCTTCCCCAAACATAACGAATTTAAATACTGCGATGCTCTATCCGGGAACTTGCCTGATAGAGGGGACAAATATTTCCGAAGGGAGAGGAACTGACGAACCGTTCTTGACCATCGGCGCACCCTTCATCAAACCAAACCAGTTGGTCAAAGCATTGCGAAAGTTCAAATTTAAAGGATTAACTTTTGCGGAAGCTTCTTTTACCCCTAAAGATATTCCAAATGTTTCTGTAAACCCTAAGTATGAAGGAAAACTTTGCCGCGGCATTTCAATTAAAGTGACCGACAAAACTAAGGTTGAATCTGTAAAGTTCGGGATTGCGTTAATTTCTGTTTTGCATAAATTATATCCAAAAGAATTTTTATTTAAGGAAAAATCTTTCGATCTCCTTTCGGGAGATTCTAAAATAAGAAGGCAGTTAGTAAAAAATATTTCGCCTGATAAAATTAATAAGTCTTACCTGAAAGAGCTTACCGTGTTCAAAGAAAAAAGAAAAAAATACTTACTCTATTAAAGGATCATAATGAAAAAATTACTTGTGCTGACGTTACTCTTCCTTCCCTTTTTTATCGGATGCAACAAAAACGAAGCACCGAAAAAAGTAGAAAAGACCTTTTCCACTACCTTCGATTCATCGGATATTAAAACCGTTCCGCTCTCCGATGCCACTTTTTCTTCAGTTGATTTAAGTTACGGATTAAAAAAAGGTTCCGTGTACGATTACCGTTTAACCAGCATTACCAATGATGATCAATCAATTGTGGCTGATACCTCTGTTTCACAAAAGATTAAGCAAGCGCTTACTTATTTGTTAAAATTATCAGTCAAAGATGTTGACAAAGACGGAGTAATGGAAATTGAGTTTATTTTCAGTTCCGTTAAACTTGATGCTTCCGGAAATGGACAATCCTTCTCTTATCAATCGGGGAGGAAGTTATCGAACGATGAGAAATCAAGATATGCAGATTATGAAGCGATCATCAATAATCCATTTACTGCAAGAGTTGCGCCGAAGGGTGAAATTCTTGAATTCTTCAGAACCGATAGAATAGCAAACAAACTATTGGAATTAAAAGGGTTGAAAGATTCCGTTTCTATGGAAGAAAAGAAAATGCTTCAGCAACAAATATCGGAAGGCGCTTTAAGACCCCTGCTTACGCAAGTTTTTAGAAAATTACCCGATCAGCAAGTGAAGAAGGATTCGAGTTGGACACTAACAAATCCTCCGGTTCAACTTCCCTTTTTTGAAATGACGAATACTCTGCAATTCAGAATAACCGGATTTGAAAAATATCACGATGATAACCTCGCAGTCCTTGATGCCGGATTAACTTCAAAATACAAAATTTCTGAAAGAGCAAAGCAGGCAAAAGTTACGGTAAAATCTCCCTCCTATTCCGGCGAAGGGAAAATTTATTTTAACCTGTCGAAAGGATTAGTTGAGAGATCAAAAACTAATTTGTATTTGAGTATTGAAATGAGCATGAACACCCCTTCAAGAACCGGAGGGATGCAGAAAGTGACCCAAAAACAAATCACTAAAACAACTAATATTTTAGAACTGTTATAATTAGAGGTTAACTCATACAAAATCTCGATCGAAGAACCACGCCCTTAACAGGCTGTCTTTAAATGCAAATTGTAGAGCAAGATTGTCTCGCTCATTGCGATTAAAAATGTATCAACGATATTCATGCGCGAAATAAATTTCGTTCTACAATTATTGCATTTACTCTGAATCGCCGGGTTGTACAGAGACTAACCGGTTATTTCAATCCTCGTTTTTCTAATAAAGCATCGGTACCGGGCTTTCTTCCTCTAAACTGTTCATAAAGAACCATCGGATCATCGCTTCCGGCTTTTTGTAAAAGATTTCGGAAGGCTTTAGCTGTGGCTTTATCGAACACATCATTTTTTTCTTTAAAGGCAGCGAAAGCATCCGCATCTAAAACAGCCGCCCATACATAACCATAGTAGCCGGCGGCATAACCGTCATCGGCAAAAATGTGCTGAAAATTTGTGCTCTGATAACGCGATTCGATCTCAGGGATCAGTCCATGCTTTTCTAACGATTCATGTTCGAATGTGAGTGCATCCCTTTTGTTCGTATCCGAAATTGTATGCCAATCCAAATCAAGTAATGATGCCGCCAGGTATTCAGTTGTTTCAAATCCCTGGTTGAAATGTCCTGCGGTTACAATTTTATGTATCAGCTCATCAGGCATAGCTTCTCCCGTTATGTAATGTTTTGCATACATCTTTAGAACTACCGGGTCGGAAGCCCAATTTTCCATTACCTGAGATGGCATTTCTACAAAGTCAACCGGAACTCTTTTCCCTGATGGATAAATCGAAGTTGCAATCAAATAATGTAAAGCATGACCGAATTCATGGAAGAGTGTATTCACATCATCAAAACTTAAGAGCGCAGGTTTGTCTTTTGTCGGTTTTGTAAAATTACCAACATTATAAATTATAGGTGAAATAAATTTCCCATCTATATTTGACTGGCTTGTAAACTCGCTCATCCATGCGCCGCTTCGTTTGCTGTCTCTGGGGAAATAGTCAATGTATAAAATTCCCACATGTTTGTCATCAGCTTCCTTGACTTCAAAAACTTTTACATCGGGATGGTAGACGGAAATATTTTTTAATTCAACAAATTGAAATCCATAAAGTTTTGATGCAACGCCAAATGCACCGGCAATTACATTTTCAAGTTTGAAATAAGGACGCAGCATCTCGCCATCAAGCGAAAATTTTTCACTTCTCACTTTTTCAGAATAGTACCACCAATCCCATGGTTGTAGTTTGAATTTTCCGCCTTCGGTGTCAATCATTTTCTGCATATCTGCTGCTTCTTCACCAGCTTTGCTTAAAGCCGGCTTCCACAGATCGTTCAAGAATTTGTAAACATTTTCAGGATTCTTCGCCATATTAATTTCTAATCTGAAATCGGCATAGGTCTTATATCCCAGCAAATTTGCTTTTTCGACCCGCAATGATGCCATTTTAGTAAGAATATTTTTTGTGTCTAACTCATTGTTGTTATTGCCGCGGGTTAGATAGGCTTTAAATAATTTTTCTCTAAGTTCTCTCTTAGGAGAATATTGGAGGAATGGTGTCCAGCTTGGTCTTTGTAACGTAAAAGCCCACTTTCCTTCAAGTCCTTTTCCTTTAGCAGTTTCTGCCGCTCCTTGAACGACTCCTTCCGGCAATCCGGCAAGGTCATCTTTATTATTAATCACCAAGCCAATCGCATTGGATTCCTTAAGAATATTTTCAGCAAACTTTACCCCGAGAAGAGAAAGTTCCTCATTTATTTTTTTAAATTTTTCCTTCTCTGCCTTGTTTAGATTTGCTCCGCCACGAACAAAATCTTTATAATAGTTTTCTACCACCACTTTCTGCTCTACTGTAAGCTCCAGTTTCTCCTTTTTTTGATAGATACTTTTGATCCGGTCGAAAAATTTTTCATTTAGATAGATCCCGTCAAAATGTTTTGAGATCATTGGCGCAGTTTTCTGAGCAATTTCTTGAAGCGTTTCATTCGTGTTGGCTCCGTTTAAAGCGTTGAAAACATTATTGACCTTTGTAAACAGTTTTCCGCTTTTTTCAAATGCTTCAATGGTATTTTTGAATGTAGCCTTTTCTTTATTGCTGATTATTTTCTCAACCTCAGCCATCTGTTGTTTCATTCCTTCCACATAGGCGGGCATAAAGTGTTCATCTTTTATTCGGTCGAACGGTGGAGTACCGAACGGAGTTTTCCATTCTTGAAAAAAGGGATTGTTCATTTTATTTTTATCCGATTGCATGGTAAATGCGCAAAGTAAGGTTAATAGAAAAACGCTTAAAATTATTTTCATTCTTTAACTCCTTAAATATTATGTTTGATGGATGTAAAAAATATGAACTTCTCTTAAATAAACAGCAAAAATATTGTGCTGAAAACGATAAAAATGTTTTTTCGAACTTTAAACTCGTTATATAACAAAGGATAACGAATGATGAAGTCATTGACTTTTCGAGATCCCCAAGCCCGGTTCATTATCCATTATTATTTTGAAGCCCAGCTCCACATGTGATCATTTTTTTAACCACGGGAGCAAAACCTTAAGCCGGATAGACCGGAACCAAAATGTATGAATGAATATTTCTGCTTAGTCTTGAATTTAAACTTTTTGAACAACGATCCTCATTCCGTCAATTTGAATAACTTTAATCTTCTCACCTTTTTCGATATAATCTCCGGCAGTAACAACATCATAGCGCCTCCCGTTTATGATCGAGGTACCCGCCGGACGAAGCGTAGTAAAAGCTTCTCCCGTTTTATTCAAAAGATTTTCGTACGAAGGATGAGAGCTAAATCCTTTTTGGGAGGTATTCTCGTCCGACAAAATTAATCTATTAAAAGTTGTAGACTTTGGAAGATATTTCACTAATAAGAACATTAGAACGACTGAAAAGAAAAGAGCTGTCCCAAGTTGAATAATTGCAGTGTAAAGAATATTCGAGTCAAAATAAAATTCCGCGTTAAACAGAGAAAAGAAAATCGAACCGATAACTAATCCTATTCCCGCGATGCCTGCAATGCCAAATCCAGGGATGACAAATATCTCTAAAATCAATAGAACAATCCCAAGCACAAATAATAATATTTGAAATATTGAGGCGATCTGTAAGATGAATGAAGAACCGAAGAAGAGTCCAAGTGCAATGAGTGAAATTGTCCCGGCAAAACCCCAGCCGGGCGTTTTTATTTCAGTATAAAGACCGACCAATCCGATCATAATAAGTAGAGAAGAAATTATGGGGTTATTTAAGAAACGAACAAATGATTCCGCCCAATTTTCATTTTCTGCTATCACAACAGCGTAATGAATATCGAATGCCGCTAAAACTTCTGAAAGATTTGCCACCGTCGTATCTGAGATTTGATATTTAAATGCCTCTGCTGAGGTAAGAGTAATAAGCGTGGTGCTATCATCTACACCGGGTATAACCACACGTTCATCAACCATCGCTTCTGCTATATCTGTTCTCCTTCCGTTTTTCTCTGCTGTAGAACGCATCTCGGAGCGCATATACGATTGATATTTCTCCGACTGCTTCTGTCCCGTTTGATCAACCACCGTAGTTGCACCGATAGAACTACCGGGAGCCATCGCAATTTTTTTACAGGAAAGAGTTATCAACGCTCCGGCAGAAATTGCGCGGTTTTTTACAAAGGCTATTGTTAAAACTTTGCTTTCCAGGATTGCATCTTTAATTTGTGTTGCAGCATCAACTCTGCCGCCGAATGTGTTTATCTCAAAAACGATGGCTTGCGCGCCTTGAGCTTCCGCATCTGAAATTACTCTTCTAACAAAAGGAGCTAATCCGAGATCAATCTCCCCTTCAATTTTTGCATGGAAAACTTTTTGCGCGCTAGTGAATGGAGATAGCGTTACAAAGAGTAAACAAAAGGCATATAATAATTTTTTCATTTTTCAACCTGAATCTAATTCAAACTTATTTTCATTGGAAATATACAAAGAGTTGGTGAAAAAAATTAAGTGGCTTTTTGTCCCTGTGGTAAAGTTATCTCGCTACAAAGTCACGAAAACACGAAGGGCTTAACGAATTTATTTCTGTTTCCCCTTCTCCTTCAAAATCAAATGCCCCATTTTATCTCTTTTCGTTTCCAGGTAACGAAGATTGTTTTCGTTCGGGAGAATTTCTATCGGGATGCGTTCTACTTAAAATCAGCGTAGCCGTAAACGGCAACGCTGTATGAAAAAATCATCGTAAACGATGATGACCAAAAATTTCATCCCGATTTATCGGGATTTATTCATGCAGCACAATCCATTTATGGTTGTGCGGTGTCTGTAAAAAAATCCGCTGTTATAAATTTATTTCTGTTTCCCCTTCTCCTTCAAAATCAAATGCCCCATTTTATCTCTTTTCGTTTGTAAGTAGCGAAGATTATTTGCGTTCGGGAGAATTTCTATCGGGATGCGTTCTACAATTTCAAGGTCATATCCTTTTAATCCGACTACTTTTTTAGGATTGTTGGTCAACAATTTTATTTTGCGGATACCAAGTTGAAGCAGAATTTGCGCGCCTATTCCGTAGTCACGTAAATCAGCACGGAAACCGAGGGCTTCGTTCGCTTCGACGGTATCTTTTCCTTCGTCTTGTAAATTATATGCGAGTAATTTATTCGCCAAACCAATGCCGCGTCCTTCCTGCCGCATATATACGACAACACCGACTCCTTCTTCTTCGATCATTTCAATTGCACGGTTAAGCTGGTCGTGGCAGTCGCACCGCAAAGAATGGAAAACATCGCCTGTCAAACATTCGGAATGCATGCGAACAAGCACGGGTTTGGAGGAATCAATTTCTCCTTTAACCAAAGCGAGGTGTTCTTTCTTCTCAACTTTATTTTGGAAGAGGAACATTCTGAAATTTCCTTTTGAAGTCGGAAGATTGATCTCTGTAATTTTTTCTACAAGACTTTCTTTTTTAATTCGATACTGAATTAAATCTTTTACGGTAAGAACTTTTAAATTGAATTTTTCGGCAAGTTCAATAAGCTGCGGGGTGCGCGCCATCTCTCCATTGTCTTGTAAAATTTCACAAAGTACTCCGGCATGATTAAGTCCGGCAAGGCTGCACAAATCAACAACGGCTTCGGTATGTCCGGCGCGGCGAAGAACTCCTTCATCCATCGCGCGAAGGGGAAAGATGTGTCCGGGAACCGCAAAATCATTTCTTCTTGAATTAGGATCAATCATTTTTTTTATTGTTACGGCTCTATCTGCCGCGGAAATTCCGGTGGTTGTTCCTTCAACGGCATCAACGGTTATGGTAAATTGCGTTCCGTGTAAAGCAGAGTTTTCATCAACCATTAAGGGCAGTTCAAGTTCTTCCAGGCGTTTACCGGTAAGAGAAATGCAGACTAATCCTTTGCCGTGAGTGATCATAAAATTAATTATTTCGGGAGTAACGAATTCCGCCGCACAGACAAAATCGCCTTCATTCTCGCGGTCTTCGTCATCAATAATGATGATCACTTTTCCGTTTTTTATTTCTTCAATTGCTTCTTCAACGTTACAAAACATAGAGGGTAACCTTATGCTTTCTCTTTCAGAATATTTTCGTATTTAGATCAATTATACATGTGAACAAGAATGGATGAATGAGTGCATGGATGAACGTGTAAATGGTTCAATAAGAAAAACTTTAATAATTCATGTGGTAAAATCTTAGCACAGACTAAAGTCCGTGCTACGGAATTTCAAACTATAATATGTTTTTGTGTAACCGATTTAATAAAATAAATCCATCATTCAACCATACGTTCATGCAATCATTCAATCTTTTAATTGTCATTCATCCATCTATTCTCTACTAATTTCCTTCTTTGGCTTGAGTAACAACGCCGATAGCAGATTTCTCAAACTTCATTTTAACGTTATCGGAAACTTTCAAAAGGATGGTTTTATCTTCAACGGTATCAACTGTTCCGTGAATTCCACTTAAAGTAATAACTTTATCTCCTTTTTGAATACCGCTGATAAGTTTTTCTTTTTCCTTAGCTCGTTTCTGTTGCGGACGAATGATCATAAAATAAAAAATTGCGAAAATAGCGCCGAACATTACGAGTGTGCTGATCATACTTCCGCCGCCGTCTTGACCGGGAGCAGGAGCCATAGCTATAAGATAATTCATTTAGTTCTCCATTATTGTTTTTTGTTGTGAAATTTTCGGAAGAATTGATTCCTTCCAGGTTTTAAAAGTTCCGTTTAAAATATTTTTTCTTGCTTCGGTAACCAGTTTAAGATAAAAGTGCAAATTATGTACAGATGCTAACTCCAAAGCTAAAATTTCTTTAGCGATAAACAAATGCCGCAGATATGCTCTCGTAAAATTTTTGCACGTGTAGCAATCGCACGCATCATCAACCGGGGAAAAATCACTCTTGTATTTGTTGTTCCTCATTGAAAGAATACCGTTTGACGTAAACAAATACGAGTTCCGGGCATTCCGGGTCGGCATCACGCAGTCAAACATATCAATGCCGCGCTCAATACCTTCAAGAATATTTTCCGGTCTGCCAACTCCCATTAAATAACGGGGTTTTTGTTCCGGCATTAAATCGGTCGTAAAATTAACTAATTCGTACATAGTTTCTGTCGGTTCTCCAACTGCTAATCCGCCGATGGCGTAACCGTCAAAGTTCAATTTGGTTAAATCGGAAGCAGATTCTTCACGTAAATCTTTGTAAACGCTGCCTTGAACAATTCCGAAAAGATATTGCTCATGCACGTAAAGCGGTTTCGTGTTTTCAAAAGCTTCTTTATTCGAAACAGCCCAGGCTGAAGTTAATTCTTTTGACTTCTTTGCATACTCATAATCACACGGAAACGGAGTGCATTCATCCAAAACCATCATGATGTCGGAACCGATCATACGTTGAATTCCAATTACCTTTTCGGGAGTAAAAAAATGTTTTGAGCCATCAAGATGCGAACGGAATTCAACGCCATCTTTTTTTAATTTGCGCAATTCTGACAAACTAAATACTTGAAAACCTCCGCTATCGGTAAGAATTGGTCTTTGCCAATTCATAAATTTGTGCAAGCCGCCAGCTTCTTCTATGATAGCAGTTCCCGGGCGCAGATAAAGATGATACGTATTCCCTAAAATTATTTGCGCTTTAATATCATCAACAAGTTGAATTGGATTAACAGCTTTCACCGTTCCTTGTGTGCCGACCGGCATAAAAATAGGAGTCTGTACAACTCCATGCGCGGTATTAAAATATCCTGCTCTTGCTTTATTCTCTTGCGCTTCTAAAACGAACTTTAACAATCGGTTCTCTTTTTCTCAATTATGATGATGAAATTTACGGAAAATGGGACAGGTAAAAAAAGTTTTGTCACACGATATTGACTTCTTCTTCTAATTGAATTTCAAACTTTTGATAAACGTCTTCTTTGATTTTCTGAGAAAGTTGAAGAACTTCGTTTCCATCCGCTTTTCCATAATTAACAAGCACAAGCGCTTGATGTTCGTGGACTCCGACATTACCGGTTCTCTTTCCTTTCCAGCCGCACTGTTCAATTAACCAGCCTGCGGGAATTTTGATCGTATCTTCTGAAGTGGGAAATCCTTTAAGTGATGGGAATCCTGCTTTTAATTTTGCATAATGATTTTTTTCTATTTCGGGATTCTTGAAAAAGCTCCCGGAATTGCCAAGTACTTTTGGATCGGGAAGTTTATCATTCCGAATTTTTATCACAATATTGCGAATGTCTGCCAGCGTGGGATTTTTCTTCCCGATACTTTTCAACTCTTGTTCTATTGAACCATAATGAGTGTTCAATTCAAAATTTTTCTGTAATCTAAAAAGAACGGATGTGATGATGAATTTATTCTTTAATTCATTTTTGAAAATAGTTGTTCGGTATCCGAAATTACAATCGTGTTTGATGAATGTTTTTTCAGAACTATCTGTTAAATAAATTCCATTTAACGCAAAGAAAGTATCCTTCACTTCTTGTCCATAGGCTCCGATATTCTGAATTGGCGCGGCTCCAACGGTTCCCGGGATCAATGATAAATTTTCAACTCCATAAAAATTATTCCCCACACAATAAGAAACAAAGTCATCCCACAATTCGCCAGCAAAAACTTCTAACAGAACAGAATCTCTATCTTCCTCTATTTTATAGATCCCTTTTTGATTGAATTGAAGCACTAACCCGTCAAAGTTTTTTGTAAACAGAATATTGCTTCCGCTGCCGAGAAGTAAAATTTTTTCACCTTTAAACTGTTCGAGAACCTTTTTCAGTTCAGTTATAGAAAAAACTTCGCAAAAGTATTTAGCGAATAACCTTAATCCGAAGGTATTCTTCTTTTGTAAATTATAATTTTCTTGAAGGTTCATTGGTTATAGATTTATTTAATTGCCTGCTCAATATCTGCAATTAAATCTTCAACATCTTCAATACCCACAGAGAAGCGGACAAGTTTTTCCGTTAAACCGAATTTTTCTCTTTTTTCTTTTGGAACAGATGCATGGGTCATCGAAACAGGATGGCATAAAAGACTTTCAACTCCGCCGAGACTTTCTGCAAGCGTAAAAACTTTTGCATTATTCAAAAATTGTTTTGCGGTTTCAAAAGTGTCAAACTCAACGGAGATCATTCCGCCGAAGCCGGACATTTGTTTTTTTGCAAGTTCGTGCTGCGGATGTTCCGTCAATCCGGGATAAAAAACTTTTTTTACTTTGGGGTGCTGCGTTAAATATTTTGCAATTTTCATTGCGTTGGCATTATGCCGATCCATTCTCACCGCGAGAGTTTTTGTTGAACGCAGCGTCAACCAGCAGTCAAATGGCGATGGAACCGCTCCCGCAGCATTTTGAATGTAGCGTAACCGTTCTTGAATTTTTTCATTTCCGGTTACTACAATTCCACCAATAATATCACTATGTCCGTTTAAATATTTTGTTGTGCTGTGCAGAACGATATCAATCCCAAACTCAATTGGACGCTGAAAATACGGGCTCATAAAGGTGTTATCAACTACGCTGATGAGATTTTTTTCTTTACAAAGATTTGCGACTGCTTTTAGATCGGTTAATGTTAACATCGGATTTGTCGGCGTCTCAACATAGACCATTTTTGTGTTTGGCTTTATTTCCGCTTCAATATTTTTCACAGTGGAAGTATCAACCCACGAAAAAGATATTCCAAAATCGGTCATGATTAATTCAAACAAGCGGTAGGTTCCGCCGTAAACGTTATCGGTAACAATTACATGGTCGCCGCATTTCAGCAATGCCATCAAAGAATTGATTGCAGCAAGACCTGAAGCAAATGCAATTCCGTATTTTCCTTTTTCAAGTGTTGCGATGTTTGCTTCCAGCGCCGCGCGTGTTAAATTATGTGTCCGTCCATATTCATACCCTTTGTGCACGCCAAGTTCGGGTTGATGATACGTTGAGGTTAAATAAACCGGAGTAATAACTGCACCGGTCTCTAAATCGGCTTTTTGTCCTGCATGAATTGCATCTGTTGAAAATCCCATATTGTACCTTTCAAATTTTATAATGATGAAGCGTATTCGATTATATCGTACCGCGTAACAATGTCAATGATTCTTCCGAATTCCAAAACTAAAACAGCGGGAGATTCCGCCAAATGTTTCTTTACAATTTGAAGATCAGTTTTTTCATCAAGCGAAGGAAATGAAGAACCCATTACCTCTTCTACTGTAGCATCAAGCAACGTATGGTTATCAACCAAACTTGCCATAACTTTTGCTTCGCGAATACTGCCGACCGATTGTCCATTTTCAATTACCGGAATTTGCGAGAAGCCATTTGTGTTAAGGACTTCTATAGCATGGCGAACTTTATCTTTCGCTTGCAAAAAAACCAAATTTTTTACCGGACCATTTTTCTTTGCGTTGGATAAATCTCTCAACGATTTCATCTCCCGATTTAACAGCCGCTTTTCTTTTAGCCATTCTTCGCTGTGCATTTTACTTAAATATCTTTCACCGGTATCGCAAACAATAAAAACGATAACCGCATCTTCAGGTAAATCTTTTGCGATTTCTAAAGCAGCTTTTGCAATCGTTCCTGTACTGCCTCCGCAGAAAATTCCTTCTTCTTTTGTTAAAGCACGTGAAACAGAAAATGAATCGAAATCAGAGACATTAATTATTTCATCTATAACGGGAAAATCAATATTCTCAGGGATGCAATCCTGACCAATGCCTTCAACTAAATAAGGAACACCTTCACGAAGCTTTCCATCTTTTTTATATTCTTTTAAAATAGAACCGACCGGATCAGCGCCGATAATTTTAATATTCGGATTTTTTTCTTTTAAATATCTTCCAACACCGCTTATTGTTCCGCCAGTGCCAATTCCCGCAACAAAGTGAGTGATTTTTCCGTCAGTTTGTTTCCAAATTTCAGGACCGGTCGTTTCGTAGTGCGCTTTCGGATTTGCCGGATTCGCGTATTGATACATGAATAATGCGTTTGGCGTTTCCGCTGCAATTTTACGCGCCACATTAACATAATAATCAGGACTATCATGTTTCACTGCGTTCGGACAAACAATTACCTGCGCACCGAGCGCCTTTAAATAATTAATTTTTTCCGAACTAACTTTATCGGTAACAACAAAGACAGATTGAAAGCCGCGGATTGCCGCAGCTAACGCTAAACCAATTCCGGTATTTCCGCTTGTCGCTTCCACAACCGTTCCGCCGGGTTTGATAACTCCGCGGTTAACAGCGTCATCAAGCATTGCAATACCGATGCGGTCTTTAACGCTGCCGCCGGGATTCACCGATTCAAGTTTCGCTAAGATTAACGGCTTCAAACCTTTATTTATCTTGTTCAACTTTATCAACGGTGTATTACCAATCGCCTCTAAAATATTATTCTTATAATCCATGAAATCCTCTTTTTATAAACGTAATAATAAAAACCAGTAGTAAATTTCTAATTCATTATTTTCAAACATATAATCGAACAAGTAAATAGTCTATCGATCAATGCAGCTTGAATGGATGAATGATTGCATGGCTGAATGATCTTTCGATAAAATAAATCAATTGATTTTTTTCATTCATCCATTCTTTCAAACATTCTTTCTACTTAACAAAATCCGCACAATTAGATTTCTACCAAACTCATTATTATCCTTCACTTGTTAAACCTGTACCCTCTCAAAAACTCTTCAATCTTCAAACGTTTCTTTCCTTCCTGCTGGATTTCCAAAATGCTCAATGAATTATTTCCACAGCCAAATATCAACTCTGCCGGAGTTTCTTGAATTTCTCCCGGTGCAAGATTTCGCTCAACGACTTTAGTTTTATAAACTTTATATGTTTTTTGCTGATGGACGAAAAAGGCTGCCGGGAAAGGCGAAAGTCCACGTACTAAATTATGAATCTCAACTGCATCCCACGCCCAGTTAATCGCACAAAGCTCTTTGGTTATTTTAGGAGCCGGTGTCGCCGCTGAATTATCCTGCGGAAGTAGTTGATCCCGCATCTGGGGGGATTGCAAGGCAATCATTTTAACTGTTTCGATAACGGCTTGACTTCCGAGTGAACTTAATTTATCATGAAGAGAACCGAAATTATCTTCATCTTCAATCGGAATTTCTTTTTTTAAATAAACATTCCCGGTATCAACTTTTTCCGCAAGAGCAAAAGTTGTTACGCCTGTTGTTTTCTCGCCTTTTATTAATGCCCATTGTATCGGTGCGGCTCCGCGAAACTTAGGAAGAAGCGAACCATGCAAATTAAATGATCCGAATTTCGGCATCGAAAATATTTTCTTCGGCAAAATCCGGAACGCCACTATAACAAAAAGATCGGCATTTAATTCTTCTAACTCCGAAATAAAGTTTTCATCTTTTAGATTTTCCGGTTGAAGAGCTTTTATGGAATGTTCAAGAGCAAATGCTTTAATAGGCGTAAAAGAAACCTGCTTTCCCCGCCCTCTCGGTTTATCCGGTGCAGTAACAACGGCAGCAACTTCATGTCTATGATCGAGAATAATTTGAAGTGATGGAATCGCAAAAGCGGGTGTTCCGAAAAAAATTATTTTCATAAAGAATTACATTGTCCCTTTATCCGTAATCGGATATTCGATCTCAACTTTTCTCGAAACAATTTTTTGAAGAGGTTTTTTCACCATCTTTTTCCCCTCGTCATCGAGGCGGTCGGTAAAAAATGTTGCTTGTAAATGGTCGTACTCATGCTGGATAACGCGGGCAAGTAAATCATCATCTTCAAGTATGTGATCATTCAGATCTAAATCTTGATAAAGAAGTTTTATTCCTACCGGTCTTTCAACTTTTGCACGAATACCGGGTAAACTCAGGCAACCTTCTTCCATCACTGTAGTCTCTGCAGAGTATTCGACAATTTTGGGGTTTATGAAAACCATAGGTTTTGTTTTTTCAAATCCTTTTACTGAAGATAAATCGTAGATAAAAATAGATTTATGGCTGCCAACCTGATTAGCCGCCAAGCCCATTCCATCGGCGTTTCGCATTGTTTCAAACATATCATTAATTAAGGTAAGGATCTTCGCATCAACTTTTGAAATGCGGATCGCTTTTTTCCTTAATATTTTATCTCCGTAAAGAGTAATTGGCAAAATCGCCATAACAGTCTTCCTTAACTAATTTCTTCAAAAGCGGGCGAAACCGTTTGGGCTTCGCCGTCGGTAAAAATTAATAACTCTGTGGAATAAAAGTACATCCTGATGAGCACCCGAAATATAATTAACAACTGCTGAATTAGAAAGGTAAGAAGGAGGAAGTAAACCGGCTTTTTGGGAAGGAAACTGTCAACGACATTATAAATTGTCGCGCCAATCGCCACAAATACCAACATGATAAAATAAACCGTCATCACTTTAACAAAATTCTTTTTGATGAACTGGAAAGATTTGTAGAGCGATCGGAACAATTTTGTTGAATCAATTACCACGATCGCAATTTTCGTATAATCTGAAATAATGTTAATGATACTAATGAGAAGAAGAAAGAAGAGATAACGGAATATCTGCACTGCAAATTCAACGGCAGCATTCTCTTTTTCTAAAAAGATTTGTTTGATCCCATAATCTATCAGAACGTTAATACTGATTGCTGCAAAGTAAAGCGCTCCAACAACAACAGCAATTTTCAGAAATCTAATAAAATATTTTACGCTTCCGTAAAAGAAATCAACAACGTGATTTTTTTTTGAGTTGGTATAAACCGACAACAACCCACCCAAATAGAAAAGCTGTACAAGAACATACACACCGGCAAAAGCATACAGAAGAATAGGTATTGCATCAAGTGAGTTTCTATAGATATGACGAAACTGCACATACCAGAGATAATCAAAGCCCAGACTGAGATTACTATTTATAAGAGAGTTCGCTAAACCATGCTGAAGTACTGAAAATAAAGGAAGAGATAAAGCAAACGCAAAAACGATATTAGTGATCCAGAAAAGGAGAACAAATTTCCGGTGAGCAAAAACCAAACGTGAACCATTCACAAGAATTTCTTTTATCGAAAGGTTCAAGACAATCCTCCGAAGATCATCAGCAAGTTTTGCACCCAGAAGAACCATCGCGTGGAAATATAAAGAGCGCCGCTGTATTGCGTTTTCATTGTATACGAGTTGTTTGCAAAATTGAGATCGAATAAATTTTTTCGCTGAGGATCAATCTCCGCAGCGATAATAGTATTTCTTGTGTTAAAGGTGAATCGCTTAATTTTTTCTTTACCATTCCAAAAAGTTTTTATAGTGTCCATATCGGTGTAAAGATCAATTTCCAGCGGTACAACTGCTTCTCCATCCCTCACAATAACAATTTCAGCTCGATGCCGTTCAGGGGAAACATCAATCCCAAGTATTTTGTAATCACACGTGTAGGACTTTTCATAAAAATCTGTTATAAGCCACTCGATATTTTGATGACTGAACTTTCTTAGCGCTGCAAAAAAATCACTCGCTGTTGGATGTTTAAATTTGTACTGATTAAAGTATTGCCTCAAAACAAATAGTAGTTTCTTTTCGCCAAGATATTTTTCCAACGTAAAAAGGAACAGCGCTCCCTTTGCGTACGAAACTGATTGATAGACCCTCCTGTTCAACAAACGGAAACTTGTATCGCTCAACGTTCCAAATGTTGCATATGAGTAGTATGCAGCCATCAAATCAGCTTCAAACGGTTTGGGAATTTGTGTAAGCGTATAAATAAAGGGAATCCTTTCGATCGCAAGAAGTTCCATCCCGGTTACCGGCAGATAACCGAAAAGCTTAAACGAAGCGAATCTTTGTCCATATTTTTTTTGCAATATTTTTTGAGAAATGTATTCAGCAAACCCTTCATCAAGCCAGGCTTCGGTTGATTCATTATTGGCGAGGATACCATAAAAATATTGATGAGAGAATTCATGAAGAATAACTTCATCTAAATCTTTGGTAAACTCCGGAGAAAAATAATCTTTGGAAAAAGTGAAAAGCGCGGGATACTCCATTGCGCGGATCATTCCGGCTTTTGTTGGTGCGTCTATAACCGTTAGCGTTCTGTATGGATACGTTCCGATATTTTTTTCAAAGAAATTAAAAGCATTGTTTACAGCTGTAGAAACTCTATTTCGACTCCCCTCATTTGTAGTTTGAAGAATGTAATGAACAGTAACTTCCGAATGATCTTTCCGTTTGATTGTATCGGTAAAATCCAGAACATCTTTAGCGGCAAGCCAGGCAAAATCATGAATATTATTTTGAACTACTTTATACGTTGTGTTCTTCGATTCGACTTTTTTACTTATCACTTCACCGGAAGAGGCAAGTTTGAAACTATTTGGAATGGTTATTTCAAGCGAGTAGTTGGAGAAATCTGCATAGAATTCCGTGAAAGGATAATAAGGGTCGCAAACCCACCCCGCTGTGCCAGGCAGGCTTCCATTTTCATACACTCCTAATTTGGGAAACCACTGCGCTAAGAAGAAAAATATTTCGTTCGCATCGTACCCGAATCGGCTGTAAGCTTTGGGAATTTTTACCTCATACTCAAACGCAATTTCAAGCGAATCATACTGATTTACCGGTTGATCTATATCGATTTTGGCAACCGTACTATCAAAACGATTACCTGTTCTGCTGGAAGAATAATTTAATGATTTTGGTTTACCGTTTACTGTTAATTTATTGATATTAATATGAGAATGGGAATTGCCGGGGATTCTTCTCCCACTTAAAAATTCTGTTCGCTTGTTGCCGAAAGCATTCGGGTAAAGATGAAAATAAAGTTCAGAGGTTGGAATGGTAGATGGATTTTTCCACTTAATGATCTGTGAAGCTTTGAGCAGCTTCTTTTGAACATCTAAAGAAACTTTGATTGAATAGGAAGAGAATACTTTTGCCACTTGTTTAATTTTACTTCTACTCGAATCATCAACATTTACTTTAACGGCTGTGCTGTCGATTATATCACCAACAGCGCTTGTTTGCTTCTCTTGATATTGAAAGAAAGCATAAAAAAGAAAAAGAGATATGAGAATTATGTATTTCAAGTATAATTGGATTTCTAAGTTGAATAAAAAAGGGTAATCCTTCACCCTTGATGTAAAAATATGGAGAAAATTTTTATTTCGCTAACGAACTGTCTTCATTTTGTAAAGCAGATTAGTTATATGTCCAAAGCTGAGAAGTGTGGCTTTTACACCATCCATTAGCTAATTAAAAGTAGTTAAGATGAAGCAAAAAATATAAAATACTATTTTCATTTGAATCATTTAATCAACATTCTAATCATAATAGAATCAAGATTTGCGTTTAAGTGAAATACGGTATCTTTATTCGAATCAAATCTCCAAAGTTTTTTCCCCGGTTTATAAGCAAACATTTGATCATAATGTATAGGAGGTTTAGCTGCAAAAGCAAAACCAAATTGAAACTGTCCATTAACTGAAAACATAAATGGTGCCGTAAAAGGAGATAAGTTTTTGGGGTCATTTAATATATTTATAGAAATAGAATCTCCGATAAAAATTAGACTATCTGGAATACTTAGATTTTTAAATCCAACTAAAACACTATCAAGTAATTCTGTATTATTACCAACAACTACAATACCTTTTATTTCTGAATAGTATTCTCTAATAGGTTCAACAGATTTATCGCAACCTACGAATAACAAAAGAGCTATCATAAATAAAGATGTTTTCATATTACAATTTCAATATTTTAGTTTATAATGGTGTGTTATGTTAAAATCCAACACTACCAAATTATTTAACAATTTATTTTTCTCTTGTTCACCCGCCTCTGGTTTAAGTTATACTTCTTCTAATAATGATATTTGCATTGAAGAAAATTGATTTTGTCATCGCCAACAACATAAACAATGCGATGTTCTTGCGTTAATCTCCTAGACCAAACACCACTACCCAGATAGCGGAGCGGTTCCGGTTTACCCATTCCTTCAAAAGGATTTCGCATAATTGCCTCAACCAAATCCAAAACTCGCAACGCAACTTTACGATCTACTTTTATCCAATGCGCCAAGTCTTCTCTAAAATCATTGTGAAATATGCTTAACCGCTCTTTTGACGATTTAATTTTCAAGACCGAATTCCTTTTTTAGGTCTTCTAAGGACTGTGGGGTATTTTTCTCATTCTGAACTTCTAATAATGCTTTTAATAAACGTTGTGCATTTTTTGGTGAACGCAGGAGATGCGCTGTCTCTAAAATACCGGACAGTTCACTTTCGGAGACCAAAGCTACATTTTCAGCATTTTTACGATTAATAATTATCACTTCCTTATTGAGCGAAACCTCATCTAATAATTTTGCAAGATTAGCTCGCGCCTGGGTATAAGTTAAACTAATTGACATATCAACAACCTTTTTATTGTACAGATACAATGTACAGATATAATTCCTTTTCTACAAAAGTTACTGTTTCATAAGTTGTGTGAAATAGCGATGTATTTCACACCTTGCGGAACATGTTGTTAAAATCCAACACTGCCATATTAATTATTTATTTCGTTCAGTCATCAATAGGCTCAACACCAAGTTGCTCAAGTTGTTCAAGGGCATCCTGCATGGCTTTGAGCGCTTCGGGTGAGTGCCCATGCCAATCAATGATTTCACTTGTAACCCGTAGCGGCTCACGGGAGCGGAATGACTTCGTCGGATTACCACGAAATTTCTTATCCGTCAAATTGGGGTCATCTTCTATCACGCCGGTCGGTTCCACAATGTAAATTCTGCCCGGACCATCACCGGCGGCTAACTCCGCTCCCCATGTAGCTGCATCCAATGTGCGGGTAAGATAGACGTAGGTTGTTCTCCTAACTTTATTGCCAAAGTTAGGAGTAAGTCCCGGCTTGATAAGATCTCCCGGTTTTAGATCAGCGCGTGTGCCATGGTAAAGAGTCCACTCCGTGATCTCGCCAATAACCTTCAACGGCTCTCGGGAACGAAATGACATCCAGGGATGACCCGGAGACTTCCAGTCTGTCTGGTTAGAGATATCCTCGACTTCTCCGATCAGTTCTACTATATAAACTCTTGCCTGATCTTCGCCGACCGCAATTTCTGCCTCCCAAATCGCCGCATCCAAATTGGGAGTCAGGTAAACATAGGTTGTTATCTCGTCCCCACCACCGACGTCCAGAGGATTGCCGGACTTGATCAGATCTCCCGGCATCGGTTCAGTCCGTGTACCATGGTAGAACCGTTTCGTCCGTAAGTCGTCGGTTGTACCGGGAATGCTTTTGTCCATGTCTGTATTTTCCTAATTTTTGATGAGCACCTGTCAACGTGTTATGTTAAAATGCATCACTGCTGTAAAAATAATTTATAGATTTCCACTCTCGCTCTACTTTAATTGATCCACTACGATGTTTTAATTTTGACCTCGTAGAGGCCATACTATTGCTTGTCTGCCGGTAGGCAGGTAAAAAAAAATCTCATGCAATCTTAAATCCTCGTAGAGGATTTATAAACTCTTCACCTCAACAACACCATCTTCTTCGTTTGTATAAATTCACCGGCACGAAGTTGATAAAAATATATCCCGCTTGCCAACTGTTGATTGCCAACTGCCGACTCAAATTCTACTTCATAACTTCCCGGTTGTTTTTCTTCATTTATCAAGTTTGCAACTTCTCTTCCTAACGCATCATAAATTATTATTGTAACGTTACTTTGTTCGGGAATGGAATAACTTATTATCGTCTTCGGATTAAATGGATTGGGGTAATTTTGTCTTACTATGAAGGTAAACGGATTATTTGGTACCGGTTCATTAATCGAAGTAACCATTTCTGAAAGTGGTCGTTGCCAAATAACACCTGAACCATAAGTCCCGGCAAATACATCAGAACCAATAGCGGTAATTGCCCAAACATCAGCATTCGGTAGATTTGCGTCCACATCAGTCCAATTCGTTCCATAATCCGTTGAAACAAAAATACTACCGGAACTGGTACCTGCAAATAAATATTCACCAATAAAAGTGAGACATCGAACGTCTTTATTAGAAAGCCCATTATTTACAGTCAACCAGTTCGTACCGTTATTGGTTGAACGAAATATACCGTCGCCCGTCGTTCCGGCGAAGATAGTTGTGCCAACATAGGCAAGCGCAATGACCTCTTTATTCGTCAATCCCAAATTTACAGCAGTCCATGAGCTTCCATAATCCGTGGATAGGAATATTCCCTGCGCATCGGTAGCCGCGTAAAGATTGCTATCAATAAGAGCCAATGCTCTTACCGGGGCACTGCCGTTGGTTATACTTTTTATACTCCAATCTACACCGTTATTTGAGGAGGATAAAACCTTCCCATACCAACTGCCTGCAAAAATAATTGTATCCCTCCTGGCAAAACAGAAGATTGTTTTATTTGCTTCACTTTGGGTAACACGTGTCCAGTTTTTGCCATTATTAATTGAACGAAATACTCCACCATCAGACAAAGGATGATCTTGACCGGTGCCAGCTAAGAGGAAAGAATCTGAAATTACAAGTGAACGAACGTAAGGGATTGATAATCCGCTGTCAAGCACAGCCCAGTTTTCTCCGCGATTGTTTGATAGAAATAAACCTTGTCCATATGTCCCTGCATAAATTGAATTATCTTTGGCAGTAAGTGTAGTAACAAAAGTGTTTGTCAAACCGTTATTCGATGCGATCCAGTTTAAACCGTTATCATCAGAAACACAAACACCCCCTCCGTATGTACCTGCCAAAAGTTTTTCCCTTTCGGTTTTTAAAGCTTTAATTCGAAGGGAAGTCAAACCACCGTTAGATTTTTGCCAGTTAATCCCGTTATCGCCGGATAAAAATACACCTTCATTTGTACCGGCAGCAAGGTTGGTTTTGGTTTTAGCCAGAGCGAGAACCCGTAAATTGGACAATCCGGTAGTTTCCCAGCTAATTCCGTTGTCTTTAGGGCACCTCTAAAATCTTGCTAAGAAACCTTCAAGGTTTTTATTTTAGCTAAGTTCGATAAAATTTTAACATAACAAAATATGGTAAAGATAAACCTTGAAGGTTTTTAGAGATGCCCTTTAGATAATGATACCCCTTCATTGGTACCTGCAAAGATGCCCGCTGAATCTATTAAAATAGTGTTCACCCATTTTGAAGACGAAGACATTCCGGAATCAGAAGCAATCCAAGTTTTACAGGTGTCTGAAGATATGAACAAACCTAATCTATGTGTTCCTGCTAAGATGTTTAATCCATCCGTTGACAAAGATGAAACATAAGTATTCCACAGACCCGAAAAAGCCCATGTAACGCCGTTGTCTTTAGAAAGGTAAATACCGTCCCAGGTTGCCGCAAATAGATTATTCCCGAGTGAAGTAAATGCTGTTACATAAGGGATAGGAAAACTAACTGCTGTCCATGTTAAACCTTTATTTTCCGACAGAAAAACTCCGCCTCCTTCCGTACCTGCCACAAGATTTTGCCCTGAAAAAGCAAGTGCATTAATGGTAGGGTTTGTAAGACCGTTATTAAGAGCGGTCCAACTTAATCCGTCATCGGTAGAGAGAAAAACTCCCCCCTTATTCGTACCGATATAAAGATTAGAAGTATCCGAGATGATACAATTTATCGTCCCACCGTATGGACCGTTAGTCTGAGTCCATTGCGCTAACAAAGTTTCTACGTTAAACAACATGCAGATTAAAACGATGGCTAATTGAGATACCCTTTTCATATAAAACCTCATTTATTTAATAGTACTCATTATTTAAAAAATTACTTTTCTCTTGTTTCTCCGCCTCTGCTGGGACTCTTTACCAATTAAAGAGGTCATGTTTTGTGTTAGAATATTATAGTACCGACTGTAATTTTAAACATTAATAAATGATTAAAACCAAACCCCCCTGGATTAATGACACCTCCAGAATTAATCGGTTCAAACACAATTGAAGAATTTATATGCATGAAATCAAAGATATTTAGTCCACATCCTAAATAGATATTTGAATAAAAAAAGAAAAAGTTATGCTTGTCCTGTTCCTTTAAATTCCATTGTTGTATGTTTGAATCCCAATATTTACCGTTGGCAATACCTAATCCAAAACCATAAAATAAATGGTTCTACCGTTAATAGTGTGAAAATGATAAATTAGGGATATGGAAACAAAAGAATTATTTACGCGTTTATTACATCTCCCGGAAGAATGGGAAGTCTATGAAGTTCAATACGAAGATCTTCAGCAAAATATCCATTTAAAAATAAGATACTTGAAAAAAGAAGGGGTATGTAAAGGGACAGGTGAAATCTGTCCAATTTATGATTATCGCCCGGAAAGACAGTGGAGGCATCTGGACTTGATGGGCTACA